>DKTP01000009.1 GCA_002473085.1 Anaerolineales bacterium UBA7227
TTCTTCACCGGTCCTTTTTTTTTACCCGCAGGCTTCTTCGTATCGGCCTCCGCCGTCCCGCCTTTGGATTTGGAAACCTTCGCCGCCGACCTGGGTTTCTTCGCGGCGGTTTTTTTGACGGACACAAGCGTCTGTTCGGGTTCAGGTCTGGACTGGGAGAGGGGTTCAGGCTCCGGCTCCGGGGGCGCGGGGACGGGCTCTTCCGTCGCCGCGGGTTTGGGCAGGGGCGCCGCGTCCGCTTCGGGAGCGGACCTCCGCAGGAGACGCGCCCAAAATGGACGGCGGTCCGCTGTCGGTTCGGAGGGAGCGGGCGGGGGCGCGTCAGGCGCGGGAGCGACGGCAACCGATTCAGGGGAAGCGGCCGCGGGCGGGACCTCTGCCGAATCGTCCGCGCGTTGAAGGTCCTGCATGGCCGCATCGAGGTCGAGATCCAGGTATCCGGCGTAAATCTTAAGGAAGCCGCGTCCCTGCGCGGCGGAGGCCATGACCGAGTAGTTGTCCTCCTCCAGCGCCTGCAAATAGGGGACGCGGATGCGCGTGGCTTCGGCCGCTTTTTCGATGCTGAGGCGGCGTTCGACGCGGATATTTTTCAGCCGCTGACCGATGGTCGCTTTGGGTTCGGGCATGGCAAAAGTGTACCACAAAGAGAAACCAGGTTTCTTTGGGAAACCTGGCTTTGGGATTATCCGGCGGGCGCTTCGGGTTCCGCGGCGGGCGTCTCGGCCACAGGCGCCTCGGCTTCGGCTTTGGCCTTTTTGCCCCTGGCCTTCGGCTTCTCTTCTTCGGCTTTTTCCTCAACCGCCTCGCCCTCGCGGCGGACGGTGATCTTGATTTCGGGGACGAGGTCCATCGTCAGGCGGACGTGGGCAACGTATTCGCCGATCTCGCGGACGGGCTGCATGTCCACCTGCTGGCGCTTCACTTCGAAGCGGATCTTCTCGGTGACGGCCAGGGCGACATCCTGCGTGGTGACGGAGCCGTAGAGTTTGCCGGTCTCGCCGGCTTTCACGACGAAATCCAGCGCGAGGCCGTTGATCTGATCGGCGACGCCCTGGAGTTCCGTGTTCAGCGCGGCGCGGCGGATCTCAGCCTGGCCCTTGATGCGCTCCACCTGTTTGAGCGCGCCCGCGGTGGCGAGAACGGCCAATCCCTGCGGGATGAGGAAGTTGCGGCCGTAGCCATCGGCGACCTTTTTCACGTCGCCGGCGCGGCCCAGTTTGTAAACGTCCTTGATGAGCATGACTCTCATTTTTAATCAAGCCCTTTCTTGAAGAATTTGCAGGTCGAAGGGTACCACGTCCTGCGGGGCGAGATTTTACCAGAGGAAGTCAGTCTTGCCAACCGTATATTCTCGGAGTAAGATAACGCCATGAAGCCTTTTTCCCTCAATTTGCGGCGAATTGGAATTTTGATCGGAATCGGGCTGCTGGCATTGATCATGATCGGGTTCAACGCCCGCCTCGACGAATTGAACCGACTCTCCGCCGAAGCCCGGACCCGGCGCGCCGCAGTCACCCAGGCTATGCAGACGCAGGCCGCGTTGCAGGCGCAGATAGCCTACGCCACTTCGGACGCCGCCGTAGACGAATCGGCGCGCGAAAACCACATGATCAAGGAGGGCGACATCCCCGGCGTGCCGATTGGGATGGGAAACGAAGAGACGTTCGCGACGCCCACGCCCCTCCCCACGCCGACGCCTCTGCCAAACTGGCAGGTCTGGTGGAATTTATTTTTCGAGGAACGATAACAGGTCACGCCTGCCGCGGGGTCATCAGGTAAATCCGCCGCCGCCCGCCGAATATCCGCAAAGCGGACAATGCAAGATCAACAGGCCGTCGTAATCGAGACGGCCTTTTTTGCACTGCGGACAACGCCCGCCGAAGCGCGGCGCGCGGCAAACCGGGGGCTTCTTCGCCTTTCGCTTCGCCGCCCGACGGGAGGGCCGCTTCCCGCTCCGCGCGGGCGCGGACTGGCGCGAGCCGCTCATCCCGGCCCAACCAGCCGCGCCAACCCCTCGCGGTCGGTCAGCACGAATTCGGTGCGCGTCACTTCGATCAATTTCTTATCCGAGAAATTGTACAAGGCGCGGCAGACCATCTCGCGCGTCGAACCGACGCGGGCAGCCATCTCGTCCAAAGTCAGGTTGCGCGAGATGGAGGAATCGTCCGCCTGCATGAAGTGATCGAGCAGGAGGCGGGCGAGGCGTCCTGCCACCGGCTGGAAGGCCAGTCCCTCTACCAGATCGCTGACGCGCTGCATCCGCTCGGCCATCAGGCGGCTGAGCTCCCAGGAGGCCGATCCATTGCGGAGGAGGATCGGCAGAAGGGCGGCGCGCGACCAGAGGTAAATTTGGCAGTCCTCCCGCGCTTCCAGCGAAACGGGCATGGGCGCGTCCTCGCGGAAAAAAGCCAGCCCCCAAAAGACCTCGCCCTGACTGAAACGAGCCACATGCAGGTTGCGTCCCTCGGAAGATTCTTTGAGGGCCTCGAGAAGCCCGTCTGCCACCAACAGCAGGTAGGGCCACACGTCGCCAAACAGGACCACATTCTCTCCTCTTTGATAGCGGCGCAGGAAGGCAACCTGTTCCGCCTGGGTCTGGTCCGCCGGCGCGAGGGCTTTGAAGATGGCGTTTTCAACCAGCAAAGCAGATAGTCTACTCATCGCTCCGAACCTCCTGCGAGATTTTCCAATCTGTCCCGGTCCAGGAAAGCAAATTCCACGCGGTTGACGCGGATCATCCCCTCGTCGGCAAAGCGATGCAACGTGCGGCTGACCAGCTCGCGGGTCGTCCCGACCGTGTCGGCCATCTGGTCGAGGGTCAGGTTGCGCGGCGCGGGTCGTCCGTCCACCGGGTCGTAGTGAGTCAACAGCAGGCGCGCCAGTCGTCCCGCCACTGGGTGAAAGGCGAATCCGTATACCACTTCGCGAACGTGCCGCATATATTGAACCAGGATGATGGGGACGTCGCCCATGGCCCGGGCATTCTTCTGGATGACGGGCAGGATCGCGCCGCGCTCCCAGAGATAAAGAACCGCTTCTTCGCGGACTTCGAGCGAGGCGGGCATCGAGAGGCCGTCCACCGCCGAATGTCCCCACACCACTTCGCAGGCTCCAAGCGAAAACACCACCTGACGGCGGCCTTCGGGAGAAAGCATAGCCCACTCCAGCCGCCCAGAGACGATAAAGGCCACGTACGGCCAGACTTCTCCCTGCCAGCAGACATATTCGTCCCTTCCATATTTTCTTTCAATCGCCGCCGCCGTCAAATCGACGCGTTCGCGTTCGGTCAATTTTGAAAAGACGGGCGCTCGGGAAAGGCAGTCCAGGTTTTTGGGCATGACCGGTCTCCGATTGATTTGGCTTCTCGCGTACGTCCAGGAATCCCGAAGTAGAACTTCGGGCAAGGGATTCCGAAAGTAGAACTTTCGGAATCCTATGATTGGGCAAGGGATTCCGAAAGTAGAACTTTCGGAATCCTATGATTGGGCAAGCGCTCCGAAAGTAGACCTTTCGGAATCCCCTGATCGGGCGGGCGCTCCAAAAACAGGACTTTCGGAATCCCTCACTCTGGGACTTTTGCAAGAGATCAATTTATAAAAATGCAAAGACGGAACGACACGTTTGTGATATTTTTCTCATGTAAATCGCTTCCTGCTCTGGCAGGCTCATTATATCAATTTCGAGGAGAATCATAATGAAGAACGAAACTACAAAAACTCACCGTCTCGTCATGACCATCGTGGCGGTTGTCGGCGGCCTGTACTTGATGCTGCTGGCTCCCACCCAGGCCATGCAGACCCTGAAGATCGCGCTCGACCAGGTGATCCTGCGCCTCATTCCGTACGACGCGGATTTCTATCCTGCTGTGCCGATCCTTTCGACCACCTTCTCTGTGTGGATCATCGCCTTCGTGCTGGCCGGGGCCATGCTGTTGATCCTGGCGAAGAAGATCTACGAAGGCGTAAAGTGGGCGCGCGCCGCCGCGCTTGGATTGTTCGCCGTCCCGTCCGTGGCGGGGATGACGATGATGATCCCCTGGTTCGTGCTGGTGCTGGCTGAGTATCCCGAAAAAGGCGTCCCCCCGCACACCGTCAGCGGGATGCCGCCCGCCATGCCGATCCTGTTCGTAAACCTGCTGTTCTACTTCGCCATTCTGCTGGCGGACACCGACACGCTCAAGAACAAGGCGTTGAAACTGATCCCCTTCACCTTCCTGGGCATCGTCTCGGGCATGGTCTTTATGAACGGGCAGCACGGCGTGCGCTACTTCATCCACATCCCGGGTAATTTCGCCACCAACGCCAACGGTCTGATTGTCGCCAATCCCACCCCGCCTCCGTTCACCTCCCCGCTGGCGCATTTCATCACCAACCTCGACCATCTGGATTGGCAAACCTTCGAGATGGTCTCGGAACAAGCCGTATATAGCCCGCAGACGTTGGCGCTCCTGCTCGGCGGATTCCTGCTCTACATCGCTTCGGCCCTGCTGATCGTCTCCATCCCGCTGATGGCGATGAAGAACAAGGCTGGCTGGTACATCGCCACGACCGCGGCGCTGGCTACCGCGGTGGTCAGCTTCCAGGGCTTCATCGTGCGTCACTCCACCGAGTGGCTGCAGGGCGGAATGCTTTCTGCCGTCCTGTTGGCAGTCCTGCTCATCCCCGCCTTCAAGCAATTCCTGATCGAAAAAGGCGATTAGCGCGGGACGCTCGTCCAATTTTCCATGGCGGAATGAGGCCGGGCGCCCAGCCCCATTCCGCCATTCGTCATTCCACGCCGACCAATCGCTCCAGCGCCGTACGGTCGCGGAGAGTGATGCTGGCGCGCGTGATCTGGAGCATACCGTCCCGCTGGAACTGATAGAGCGTGCGGCAGATCACCTCGGGAGACGAAGCCACCATAGACGCGATCTGGTCGAGAGTCAGGTCGCGTTGCGCCATATTCTCCGAAGCGGGGACGCGCTCCAGCAAGAGTTTCGCCAGGCGTCCCGTCACGGGTTGAAAGGCCAGGTCGGAGATCGTCGCGCGGCGCTTACGGATGACCTGCACCTGGCGGCGCAGCAAAGCGCGGATGGCTTCCGAATTCTCGAACAGGATCTTCAGGGCTTTCTCCCCATCCCATTGATATACGATGCTATCCTGAACGGCCTCCAGGGTGGACGGCATTGGCTCGTCATCAAAAAGCGTGTGTCCCCAAAATTCCTGTCCCGCGTTCCAGGTTGACATTACGTAGCTTTTTCCATCCGGTGAATGAATCACAGAGCGGAGTTGCCCGGACGCGATCAGCAGCACGTTCGGCCAATGGTCCCCCTGCCACAAGATGGCGCTGCCCCGCTCCACCGTACGCCGCGCAGCCAGCGATGCCAGCCGCTGCTTTTGAGCGTCTGAGAACTTGCCAAACACCTCTGTATCGTTCAACAGGGCAAGCAGTTGTTGCATACGTCTCATCCTTTCCAATTGTGCAGGCGTCACAAATTCTTGATATAAGTCAAGGCGAAAAAGGGACAGTACCGCTATTATAAGTGCATATTATCACAACCTGAACCAATTTCAGGACAATTCACATCAACCGGAGGAAGAATGCTACTTTCCACACCCCGCCAGGTTCGTCTTGTAGTGGTCACCCTTGTGGTGATCGCCGCAATCCTCATGATTGCGGTCATCCCGTTCATCGGATACGACATGGTCAACCCGATCGTCAAGGCCCAGCAAGCGCGCATCGAAAAATTCACAGCCGAGAACAACCCGCAGGCTCCGCTGCTGGCTTACACCGTCTGGCTCGTCAGTTTCTTTTTCCCATTCTGGAGCACGATGTCGCTTATCGCCGGCATTGTCCTGCTGGTGATCGCGCTTCCGCTCTTTCGCGGCGAAAGGTGGACGCGCGGACTGGCCCTGCTCTGTCTTGCGATACCGGCCATCGGCGGCGCGTACATGATCGTCCCGTGGATGAACTTCATCGGCAGCGCCAAAGGCGGATTCCCGCCAGCGGTCACGATCATGACTATCGGCCTGATCCCCTACTTCGTCCTCCTTCTCGCCGAAAAAGTGGACGCTACGCAAAAAGTCGTGGATTTCCTCGTCTTTCTGCTGTTGGGCGTGACCGCGGCTGAAAACTTCGCCAACGGACACGCGGCCTTCCGCATCCTGTTCGGGCATCCCGCCCGCCCGCTCTTCGCCGAGGGAATCGCCATCACGTACTTCGGCTGGCTGGCGTTATGGGTCGCCATGGGCTTCTGCATCGCGGCCATCTACCTGCTGGGCGAAAAGAAGGTCTCCGGCTGGTACGCCGGGCTGATCGGCGGCCTGGTGACCCTGGTCGCGAGCGCGGCCACACACTATGTCCGCCACGCCACGAACGACTATCTCTACGGCGCGCTGATGGGAGTTGGCATCGTTGTCATGCTTCTCATCCCGGTCTTCAAACAGCGCCTGTTGACAGAGTATTCCAACTAACCGCTTTCTCTTTAGCAACTCGGGATCTATCAAGGGAGGTCCCGAGTTTGCTTTAAAGCAAAGATTTACCGCCTCGAGTTGTGATATTTTTCACATTAATGGTGTCCCATTGGGCACTCATCTAAACTTTCACAAGGAGAAAAAAATGAAACGCCTTTTCTTCGTCCCGTCAGCGCTGATCATCATCGCGCTGATTCTGGGAGCCTGCGCGCCGGCGCCGACCAGCGCGCCCAAGCCCGCGCCCGCCACCGAGGTCCCATCCGAGGTCCCGACCGAGGCGGTCACCGAAGAACCCGCGCCCACTGAGGCCCCGGCAGAATCACTGTGGACGCAGGATTACATCACGCAGATTCAGCCCATCTGGATGATCGACCCGTATTTCCAGATTTTCGGGCAGTCGGAGGTCGCGGTTCCCTATTATTATGAGGAAGCCGTCAAACTGGCGGGACATTCCTGCGGCGCGACCGCCGGGGCGTGGACGATCACCCGCAAGGCGCTGGAGGTTCTCTATCCCAACGGCGAGATTCCCGTACGCGGAAATATCGCGGTGGAAGCCCCGGGCGCCGAAGATGAATGGTTTGTCGGCGTGTTTGGAGAGATCATCACCTTCATCACCGGCGCGGCGCCGAAGACAGGTTTCATCGGCGCAGAGTTCGGACAGGCCAACAAGATCTTCGTCCGCCAGAACAAAATGGTCTACCTGGATGCGCCCAGCGGAAAACAGCCTCCGCAGTTGGAATGGATCTTCACCCGCCTGGATAACGGCGCGAAAGTGGGCGTGAACTTCAACCTGGCGGTCATCACCCCGATCGCGACGCCCGAACGCCAGGCCATGGGCAAGAAGATGGCGGCCGGCGAGGCCTCGCCCGAAGAAGCGGCAGATTACTACAAATACTGGAACGACCGCGCAAAGTTCGTCTTTGAAAATGCCGACAGCCTGGACGGATTCTTCAACGTCAAGGTCTACCAGGAAGGCGCCGCCCCGGCGGCCGGCGCGGACCAACCCGCTCCCGTCTCGGCTGAGAATTTCGCCTGGGAACAGGACTACATCACCGCGGTCCCGCCCATTATGATGACGGAGCCATACTTCGACATTTTTGGCCAGACGACCGGCCCCGTCCCCTACTATTACGAGGAAGCCGTCAAATTGTCCGGGCATTCCTGCGGCGCGGTCACCGGCGCGTGGATCATCACCAAGAAAGCCCTGGAAGCGCTGTACCCCAACGGCGAAGTCCCTGTGCGCGGACAGATCGCGGTGGACGCCCCCGGCGCGGAAGATGAATGGTTCGTCGGCGTGTTCGGCGAGGTGATCACCTTTGTCACCGGCGCGTCGCCCAAAACCGGGTTCAACGGCTCAGAGTTTGGGACCGTGAACGACCTCTTTGTGCGCCAAAACAAAATGGTCTACAAAGATAAGCCCACCGAGCAACTCCCCCCGATGCGGGAATGGGTCTTCACCCGCCTCGACACGGGCGCGAAAGTCGGCGTCAAGTTCAACCTGGTCGTCATCCTGCCGATCCCGACGCCTGCGCGCACGGAAATGGGCAAGAAAATGGCGCTGGGACAGGCCACTGCTGAAGAGGCGGTTGACTATCAAAAGTACTGGAACGACCGCGCGATCTTCGTCCTGGAAAACGCCGACATGAGCGGCTTCTTCACCGTGACCGTTTACGAGAAATAACAGGCTGCAAATCGCTGCCAATACAAAACAGGCGAACTACGGTTCGCCTGTTTTGTTCGCGCCTCCGAGAACGCTGCCGCCAAACATTAATTTGCCTTAAGGCAAAGAATTCCGCGATGGATTGTGATATTTTACACACAAATCAAACATCCGATGAGGAGAAACCAATGAAAGAAACTTCCCAAAACAATCGTTTGATCCTATCCATTTTGGCGGTCGTGGTCGGCCTGTTCATGGTCATCGTCGCGCCTTTCCTGATTCAGGAGACGCTGGAACGCATCCTGACCGAACTGGTGAAGGTGGCGGCCGAAAAACCCGCCTACGCCAGCGGCATCCTGCTCTTCTCGTATGCCTTCCCCTTCTATCGAGGGCTGATCTTCGTCGGCGGCATCGCGCTGATCTTGATGGCGCGGGCTATCCATCGCGGCGAAGAATGGACCTTCCCCGCCGCGGCGCTGGCTTCGGCCTTCCCCTCGGCTGGCGGATTTTTCATGTTCATGCCCTACGTCTCGTTCGTGAAAGGCTTCCCCCTGCCGATGGTGGTTTCCTTCATCGGGCTGATCTTCTTCTGGACGTTGATTCTGATCCGCAACGTGGACAAGTGGGTGAAGTGGGGACAATTCCTCGCCATGACCTTCTGCGGGATGCTCAGCACGCACGCCTTCATCGTCGGCATCGGCAATATGCGGATGCTGCTCACCCGTCCCGGCAAGCCGATGTACGCCGGACTGGGCGCGTGGGTGCTGGCCTGGTCGCAGCCCATCCAGTGGATCTGCGTCGTCCTGCTGCTGGTCGCCATCTACATGCTGGCGACTCGCAAGTTCGCGGGCTGGTGGCTGGCGCTGGTGTCGGTCACGTCGCTGGTAGCCATAGACGTCCCCATGCAGATCATCCGCCTGACCATGACCGACTCCGTCTCCTGGGACTACTCGTACGGCTTGCCGGTAATCATCGGCCTGTTCATCGTCCTGCTCAATCCCAAATTCAAAAAAGCATTAGTGGCCGAAGGGTGAGTTCGGCCCATTCTCCTTTGAGACCTCCCCCTCTCGCGAGGGGGAGGTCGCTCCTGCCATGAAAATCAACCCGCGTTACTACCCCGTCATCATCATCGCCGCCTTCGTAGTTTTCCTGCTGATCGGATTCCTGCTCGGATTCCGTCCGCGCCATAACGAGGGTGGACACAGCCTGCTTCTTCTATTGAGTTACCTGACATGAGCGCGTTCTCCAAAGCATCCTCCCTGAGCAAAAGCCGCCGCGCCATCCAGTGGATCGGCGTCGCCGGCGCGTTCCTGCTCGGACTCCGTCACGTCATGCCGGGCGAGGCCTCGCGCGGCGGGTCATTTGACTCATTCTGTCCCTTCGGCGGGATCGAAACGCTCCTGCCCTACATCGCCACCGGGCAAACGCTCAAAACCACCAACCTGCTCAACTTCTCGATCCTGCTCGGCGTGCTGGGCGTGGCGCTCGTGGCGGGACGCGCCTTCTGCGGCTGGATGTGCCCGCTGGGTACCATCCAGGACTTCCTGGCCGCGTGGGGACGCAGGCTCAGCGGCGAACGCCGTCACATCCGCGGCAAAGCCAGCAAAGCGCGGCTCCCCCTCCGCATGCCCGCAACAGCAGATAAATACCTGCGCTATGCGAAATACCTGATCCTGGCGTTGATCCTGCTCGCCAGCCTTTACACAATTTTTCCGCCCCTGCACGAGTTCTGTCCCGTGCGGGCGCTCTTCAGTTTCAAAATGACGCCGCTGTTGTGGAGCGTGCTGGTCGCTTTCCTGGTCACGTCCGTCTTTGTGGAACGCGCCTGGTGCAAGTATCTCTGTCCGCTCGGCGCGGCGCTGGCGCTCTTCAACAAAATCTCGCCCGTTCGTTTAGAGAGCAATACCGCTTGCAACAACTGCGGACGCTGCGACATCGAATGTTCAATGGGGATCCAAGACGTGCCAAACAACCTGACCGACGCTGAATGTATCCGCTGTCTCGAATGCCTGGATACCTGCGCGCGGGACGGCGCGCTCGAGTTGAAAGTGATTACTAAGGTAAAATAGCGGAAGGCGCGTCCGCCTCTTTTTATGTCCACAAACCCATCCTCTGCCCTCGCGCCCTCCGCGCGGCTGAAAACGCTTCTCTCACGGATCCGCCGGTTCGACGGACTGCCTCCCGAAGTTCAGGAACGGATCGCCGCGTCGGCCTCCCCGCGTCGCTTCGCGGCGGGACAGGTCATCTATATCGAGGGCGAGCCGGCCGAATTTTTCTACCTGCTCGAACGCGGCTGGGTCAAAGCCACGCGCATGTCGCGCGACGGACGCGAGCAGGCGATGTTGTTCCTCGAAGCGGGGGAAATTTTCGGGGATATTGCCGTGTTCAGCGGCACGACCTATCCCGGCACGGTGGTGGCGCTCGAAGACGTGGACGCGTGGGCGCTCCCAGCCGGCGAGCTGTTGGAACTGACCCAACAATTTCCCGCCCTGGCGATGGCCGTCATCCGCCACCTGAGCGACCGCGTGCTGCACTATATCAGCCTGGTCGAAGACCTGTCGTTGCGAAACGTGGAAGCGCGCCTGGCAAACACGCTCTTGCAGCACGCCGAGGCGCACGGCGGACAGTTGATCGTCCCGCGCCGCGACTGGACCACGTTCGACGAAATGGCGGTGCGGCTTGGGACGGTGCGCGACGTGTTGAGCCGCGGGCTGAAGACGCTCGAGTCCGAGGGACTGCTCAGGGTGGAGAAGCAAGCCATCGTCCTGCTCGATCCGAAAGGGCTGGCAGAACGCGGACATCGTTAAGCGGCGGCTGTTTAAAAACCGTCATGCAAACTCTTCCACAAGGCGGTCAAAAGCGGGATTCCAGAAAGGATCCACAATCCGTAAGCGGAGGCCCGCGCGGCTGTTTCGATGTTCGGGAAGAAGAGGCTGATCCAAAATAAGACGCTGCCCGCATGGACGGCGACAAGACTAAGCCAGGTCCCGCCCAGACGCGCGAATTTTTGAGGCTCGAAGAAGCGGGTAAAGAGATAAGGAACCAGGGCGTAGCCAAATTGCATGATCCAGCCAAAAATCAGAATCGGGCCTCCGCTCCCCGAAATTTCCTGCACGGGAAAATTTTCGGCGCGGGCGACGATCATCGGCGCGACCACAACCGGCAGGAAGAACCAGATGTAGGAGGTGAACAAATGCCATACGCCGGGCGTCCACGCGCTGCGATCGCCAAGCAGCGGTTTGATCGCGATAACCAGAAGCAGGGCGCTTCCAAGCGTGTGCAGGACCAGCCCCAGGACAGTGAACAGGCTGACGTTCAGCCACGGCCCGGCAATTAACCCCAGCGCGCCGAAGGTCATCAACCAATATATCCATGGAATACTCCGCGGCCATGCCAGCGGACGATTCGCAAACGAGGGATACAAATCCACCAACAGACCGGCCAGAACGATGGCCGCGAAGCCCCACAAGTTGGCGTGGACGTGAACTTCAATGGGAACGGCAATATGCAGCGCTTCGCTCCATCCAAGCCATAAACCTGTGCCGACCAACCCGCCGACCAGCAGGTAGCTCAAACCAGTGATGTAAAATTTGCGTCCTTCCGCGTTCGAGGCCTTTCGTTGACTTTGCGCCGGGCGCATATCAACCAGTTGTTTAATGAGCAGCGTCGCGGCAATGCCTGCGAGCGTTCCGCCTGTGATGATGAGCGCGCGCGTGATGGTGGGAATGCCGATCAACAACAGCACGAGTCCCGCGTTCAGGCTTAGCCAGATATCCCAGCGTGTTTTGGGGCGCGGCAAACCCCGCGCGGATGCCGCCAGGACCGGGGTAATCCCGAAGGTGATCTCAGCCAAAGCGCCGAGGGTGACCAGGTGTACTCTCAACCATTTCAGGCTCCCAAATAAAGGAACAATGTCCAGTCCCGACAGGACCGAAGCCAGCGCGGCAAGCCCAACCAGGAACAAGTAAAGCAACGACATGAGAAAGTATGGCTGCGGCATATCAACCTTCCTGTTTTTTCGCGATGGCCTGATTCAAGATCTCGAGGAATTTGTCCAGCGGCTCCTTGTGAACGCGCGCCGCCCATTCCACGGTCAGGGCTTTGGCTAGAAACATACGCAGGGAATATTTTTTTACGCGCTGGACGCCGAAGATCTCCATCACGTCGGCAATGTCGCCGTATTTCAACAGGATCTCCGAGATACGCGTATCTTTGGTGATTTGCATGTGAGTTCTCCCAGGTCTCCGTTCATCCAACGGGCAGCCGCTGGATGAACGAAATAACTTCACTGCGCGCTGGCCGCCAGCTGCGGATTGACCGTCAGCAGGCGATAGGCTTCATTGACATCGTCCGCCGTCAGCAAACCCATCAGTTCGCCGTCGGGATTCAATACAAGCAGGGCGCGCGTGCGATTCGTCAGCATTTTTTGCTGCGCGGCATGGAGCGATTCGCCCGGGCTGGCGACGGCGATCTTCGTGCGCATGATCTCCCGCGCCGCGCCGTTCGCGCCCAACGACTGAAGGCCGCGCAGCAGGTCCACCTCGCCGATCAAGCCGACAACCCGATTACTCCCCCATTCCAGCACGGGGAAATCTGCCTGCGAGGTGGTCAACGTCAACTCGACGGCTTTGGACAGCGAGTCGTTCACCCTCAGCGTGTGAGGCGAGCGCGTCATTGCCTGACCGACAGTCGCGTCGCCCAGTGTATGCTTGACCTGCGCCCCCTGGTTTTCCTGCCCCGCGCCCATCCAGACAAAGACGGCGATGATGACGAGAGTCCAGCTTCCGCTGATAAAGCCCCACAACCCCATCAGGAACGCAAGTCCCTGACCGACCTGCGCGGCGACTTGCGTGGCTTTGACATGATTCATTTTCTTTGCCAGCAAAGCGCGCAGGACGCGTCCGCCGTCCATTGGGAAGGCGGGGATGAGGTTGAAGAGACCGAGAAGCAGGTTCGCGGAGGTTAGATACGCCAGCAGTCCGCTCCAGCTCACACTTCCGAGCGAGGCTTGCAATTCGTCCAGCGAGATCAAGGCGCGGGCGTCCAAAAGGGCGCCGACCCCGACCAGCAGCGCGGCAATCGCAAAGTTGACCAGCGGCCCCGCGAGGGCAATGCGTAGTTCTTTGTTCGGCTCTTCCGGGATTTCATCCAGGCGCGCCAGCCCGCCCATCGGCATAAGGGTAATATCCTTGACGCGCACGCCGAACTTAATGGCTTGCAGGCTGTGACCCAGTTCGTGCAGGGTTACGCTGAGGAAGAGCAGCAGCGTCGCCACGACGCCGAAGACCGCGCCCTGTATCCCTTCGCCCGTGCTGAGACTCCAGCGGTATGCCGCCCAAATCAAGATTAACACAAACGTCATGTGGACTTTGATGTCAATATCTTTGACTTTGAATAGTTTGAGCGACCAGCTCATGGTTGTTTCTCCTTTCATTTGCCTGGCGGGAACGTCTTGAAGGCTGCCGCCCGGCATGAAGATTTCTATGATCCAGTCTTAAGAACGTTCATACATCGTCCGCATTGTAAGATGCAGGCCTGTATTTCTCAACGACTTTTGTCGAATTTGAAGGCTGGGTTTCTCCCTCCGCGATCACGATCTCGAACGGACGCGTGATCGCCCGCGCGGGACAAACCAGCTCGCACAGGCCGTCGTATTCGCAGGCCAGCGGATCCGCGATAATGGCTTTTCCATCGCGCACGGTCAATGCCTGATTCGGACAGGCGCGCGCGCATAATCCGCACCCATCGCAGAGGCGGAGATCAATGATGGGAATGGGTCTATCGGCAAGGCAAGTCATGAAACGCTCCTGTTGGCGCCGCGGCAAACCGCAGGCGGGCTCCCTGTCTGCTGAAGGAACCGTCCAGCGAGAGGCTGCCGCCGCGCGGCGATAAAAAACAATTTCGCTCAAGGCATGAGCAACTTACACCTTGAGCGAGCCTCGTTCAACGACTTTTATCGGTTTTCTACTCGACCACTTGCGCCACAGCCCTCAATCCATCCCTATCCAAAATCTGGATTTGATGACGCGCAACGCGAATCATCCCATCCGACGATAGTTTCCGAAGGGCGCGATTGACCACATCGGGGACAGTGCCAAGACGGAAGGCCATTTCGGCCTGCGTCGCCCAGCGTCGGCGTTCGACCGACTCGCCCTCCGCCTGCTCCAGTAAAATTCGCGCGAGGCGCGCCTCCACCGAACGCAGGGATAGATCTTCCACCATACGAATAAGATGCATGACGCGCTCCGCCAGGTCTTTCACGACCTTGCGCGCCAACAAGGGGTTTTCATCCATTAATTTTAACAGAACTGCGCGTGGAACCAGCCAAAGCACAGACGGCTCTAAAGCCGAGACAGTCGCCTGATTGGGCGAATCAGTGAACACGCTGATACCGTTGAAGATATCTCCAGACGCGAGCATTTGTAACATCTGCTCGCGTCCATCCAACCCGATCTTGATTACTTTCAACCACCCACTCTCGATGATGTACAATCCTGCGCAGGGTTCGCCTTCAATCAACACGACCTGCCCTGCGTCGTAGGCGCGTCGGATCGCCGACTGCGCCACCAGGTTCAGCGCGGCGTCGTCCAATCCTGAAAAATAGGAGACTGCTTTAAATAAGTTGTGGGGAAGGGACTCGCCTTGATTCATGGTTCCTCTCTTCACGCCTCATAACGTCAACTCCGCGCTCATTATACATCTTGAATTCCGACTTAAGTCATTAACATGCCGGCAGACACAGCATATACTTGCCCGCAACTTTCAACAAGGAGAAGAGACTATGAGTATTCTCAATAAAATCGCGTCGGTTCTCGCCTTCGTCATCGGCGCAATGGCAATCTTCGCGGGCGGCAGGGTCCTGCTCGGCAACGACCCCGGCTACTACGTGATCAACTGGCTGCCGCTCTACAATTACACCATGGGCATTCTGACCCTGTTCATCACTGCTACTCTCATTTGGATGAACGGCAGGTTCGCCATGCCGGCCGCCATCGGGACATTCGGCCTGCACGCCATCGTCATGCTTATCCTGCAAACCGCCTATAGCGGCGTGGTGGCGTCTGACAGCATCCAAGCCATGACGCTGAGGCTGGTTGTCTGGGTAATCATTCTGGGTCTGATGGTTGCCCAAGCGCGCTGTCAATCGCAAAAAACAGGAAGAAAGACATGATCGGCTGATGACAATTTGTGATTTTTCGCACGACAAAAGTCGTATGCAAGAAGCAGGTCAGTTTGTACACTGGGAACAGACTGACCTGCTTTTTTGTGTGAGCGAAAAGATGAGCGTCCAACCCGTAAACCCCGATGAGAAATTGCGCGCCGCGATCCTGTCCCGTTTCGCGGCGGACGACCGCACCGCCTACGCCAGCCTGCGCGTGGGCGTGCTGAATGGGATCGTCCACCTGGCGGGCGTGGTCAATTCCATCGAGACGCGCATCCTGGCTGCGGAACTGGCCGAAGAGACCGAGGGCGTACGCGGCGTGGTCAACCGGATCGAGGCGCCCGGCGCGCCGTCTCCCTCGCGCAGCATCCAACTCTCTCCCATTCTCAAGGAGAAAACGACCCGCTATGACGAAATCCCTGAATAAATGGCTGCGGAAGATCCATCGCTGGATCGCCGTGCCGACCGCCATTACCATCCCCTTCGGCATAACCTTCAAACTGCTTGGGGACCCGGAACTCATGGCATTATGGAAAAAGTGGGATGTCGTGCAATCGCCTTTGATCCTGACCCTGGCTATCACGGGCGGTTACCTGTACCTGCTTCCCTATATTGTCAAAGGCCAACGCAAGAGAAAAAACCGCCAGGGCGAAATGGCAGTCCGATGAAAAGTACAAATCATTCCGCGTACAATCGAATTGCCGCGCTTCTGGCTTTGGTGATCGGGCTGATGGCGATCTTCGCAGGCGGCAGGGTATTGCTCGGCATCCTGCCCGATTATTACGTGATCGACTGGCTGCCCGTTTACAACTTCATAATGGGCGCGGTCTCGGCTTTCTTTTCGTCCATCGTCATTTGGAAAAACGGCAGGCTTGCCCTGCCAGTGGCGGGCGCGACATTTGGAGCTCATCTTACGGTGATGGCCATCCTGCAAACTGCCTATCACAATGTGGTCGCCCCCGACAGCATCGTAGCCATGACAGTGCGCCTGATCATCTGGGCAATCATTGCAGGATTATTAGCCGCCCAGCAACGAATCAAAAACCGCGAATGGAGCATTCGATGAAGACCATAAAAACATTCGAGACCGAGGAAATTCCCAACCCTCACTTCATCAGCGCGCGCGTTCTGCATTCGAGCGAGGCCGCGCAGTTTGAACACTTGATCCTGGAGCCGGGCCAGGAACAGAAGAAACACGTGGCCTACACCGCCGTCCACTTGTACATCCTGGAAGGGACGGGCGTTTTGGAAGCCGGCGGCGAGACCATCACGCTTTCAGCCGATATGCTTGTTGAAATGCCGCCCGAAACCCGCCACCGACTAGTCAACAATGGGACGTCGCGCCTGCGCGTGCTGAACGTCAAAGCGCCGCGCCCGGCCAAGCCCACTCACATTGTGGCAGAGAAAAAGAGCTGACATGCCCCCCCAAACGCTTGTTTTCGCCCTGGTCTCATTCCTGCACGATCTGTTCACCATCATCTGGATGGGCGGAATAGTTGTCGCTGCGGCGGTCTTCCTGCCGGCAGTGAAAGAGTCCCTCGGCGCGGGTCCGCAAACCAAGAAAGTGATGAGCGCCTTCCAGAAGCGGCAGAGCGTTTGGGTGTACGTCAGCATGGCGGGTTTGATCCTGACAGGCCTGTTGATGAATAACCGCAGTCCAGAATTCAGGGCGCTGTTTTCATTTGGAAACGCGTATTCGACGGCGTTGTCCATCAAACATATTCTCGTGCTTGTCCTGATCGGTATTTCTCTCTATCGCTCCCTCGTTCTCGGACGTGACGCGTCCGCGCCTGCGCCCGCCAGGGAGCGGCTGAACGTTCAGCTTTTATTTATCAACGCCGCGCTGGCTGTCATCGTGCTTTTGGTCAGCGGTTTCGTGGCCGCGCTAGCTAAACCGCTCTCGGGCGGATAATAACCAAAACAGGAGAAAAAATGAAAAATAACCACAAGCTCGGAGCCATTCTCGCCGTACTCGGCATTGTGGCAGGACTTCTTTGTCTGTACTTTATCGCGGACACCTACAACACCGTCATTCACACGCACTTTGCCGCGGGCGAATGGGAGGAAAGCAATACCGTTCGTCTCGTTTACGCGGTCTTGGGTTGGCTGGGAACAGCCGCCGGCGCGCTTTCCGCCTCCGTGTTGTGGGGCTTTCTCAAGAAGCAGGACTGGGCATGGTTCTGGGGCGCGGTGGCCGCGACCATTCTCCTGCTGGCTGGTTTCTTCCCGATGATCCCCGCCGCAGACAGCGGATTGCCCGTCCCGACCATGTGGGTCTTCCTGCTGGCCGCCGTGATGTGGTTCGGAATGTTGTTCATCGGCGGCGTCCAAAAGGGAATTATTGGATTGACCTTCACCGCCGGCCTGGCGTACGTGCTGACCTTCATTGACGGCGTTGCGCCGGTCTCCAAATTCCAAACCACCTTCCAGGCGCCGACCGCCTTCGTCGAGAACGCCAACACATTCTGGAATGGGCTGTACGTTCTTTCGCAGCAGGTGAACTGGTGGGGCGCGGCGGCCTGGGCAGTCTTTATTTTCGCGGCGCTTAAGCGGAAGTCGTGGGCGGCTCCCGTGGGCATTTTCGCGGCCGTCATGTCCATGATCGGCGGATACCCCATGGGCATCCACAACGTAGCGGAGGTCCAGCGCTTCTCGATGTTCCTGCCCGCGCCCATCTTAAGCACCATACTGCTGATCGTGCTGTTACTGCCCGGCACGCAGAAAATGCTGGGCGTTGAACAATCTTAAGGCCTTATACTACCGGTATAGCGCGAGGTCAGACAGGCGTTTTCCAACGCCTGTCTGAAGCGCAAAACAGACTCCCAGCGTCGGGCCTTGCGCTGTAATACTACTTGAACAGGAGGTTCGCCATGAAAGGCAACAACAAACTTGGAGTAGCGTTGGCGATCGTCGGCATTCTGACCGGACTGCTCGTACTGTTCCTGATGTCGGACATCTATCAGGTCAACATTGACGGCAAGATGGCTGGAGAACGCCCCGACGAAGCCATCACCGTGCAGATCGTCTTCGCCCTATTGAGCTGGCTGGGCGTGGCGGCAGGGGCGCTGTGGGTGATGGTCTTGTACGGATTCTTGAACGGAGCCAAATGGGCCTGGTTCTGGGGGACGGTGGCCGCGACCGTGCAGATCCTGGCGGGATTCTTTCCGATGATCCCGCCCTCCAGCATTGGGCTGCCCGCGCCGACCATCTGGGTGTTCCTGATCGCGTTCGCGCTGTGGTTCGGGATGCTCCTCATCGGCGGCGTGGACAAGAAAATCATCGCGGTCGCGTTCGTAAGCGGGCTGGCGTACGTGCTGACGTTCATTGACGGCGTCGGCGCGATCTCCCGCCACCAGACCGAGGCGAAAGGCTTCGTCAGTTCGATATACGCCATGTCGCAGATGGTGAACTGGTGGGGCGCGGCGGTTTGGGCGTCCTTCATCTTTGGGCTGGTGAAAGGCAAATCGTGGACGCTGCCCGTCGGAGTCTTTGCGGCGGCCATGTCCATGTTCGGCGGATTCCCCGTCGGCGTGACGGACGTGATCGTGAAGGGCAGATTCTCCATGTTCCTGGTCGCGCCTGTGATGAGCACGGCTTTACTGGTCTACCTGCTTCGTCCATCTACACGCAAGATGATCGAAGCCTGGAACGCGTCGAACTGAACAGGCGCGCGCCGCGTCGACTGTCTTGTTGACGGCCTCCGCCCAATCGAACTTTGATCCTCGCGGGCGGAGGCCGCCCAGGGACAGGCGCGCCGCAGACCGGGCCGAGGAGGCCGCGCCCGCCTCAAAGTCCAGGTGTGAAGCGGATTTGTGACCAATGTCACAGAAATTGACGACCATTTGTATGATAATTCACATATCCAATATCTCCCATCCGTGTTATAAGACTCAAACCATCCAAAAAGGAGAATGCACAAATGGCGCCACTAAAAGACATCATCTTTCTGCTTCTGACCGGCGGCCTGGCCGCCTACCTTTGCTGGTATTTCTGGCGAAGGTATAATCTGCACAAAGCGCTGCATAACCTGTACTATTTGATGGGTTTTGCGGTGCTTTTAGTTTCAGGCCTGTTGCTGATCTTCCTCGGCCTCGGCATCCTGTCTTCGCCCTATGTGCTGACTGTGGCGAGCCTGATCCCGCTCGGCATTTCCATGGGACTGGCTGAGGAGTACTTCCCTTCATGGAAGAAGTACTTCAAGTGGTTCGTGACCATCGGCATCCTGGCGATTGCCATCACCAGCATCGGCGGGATGGAAGCGCTGAAGAAGATTGCCGTGCCGCTCTTCCACGGCGCGGCGGGACTGGTGGTCTTCCTGGGTCCGTTCTTTGCCAAAGGCGCCCCGAAGGGCTTCTTCTGGGTCGGAATTGGCGGACTGCTCATCGGCCTGGGCGGGATCGCGCTGGCGTTCATCTCGATGGGCGCGCAGCTGCTGTTTTTCAGCCCGTCCTTTGTGATGTTGATCCTCACTCCCCTGCTCTTCCTGATGACCGGCGCGTTCGCGCTGGGATTTGCGAGAAAAGGCTAGCAAGCAGACTTCGGAAGTCGCCAAGGCTTCCGAAGTCCATCTTCGGCATTATTTGTCTTTTGTCAAAGACGCACGGCCTGACTTGTGATATATTACACAGGCGACAAAAATCCATTTAGGAGTATATCCGATGCAATTTGTCAAAGATCGCTTCAACTACCTCTTCAACTCTACCAAGGGACTGATCCTGGTGGCGATCGCGATGATCGGTATCGTGACCGCCATCTGGGGCATGCTCTCTGGGCCCATGGCGGAGATGGGCGTGCGCGAGGTGGTGATCAAACTCCTCGGCATGGACATCGTCCAGGCAGAACGCGAGGGCCGGATCGTCATTCTGTACCACTCCATCGCCATGGCCGTAATCGCCATCGAGACCTACATGGTGACGGGCATCTTGAAGATGAAAGAATTCTACAAGATGGCGGTACGCGTCCTCGTCACCGTCGGCTACATTCTGGCGATGTTTTTCGGGATGGGCTTTGCCTATTTCGGCCACAACTGGGCGTTCCACGGATTGTACATCACCGGCCTCTCGCTGATCTTCTTCGCGGGCGTCCTGCTGTGCGTGGCGCTCTGGCCCTGGGACAAGGACTACTACGTCACAGACAAGGATTACGCCCACACGAAAAAAGGCATGGACCTCGAGCGCGCCGCGTTCTTCACCACCGCCGTGACGACGGTCATCTCCGCCATCTTCGGCGCGATCCCCGGGGCCTACTTCGGCAACGGTTTCGAGAACTTCCTGGCAGAGAACGTCATCCGCTATCCCGAGAAAACCGTGCTGGAATATTCCATCATCGGCCACCTGCACATCATGCTGGCGCTGATCGCCATCATGATCACGCTCATCATCGGGCGCTGGCTGAACTTCAAAGGCGCCTGGCACAAAGTCGCCATGCCGCTCATGATCCTCGGCTGTATCGTGCTGAACCTGGGCGTCTGGGGCGTGGTTACCCCGTTCCAGCCCATCGCGCACATGATCATCTACGTCGGCGCGACGCCCTCCATGCTGGCGGCGCTCTTCCTGCTCATCTGGAGTTGGAACAAGTTCATCAAGGAAGGCACCGCGGGCATCGCCAAGCCGACCTTCCTGCAAAAACTCGGCGCGATGGTGCGCGACCCGCTCAAGTTCGGCCCCACCTGGCAGATGCTCTTCATGAACTTCACCACCAGCGGGATCGGCATCTTCATGGCGATCCGCCTCGACGAGGTCTTCCGTCTCTGGCCCGCCCGCGAGGAGCGCATCGAACTGACCGGCCACTGGCACGCCCTCTCCGCCATCGTCGCCACCATCATCCTGATGTACTACGGCGACATGCTCGGGCTGAAAGGCAAAGTCCGCCAGGTCTACGGCTGGGCGCTGATCTTCCTCTCCGACATCGCCCTCGGCTCAGTGACCATCTTTGAAATGAAACGTCTCTTCATCGAAGAAGCCGTCCAGCAGCCGCTGGTCAACTGGCTGATGTACGCCATTGACTTCGGCCTCGGCATGTTGCTCGTCCTGCTGGCGATCGTCATGGTCTGGCGGTTGACCGACCTCTTCAAACCGAAAGGAAGATGGACAGAAGAAGCGACGCAAGAACTCTCACAGGAGGTGTACAAATGAAGCGCATCGTCCTGACCTTCATCCTGTTCGCGGCGTTACTGACCGCCTGCGGCTCCGTGGATTTGAACGCTCCGATCCCCACTTTCGACACCGGCGTGGATCCCAACTCCTGGGCGCAAGTCCCCGCGGGCGAGTTCTACTTCGGACAGCACGAAAAAGTCGAAACGACCGGCGCCTACGAGATCATGGTCACCAATGTGACCGCCCAGCAATACGCGGATTACCTCAACGCCGCCATCGCGGACGGTACGCTCAAAGTGGACGGTGATTCCGTCCTCGGTCACTACCCCGGTGATCCGTTCTACGGCGTGAAACACGAACTCGAGATCAAAGCCGGCGATTGGCCGTACATCCCGATCAACGACCCGGCGCAGAGAATCAAATTCGACGGGACCCGCTTCACGGTCCAGCCCGGATACGAAAACCATCCGATGACAATGGTCACCTGGTTCGGCGCCTGGGGCTACTGCGACTATTACGATCACCGCCTGCCCACCGAATTCGAGTGGACAAAAGCCGCCCGCGGCACAGACACGCGTCCCTTCCCCTGGGGCGACGAGATTGCCCGCAACAACGCCAATTTCTATGCCAGCCGCGACCCGTTCGAGAAGATGAGTTCCTTCGGCTCGCGAACCTCGCCGGTCGGCTTCTACAACGGCAAGACCTACGACGGCTACGCCACGCTCGACTCGAAATCGCCCTACGGTCTCTACGATATGTCGGGCAACGTCTGGCAGTGGGTTGGCGATACGCACTGGCAGGAAGGCTTCAGCGACCGCTTCATGCACGGCGGGTCGAAAGACACCTACGATATGGACCTGCGCATCTGGGTACGCAACAGCGCCCCGCCCATGTACTTCAGCCCCGGCGTTGGATTCAGGTGCGTAAAGTAACGGGAGCCCTTCATCGAGATTCGGTATTCGGGTAGAATTCCTTCTTATCGAACATCGAGTACCGAATCTCGATATCGAATATCACTTTAGGAGTAAAGAATGACTGCCGCTGCCCAACCGTCCACCCCAGACCGCCGATCACGCTTCAGCCTCTACTGGCCGCTCACCAAACCCCTTCAAACCGGCTTGCTTCTTGCAACCGGGTTGGCGGGTTACATGAGCGCGCGCTGCCCTGTTTACAACCTCGGAACGATCCTCGGCGTGGCGGGCAGTCTCTTCCTTGCCATCGCGGGCAGCACCGTGCTCAACATGTGGTGGGACCGCGACATTGACGCCAAGATGGGACGCACGCAAAAACGCGCCACTTCTTCGGGACAAGCGACTCCTAACGAAGTCCTGCGCCTCGGCCTGGTCCTGTCGGCGCTCGGCGTCGGTTGGGCGACGGCAATCGGCGCGCTCTACGGGCTGATTGTCTTCGCGGGCCTCTTCTTCGATGTGGTGGTCTATTCTATCTGGCTCAAACGCCGCACCGCCTGGAGCATCGTCTGGGGCGGCATTTCAGGAGCCATGCCCATCCTGGCAGGACGCGCCCTCGGCCTCGGCTATGTAGACTGGATCGGGTTGACCCTCGCGCTCGGCATCCTCTTCTGGATCCCCACCCACACCCTCACCTTCAGCATGAAGTTCGATAAGGACTACGCCGCGGCCTGCGTGCCGACCTTCCCCTCCACATACGGACTCGGCTTCACCCGCGCCACCATCGCCATCTCGTCTGTCCTCGCCGCGTTCGCCATGGTCGTCGCGGGCTACGGCATCGGCATGGACTGGGGCTTCCTGCGGCTGCTCGGCGTGTTGTCCGCGGGCCTGCTCATTCTGGCCGTGGCCATCACCTTCAAACCCTCCGAGCGCGTCAATTTCGGGCTGTTCAAGTACGCCTCGGTCTACATGCTTGCCGCGATGATCCTGGTTGTGCTGGAAGTGATTTGATCCGAAGGCTCTTCATGAAAACAACACCCCTCGACCGCATCCTGCTTCTCTTCACCGGCCTCCTCGCCGCTTATCAGATTGCGGTCGGCATCGACGACTTCGGCGCGCTTCCCGTCATCGCCTACACCATCGCTTTCGGCGTCCTCCTCGTGGCGGGACTCCTGCTCATCATCTGGGGGTTCGATATTCTCGAATCGCCCGTCGTGGTAATCGTCTCGACGGTCATCCCGCTCGCGCTCTCCCTGGGACTCGTCTGGCAGTATCTCGTCTCCCTGCAGAGCTTGTACCTGGTCTTCGCCATCCTGGGCTTCCTTGCCATCACGCTGACCCGCGCGGTCCCCGCCCAGGGCAAACTTGCAACCATCGTCCTGGCTTTCGTCCACGGCATCGCGGGCCTGACCATCTTCCTGCTCCCAATCGTCCTCGCGGTTCAGGGAAAGGTCCATCCGCTGTTCTCGCTCGTGGGCGTCGGCGGCGCGTTGATTGGCGTTGGCGGCCTGGCGCTTTCCTTCCTCAAGGCCGGCAAACCCATCCTCTCAAAGGAACTGATCTTCAAGATCCTGTCCGCGATCCTGTTCCTGATGACGCTCTGCTTTGTAATCGGCTTCAAATATGGATAAAGACCAAGTCCTCTCGTATGCCGCATACTTCGCTTCCTTTCGCGGCGAGTTGAAGAAAAGCCGCTACAAGATCTGGCTACGCGCCTTCCTGGTACTCCAATTCTCCGCCCTGTTCTCCCTGTATTTTATCCGCGATATTGGACTCGGTTACTTCAAATGGGAATGGGCGGCCCTGATATTCGCGTCCTTCATTCCCGTTGGACTCCTGCTCAGCCTCGTCGTCCCCATGAAAGCCGACAGCGAACTCGGCGTGATCACCCTCGCGCTGGACCGCTTCTACCTGTTCCTGATCTGGTTCCTGGTCGTCTCCAAACTGATCATCGCCCGCGTCCCGTCGTTCACCCCCGAAGCCGACTTCATCATGTCCGCCATCCTCGGCATCATGGTCGGACGGCTGGGCGGGATCGGACTGCGGGTCCGCCGCCTGAAACTGCAACACGGTTTCACTCAGAAATAATTAAAGGCGCGTCTTATGAGCGCCCAATTTTTCCAAAAGGAGAATGCAATGTCCCACAATAGTATCCCCGCAAAAGCCCTGCGCTTCATCGGCATTGTGCTGATGGCTCTCACGGGCGGTCTCACCCTGCTGGGCGGAGTCGGCACCACCTGTGTCGCTCTCTTCCCAACGAACTACGGGCCGGTGTTCGCAAAGATCGCCGACTTCCAGTGGCTGTATATCCTCTTCGTGCTGGCAGGCATCGCCATTGGCGTAATGGGCATCCGCGCCACCGTCATGCTCGTCAAAGGCGCGGAAAAATCCTACCGCGACGCGCTGGTCGCGCTCATCGCCGGAACAGTGGTTGGGTTCATCCATATCTTCGCTTCGCGCGCTCTGCGCGGCGGCTCCTCCATGCCGGTGGACCCGATCGTCTACTTCGGCGTCGTCACCCTGGTCGTCTTCCTGCTCTTCAAAATCCCCGGGGTCTGGCAGGGCGTGGACTTCACCAAAGGCAAGAGCAAGGAAAACAAACCCGCCGCGGGCGCGTCCGCCATCCTGCTCGGAATCGTCACGCTCACCATCCAGTACACAATGGAAGCCACCCATCTTATCGACGGCGTCAACTACGCCGATGCGTTCCACACGTCCATGCTGACGATCGGCCTGGGACTGATGCTGCTGGGCGCGGCGCTCTTCGTGAACTGGGGCAAACTGACGGCTGCTTTCCGCAAACCCGTCCCCGCCCAAAACAACCGCTAGTCGGATTTCCACCCATCCAGCCTCTAACGCAGGGCCGCCGAGCAATTCGGCGGCTCTGCATTTAGCGTTAGCATCCTTCCCCTGTAATTCAAGATCATCCCCACAACTTCTGCGCCAGATTCACCGCCTGCATTTGCTGTTCCGCGTCCAGGCTCACAAACGGGGAGTTCGCGTCCGTAGTATCGCGGTTCTCCACGATCAACACCTTCGCGTCCTCGCTGAACGTGTGCGAGTGCCACGTCCCGCGCTTGACGTTATAGAGTTTCCCCGGCGCCATATCCACCGCATGGACATCCGTCACCGCGGCGTCCCCTTCGCCCAGGAACAAAATACACCTCCCTTGCAGCAGCACAAAGACCTCGTCCGTCTCGATGTGTTTTTGCATCCGGTCAATTTTATCGGGGGTGAGATCGCTGGTGTAATTCATCAACGCCACGCGCCAGGATTGATAATCAACCAGCGGCTTATAGTCGGGCGCGTCGTGCGCGCGGATTTCAAGCAGGGATTCAGGAATGGGCGCCATAGGTCAATTGTACCCGTGAGTTTACGGAAGCAGGAAAACGAACTCCAGATGCAGGTCGGTCGCCAGCGCGGACTGGAGCAGGACATTCTGCCCCTCGACCACCGCCCCAGGCGGGACCGACTGGACGGTCGCGCCGTTCGGGAAATGCACGCGGACGACGATCGCCGTCTCGATCGTCCCCGGCTCCTTCTGGACTTTCAGCCTGTACGCCCACTGACGGGCGTCTGCTCCCCGAGTCAGCACGCTTGCCGGCAGCGCGAACCGAAAACTGCTCGCCAGCGACTGTCCGCCTGGCACGACCTTGAATGTGCCGAAGCCGCGCAAGCCGTCCAGTTTTTCCTCCTTCAACACATCCACCTGCGGCGGGACGGAACGCCCCATGATCGTCCAATCGGCAGGGACGGTTTGCGCCGAGGCGCCCAGCAATTCCGCGTCCGCGAGGGTGTAGACGCGCAGATAATCCCAATAGCAGCGGTCAATGGGATAATCCTTCTGTATCAGCGCGGCGGGCAAGCCGGTCAAATCAAAATACGGATAGGGCCTGCACGGCGCCTCGGCAGACGCGTTATTTTGATGCAAGACCGCCAACTGACTGCGCGGAGATTCAAGCCGTGTCAGGTCAACATCGTAGGACAGGCTGGCGTTGACCACCGCGTTGGTTTTATTGAAGCCGACATTTGAGTCGACTACCATCAGGAAGTCGCCGTTCTCGATGGGACGCAGCGCGCCGTCCCAGTTGCGGCGGGCGAGGAAATCGGCAAGAAGCGGATCGTCCAATTGCGCCAGCGCGTGCTTCTCGTTCAGGAGTTTGACCAGCAAGCGTCCCAGGCTGTCGGGCGGAATATCGCCGTTGAAAAGTTTGTCCAGCAGCGCGGCGGTGATGCTGTTGATGAAGGCCTTGTTCGTCCAGTTGGATTCGCCGACCTCGGTGCGGACGGATTTCTCGGCGCGCATGAACGCGATCACATTATCCGCGCCGACAGGTTCATCGTGATCCTTCAACTGGATCGGGCCTGTAACGCGCAAAAGCTCCACCAGCGCATGTTGGTCGAAGGCGATCACGCCGTCCACCGAATGATTGTTGGCGTAGGAGTATAAATATTCCGCGTAGAGCGCCGAGGTGCGGAAATCCGCGAACCAATTGGCGTCGCGGAAGATCAGCACCGGGCTGTTCATGTATTGTTGAAGCTGCCACGGCGCGGGAGGGTATGGCCTGTCCCAGTTGTCATAGTCGGAGGAGTTCTGGAAAGTGAGGCTGAGGATGCGTCCGTCGCGGACGAGCAGGGTGGCGGCCGCGGTGATAAATCCGCCGGTGGGACGGAGTTCGTCTTCGTTTTGGGCGAGCAGGAGGTAGGTCTTGGGACCGTCGCTGGAGGCGCCGAGCAGGCGCGGGGCTTCCTGCGCGAGCGCCAGGCCGTCGTCGAGGAGGGGCAGGAGGCGGTCCACGTCGTCGAGGAATGGGCGCAGGCGCGGCGAGAGTCGGGTGAGATCGAGCCGGGCGCGCGCGTCCCGCGCAAGGTCGAGGCTGACGCGGGCTTCGGTCAACTGCGGCTGGGCCTGGATAAGAAGTTCCGTCCAGCGGGCAGGGTCGAATTGCCCGTCCGCGTACGAGTCTAGCAGGGGCGAGAGGGCGCGGTAGGATTGGTCGGCGGAGGCGAGCAGGGAATCGGCCAGCGTCGCAAGCTCGGGCGCGGCGGCGATATCGCCGCCGTAAACGGGGACCCATCCGAGCGCGGGGGCGGCGCGGAGGAGCGGCTGGGTTTCGGCGCGCAGGCGGAGGAAGTCGGCGCGCAGGTTTTCGAGCAAGGGGCCGGCCGCGCGGACGGTCGCAAGGCTGGGCGCCGCCGCCTGGGCGCGCAGTTGCGAGGCTTCCTGCCAGACGAGGCCAGCGAGACGGTAAACGCGCAGGGCTTTGTTTCCGCCCCAGACGAGGAGAGCCGCGAACGCGAGGAGGACGACCAGGGGCGCGAAGCGGGGGAGTTTGCGGCGCGGGCGCGGCGAGCGGCTGGCGAGGAATTGGTCGCGAAGATCGAGCGCGTCGGCTAATTTTTTGATGCCCTTGGTATGCCAGTCGCTCAGGGTGCTGGCGGGCGCGGCTTCATGTTCGCCGGCCACGAGACTGTAGGCGGCGGTTTGGCCGGGCGCGGGAGCCTCGGCGCCGCGCTCGAAGACGTAGAGCAGGATGGATTCGTCCATGCGCTCCCAGGCCTCGCGCAGAGAGGCGGGGACGGGCGCTCCGAATTGGATGGGCGCGAAGTATTGGGCGGCCAGCAGCGCAAATTCAGCCCAGCGCGTATCGAGGCGTTTTCCGCGGCGCGGCGGGCCGGGCGGAATGGTCTGCGCGAAGAATTCAGCGAGGGCCAGGGTCAGTTGCGCGCCCGGGCTTTGCCTGCCCCATTCGGGATGGCGCGCCAGCGCGTCTTTCACAAAGGGACGCGCGCTCCACGGATGCGAATCGAGTTTCCCGGGGCGATGAATATTTTCGAGAATGGAGCGGAGCGAATCAGAGTTGGTCAATGGGGATCACCGGTCACAGGTCGGATGCCAGCGCACAGATGGATTCAAAGCCCCTCTCCAGCGTTTCGTGCAGGCTGGCGGCAAGCGCGTCCACGCCTTCGCCAGAGACCAGCGGGTCGGGGATGTCGTAGTCGAGTCCGTCTACCACCCGGGAGAGCAGATGCACGCGGCGGGCAAAAGCGGGGAATTCGACGTCCAGCGCTTCTTTGTGTCCCCTTTCCATCACGAGGACGAGGTCGAAGTTGGAGAGCGTCTCGGCACGGATGAGTTGGGAGCGGTGAGACTCGAGTCTCGCGCCGAACTGCGCGGCGGCGCGGACGACCGCGGCGGGCGCGGCCTGCCCGGTCCGCGCCCACGTCCCGACGCTGTCCGTCGGCCAGTCGTGAAGCCCGTGGGAATCGAGCAGGAGGCGAAAAAAAGCCGCGGCCAGCGGCGAACGATACAGGTTCCCGGTACAGACAAAGAGAATGGCGGGCATTTTTCTCACGGACGCGCGCGCGGCGCCAGCAGCCATCCATCGAAGACCTTGCAGGTATCGTCAAAGGCGTTGAAATGCTGGAATAGCTGCGGATCGGTCTTCAGGGCGGCGGCCATCCCGGCCAGCGACAGGGTTTCGCCGGCAGCCTGGTACTTTTCAAACGGGGGCACGCCGCTCACGCCGGTGGTCCCAACGGGGATGACGACCACCCAGTCTTTCCAAAGCGGCACGTGCATGTCGAAGTTGACCGCGACAATGGCCTCCGCGCTGGTTTGATATTTGCTGGAATATGCGTCCAAAGTATCCCCGCTCGCCACGCGATGTATCACCAATTTGGGATTCGTTCCGAACGGGACGTCCAGGGCGTGGCCGCAGACGCCGGGCGCGGGAGTGGGGGTACCGGCCGGCAGCCCCCCGGCGGAGAGCGTGAGGAAGATGAGCGGGGCGGGCGTGAACGATTCGAAAGTGACCGCCATGGCCGGGTTGACCCAGTCTGTGGCCGCGGCGGTGGACGGGCCGGTGGGAAGGGGCAGACTGGCGGCGGAAGCGGCCGGCGCAGGCTTTGAAACGGGAGGCGCCAGGAAGGAAAGGTAAGGACGCGCCCACCACAACGCGGAAAGGACGAGTCCCAGGATCAGAACCAGAAGCAGGGCCCGCCCGGACCGTCCCTTCGCGCGTTCGCCGCGCAACTCTGGAGGCAGGGGGCCGGCGCGCTCAGCCTGGTAAACCGGGCAGCTCACATGGCCGCGAGTAAAACAGACCTCAGCCTGGTAGGACGGCTTTATGGGAGCGGGCGGCCTGGCGCGAAAGCAGTAATTCCACGGGGATGGATATGAGATGGCGGTATCGGGATCGTCATTCAGTCCCAGGTACGGACAGATTTCCGAGGGCGCGTCGCTTTTCATAGTCAAAGAAGACGAAATCTCTATAATTTCAAGACCGAATCTTCTTCGGCGGCGGCGTCCGCTTCGGTCTTCCGGCGGCCGTTGCCGTTGAACGGCATTAATTTCCGCGTCAAGCGGTTAATGCGCGAATGCTTTCCGTTGCCGCGTTCCTCGCCGGAATAGGCGTAATAACGGTAACCGGAGTGATAGGGGGAATAGTGGCGATAGCCGCCGTAATAATCGGCGCGGTCGCGCGGGATGCGATTGAGGACGACTCCGACGACGCGCGCGCCGGCTCGATTCAACATTTCCAGCGTGGCGCGGGCGGAATCAACGTGGGTATGGCCCGGATGGATGACGAGAATAACGGCGTCCACTTTGGCGGCCAGCACTTGCACGTCCGCGACAATGGCCGGGGGACTGTCCAAAATAACCAGGTCGGCGTCCCGCCCGACTTCCTGCAAGATTTGCTCCATGCGGGCGGAGCCGAGCAGTTCGGCCGGGTTGGGAGGCAGGCTCCCGCTCGTCAAGACCGCAGTCGTCCCGGTTTGCACATCTATTTTTTGGGCGACCAGGTTAACCGCCACGTCGCTCCGAAACAGGTCCGTGAGACCTAGTTTGTTCGACAAGCCCAAAAAGCGATGGATGCGTGGACGGCGCAGATCCGTGTCGATGAGCGTGACGCGCTTTCCTCCCTGCGCCGCGATGGCCGCCAGGTTCGCGGAAATGGTGGTCTTGCCGTCGCCGGGCGCGGCGCTGGTGACCAGCAAACGCCGGATGGGACGGTCCACGCCGGCGAATTCGAGGTTCGCGCGCAGGAGGCGGAAGGCCTCCGAAACCGGCGAACGCGGCTGGCGGATGACGTAGAGGCTTTCCTCGCTCCCAGGTTCGTATTGAATCTGGGCGATGTAGCCAACCACCGGCAGTCCCAGGGCCTGTTCCACGTCTTCCATGGTTTTAAGGGTATCGTCAAGGTATTCGATTAGAAAGGCGATTCCTGCCGCCAGCATCAGTCCCACCGCGCCGGCCAAAGCGGATGTCTGAAGGGGACGAGGGCTGATGGGAAGCGTGGGCGCGACGGCCGGTTCCACCTGCACTACGTTGGGCGTGTTCTGGGCCTTCGCCAGCCGGACCTGCTCCAGGTTATTGAGCAGGCTCACGTAGATATTTTGGTAAAGATTCAGCGTGGTCTGCAATTGATTCAAGCCGGCGGAAGTATTGACGCCCTGATCCACGGGCTGGCCCAGCACCACCAGGTTGGTATACACCTGCTGGTAAAGCGCCAGCAGCGGCTGGAGCTGCGCCAGCTGGGCCTGCTTGTCAATGAGCTCCGCCTGCTGTTCCGCCGTCGGGTATCGGAGTTTTTGCAGGACGGCGATATCGTTTTGAAGCGCGGCCACCTGTTCCTGCAATTTTTCGATCTGCGCCTGCACCTGGGTCAGCTGATCCTGCACGGTCGCCGCGGAAATTTCATTGATCCGCGTTTGCAGCGTGGAAATCTGCGATTGCACCTGGGTGATTTGATCCTGCAAATTCTTCTCGGAGGCGTTATAGCGCACCGACTGAAGTTCCTCGTTTTGGGCAATGAGGACCGAGACCAGCACATTGGCAATATCCACCGTCCGCTGCGGATCGGCGTCGGTCACCGTCAGTTGGACAAATTGGGTGTCGCCGACCTGCTGCGCGGAGGCCTGTTTTGCGTTTACGGCATAGCCCAATTCTTCGGAGGCCGCCCTCAGCACCTTGTCGGTGGTCAGCAGTTGAATATAAGTCTGCGCCAATTGCCGGCTGTCCAGATAGGAATAGTAATCAGCCGTAGAGCCTTGCGCGGCGCGCAGGATCACAAAGCGGGTACTGGCCTGATAGATCGGCGTCTGGCTGGCGCTGAAAAAATAGCCGGCCGCCGCTCCCAGCGCCAGTCCCAGGATGCCCAGCCAAAGCCAGCGGCGCGCCAAGGCAAAATAACGTTTTAATTCCATGAAATACTCCCGGCAGATCTCGCGCTACCGAAACAGTATGCGCGGGTTTTCATCGTCCGAAGGAATAGACCGCCTGTAACCGCGCGGCGGGCGCCGCCAGGGGAAAGCGCGCAACACGCTCCGCGCAGAAGACGTTCCATAACGTCGGCAGACTTATGCAAAACATCAACTTTTTCGTATTGTCAATACTTCGCGAAAGCCACGCGTAACTTGCGCTCTCTAGCGCAAATCTGGCGGTAGAGACCGTCAAATACGCACTTTCGTGATTTGCTGATTGTAACAGGCTTCTTCCAGGAGAACTATTGAAATTTCCGTTCAAACCATTCGCGTCATTCGCCAGGACGGGCGTTCTCCTGCAGCGTTTCCCGGATGGCCTGCGCCACCCATTCTACCTGCTCCTCGCGCATGGCGGGATACAGCGGCAGGGTCACTTCGCGCGCCGCCGCTTCTTCCGTGACGGGAAGCGCCGCGCCGCGCTTCATCCATTCCTCCTCGTAGACCTGGAAGCGGTGCGCCGGAGGGTAATGGATGCTGGTCTGGATGCCGCGCGACTTGAGTCCTTCCATGAACTGGATGCGGTCGACGCCGGGCGGAAGCAGCGCGGGCATGATGTGTTCGCACCCAACGCCGCGTTCCTTCGCAAACGGGACCTGGACTTCCGGGGCCAGTTCGCTCAACAGCTCGCGGTAGAGCGCGGTCAGTTTTTTGCGGCGGGCGTTGTTGGCGGGCAATTTTTTCAGTTGAGCGCGTCCCAGCGCGGCGCGGATCTCGTCAATGCGGTAGTTGTAGCCGAGGTCCACCACGTCGTAAGTGTAGGCGTGGCCTTTGTGACGGTCCCAGCTCAGCGAGGTCATCCCGTGCGAGCGCAGGATGCGGAGTTTTTCCGCCAGCGCGTCGTCGTCGGTGGTCAACATCCCGCCCTCGCCGGTGGTCATGTTCTTGTTGGAGAAGAAACTGAAGCAGCCCACCGCGCCCCAGGCGCCGAGGGCGCGTCCCTCCAGCGTGGAGCCGATGGAATGGGCCGCGTCCTCCAAAACGGTCAGGTTGTGCCGGCGGGCGATCTCCATGATGGCGGGCATGTCGCAGGCGTACCCGGCGTAGTGCATGATCAGGATGGCGCGCGTCCGCTCGGTGATGAGCGATTCGATGGAGTCCGGCGAGATGGTCAGCCAGTCGAGGCTTTCCACGTCCGCGAAGACCGGCGCCGCGCCCGTGTAGCGCACTGCATTAGCGGTGGCGACGAACGTCAGCGAGGGGACGATCACCTCGTCGCCCGCGCCCACTCCGGCTGCGAGGCAGGCCAGATGCAGGGCCGCGGTGGCGTTGGTGACCGCCAGCGCGTGCTTCGCGCCGATGAAGGCCGCAAAGTCCTGCTCGAACCCAGCGGTGACCTCGCCCATGCTCAACCAGCGGGAACGGATCACCTTCTGAACGGCTTCTTCTTCCTCGAGGCCAAAATCAATATCCGCCAGCGGAACGCGCCATTCCATCTAGACCTCCTCCGATAAGAATCGGGACCTCATCTTTACGAAATCCTCGTTCGCCTGGGCGTAATCGTCCGGGCGGCCGAGGTCCATCCAATAGCCGTCGAAATTATAGCCGTTTACGCGTTCGCCGGCGTCAATCAATTTCAGGATCAGGTCGGGGAAATCAAGGTACGCGCCGCGAGGGATGTACTCTATCACGCGCGGCTCAAAGACGTAAAGCCCCATGCTGACGGTATACTCGGTGGTCGGCTTCTCGATATACCCCATGACCCGGTCGTCCTCGCCCCACTGGATCACGCCCAGGTCTATCTTGACCCGGCGGCGGTGCGCGGCGATCGTGGCGATACCGCCCTTCTGCCGATGGAACGCGACCAGTTTTCTCAGACTGAGGGTGGTCAACACGTCGCCGTTGGTCACCAGGAAAGTCTTGTCGAGGCCCGGCACCAGCGCAATGGGACCGGCCGTGCCAAGCGGTTCGTCTTCCTTGCTGTAGGTGATGTCCAGGTCCCATTGCGCGCCGCTGCCGAAGTAGGCCCGCAGCAAACTTGCCAAATGCCCCACCGTCAACACCACATGGTTCACCCCGGAGCGTTTCATCTGGCGCAGCAACACCTCCAAAATCGGCATATCGCCGATGGGCATCAACGGTTTGGGAAGGATGGTCGTATACGGCGCGAGCCGCGCTCCTTTTCCGCCCGCCAAAATAACAGCCCTCATGGTCTCCTCTTTGTCCTTTCAGGTATGACGAACCCGGCGCGGCCTCCGCGCTCAAAATTCATATTTTCCCGGCTGGTACAGATCCAAGCGCTCTCGGATCCAGGCGATCGTCCGCTCGAGGCCGTCGTCGAAACCGACCTTCGGCGCCCAGTTCAACTTCTGGCGCGCCAGGCGATTGTCTGAGAGGAGGCGCTGCACCTCGGATTTTTCGGGACGCAGCCGCTGCCGTTCGACCTCGACGCGGATCGGTCTCCCGAGGCGCGCCGCGACCTTTTCGGCCACCTCTCCCACGCGGACTTCGACTCCCGTCCCCAGGTTGAAGACGCCTCCCTCGACTCCCGGCGCGGACGCGGCCGCCATGAAGCCCGCCACCGTGTCGCTGACGTAGGTGAAGTCGCGCGTCGTGTCCACGTTGCCGAGACGGATGATGTCGCGCGTCAAGGCCTGCGTGATGATGGCGGGGATGACGGCGCGCGCCGATTGCCGCGGCCCGAAGGTGTTGAACGGTCTCACCGTGACGACAGGCAAATTGTAGGCGCAGTAAAAACTTTCGGCCAGTTTGTCCGCGCCGATTTTGCTGGCCGAGTAGGGAGACTGTCCCTGAAGCGGGTGATTCTCGTCTATCGGGACGCGGAGGGCGGTCCCGTACACCTCGCTGGTGGAGGTGTGGATGAGCCGCGGCGTCTTTAGATCGCGGCAGGCCATCAGCGCGTTCAACGTCCCCATGAAGTTGACCTCGGCGGCGTCGGCCGGGTGACGGTAGGAATACGGGATGGAGATCAGCGCGCCGAGGTGGAAGACCGTCTCACAGTCGCGAAACGCGGCGTGGACGGCGGCGGCGTCGCGCAGGTCGCCGGGGATGATCTCGAGGCGTTCGGCCAGTTCGGGCGGGCACATCCGCAGAAAACCGGGGTCGCCGCGCGAGTTGTAACGCACAAAGGCGCGCACCCGCGCGCCCTCGGCGAGCAGGGCCTCTACAAGGCTGCTCCCGATGAAGCCTCCCGCGCCGGTCACGGCTACGCGCCTGCCCTGCCATTGAGAAGCGTATGTGGTTGTCAAATCCAGCCTCCTTCATGGATGAAGCGTCCTGCACAGTCAGCCGACGCTGGAGAAGGTCTTTTAACAAAGCGTATCACGCGCTGGCGCGCTTTTGCAAGAGGCCGTTTTCGACGACGCTGGCCCCCTGTTCCCGCCGCCGGTCCGCCCGGCAGGAAGCCGCGGCGCGCGGACAATAAACAGCCGGCCGGGTTTTCAGTGATGCCGTTTGCGCTGGAACTGTCCTGCGTTCAACTCCAGCGGGACCCGCCGCCTGTTCATCAGAGTCAGCAGCACGCGCGCCCGCTCGCTGCCCGGCAGACGCGCGTCGAAGATGGCTTCGTAGCCTGCAAACGCGCCGTCCTGGATCAGCACCGCGTCTCCCCGCTTCAGGCGGTCAAAGGTCTCCCCGCCGGCCGCTTCGATCTCGTTCACGCGGCGGCGAATGGCGTGGACCAGACCGTCGGAGATGGTCCCGGGTTCGCCGTTAAACGTAACCAGCCCCTGCGAGAACGGGATCCATTGGACGCAGGCGAAGCCGGTCTTTTCCAGATCGACATGGAGAAATAAATATCCGGGAAAATACGGCCTCAGGGTACGGCTGCGCGGGTTGACAGGATGTACGCGCAAGCGGGGATAAAAGACCTCCAGGCGCCGGGCGCATAGTTCCCGCCACAAGGCGGATTCCTTGTTGGGCTTGCTGCGAACAACATACCAATTCAGCATTTCTTATTGTCTCCACACTGATTGAGCGGAATCAGTATACATCGATTTTCCGCGTGAGGCAATGAGAATCTGTCGAAAAACGACGACGAAACTACCCCCGGTTTCCCGGCGTCTCCTTTCGCTCCCGCGCTTGCGCGCGGACGAAAAATATCCTCTGCAAGGCGGTGAAATTGGCGAAGACGGCGATGAACCAGGCCGCGATGACGGGCCGGTTGAACAGCAGCAGCGGGCCCAACACCAGGTAGCGCTCGACGCGCGTCAGGAAGCCGACTTTGGCCGAGAATCCCACTGCCTCGGCGCGGGCCTTGACGTACGAGACCAGCACCGTCCCGGCTGCGGCCGCGAACGTGGCAATGGCAGACAGCCCGTCGCCGATGGTCGAGAAATGGACCAGCAGCCCGCCGAGGACGGCCAGTTCTGAATAGCGATCCGTCACCGAATCCACGAAGGCGCCCCAATCGCTGGCGTCGCCGCGCAGGCGCGCCATCGTCCCGTCCAGCGCGTCGAACGGCGTAGTAAGAAGCATCAGCAGCCCGCCTAGGCTGATCTGTCCGCGCGAGACGAAATACGCGGCGGCGAAATTCCCCGCCAGGCCGAGCAGCGTCATCGTGTTGGGAGTCAGCCCGATGCGGTTGAAGAACGCGGCCACGGGGTCGAGAAACCACTTGAACCAGATCCTCATGCGGTCGCTGAATTCGATTTTGGGTTTGATGTCCAGTTTCTCCAAGTTAGGTCCTTTACGTTTCCAGGTCTATTCTTCGTCCATCTCGTCTTCGGGACCGACCAGCACGTCGCGCTCGCGTCCGCCGCCCTGCGACTCGCCGACGATGCCCATCTCCTCCAGCTGGTCGAGGAGACGCGCGGCGCGCGGATAGCCGATCCGCAGCCGCCGCTGCAGCAGCGAGGCGGAGGCCCGCTGCGTCCCGCGGACGATGGAGATGGCCTGCTCCACGAGGCCGTCGTCCTCGCCTTCGCCGGGTTCGGAGAGCAGTTTCTCCCACGGCGGCAGTTCCTCCGAATACGTGGTCGTCTTCTGCCAGTGGCTGATGAGACGCTCGATCTCCTGGTCCGTCACCAGCACGCCCTGGGCGCGGATGGGACTGCCGACTTCGGGGTTGAGGAAGAGCATGTCGCCGCGGCCGAGCAGGGTTTCGGCGCCGCCCGTGTCGAGGATGACGCGCGAGTCCACGCCCGAGGCCATCGAGAACGAGATGCGCGCCGGGAAGTTGGCCTTGATGAGTCCCGTCACCACGTCGGTGGAGGGACGCTGCGTGGCGACGACGAGATGGATGCCCGTGGCGCGCGCCATCTGCGCCAGGCGGACGAGGTTATGCTCGGTCACATCGGGCGCGGACATCATCAGGTCGGCCAACTCGTCAATGATGACGACGATGCGCGGCAGCGGCGTGACGCCTTCCTTGCGGCGCGCCAGTTTGCGGTTGTACGAATTCAGGTCGCGGGCGTGCGCGCCTTCCAGCAGGCGATAGCGATGTTCCATCTCCACCACCACCCAGCGCAGCACGCCGAGGATGCGCTGGATGTCGGTCTCCACTTTGCCGAAGAGATGCGGGAGGCCGTTGAAGCGCAGCAGTTCCACCATCTTCGAGTCGATCATCACCAGGCGCAGGTCTTCGGGCGCGTTGTTGACGGCGAGACAGGCCGCGATGGAGGTGATGCAGACCGACTTGCCCGAACCCGTCGCGCCCGCGACGAGCAGGTGCGGCATCCGCGACAGGTCTGCAACGAGTGGCTGCCCCGACACGTCGCGGCCGAGCGCGATCGCCAGCGGGGAGGCGACTTTGTAAAACGCCTCGGTCTCCAAAATGGGACGCAGGCGCACCAGCGACGTGCGCGAGTTCGGCACTTCGATGCCCACGTACGGTTTGCCCGGCACGGGCGCTTCGATGCGCAGACGTTCGGCGGAGAGGGCCAGGGTCAAATCTTTTTCCAGCGAAGCGATCTGCGCCACGCGCACTTTCATCAACTGCGGGTCATCTTCATTGGAGCCTGGCTTCTTAATAAATCCTGGCTGGACGGCGAACTGCGTCACCGCGGGGCCGACGCGGTAGCCGATCACCTGCGCGGGGATGCCAAACTCGGACAGCGTCTTCATTATGAGTCCCGCGGTCTGATTGATCGTCCGCTCGTCGGGGCGGGAGGTCTGCTCGCCGGGGAAAAGGTTCAGGGGCGGCAGGCGTTCGCTGCGCGGTTGGGGTTTAGCGGGCTTCTCGTCCTTCGCTTCTTGCGGACGGAGCGAAGCGCGGAATTCGGGCGGGATGGCGGGAGCGCGCTTGCGCGGCTCGCGCGTTCGGGACTTGGGCCTGGCTACGTCCGCCTCCTCCGCCGCGTCGGGCGCGGGGACGGCCTGCGGCTCGGTCTCGGCGATGTGGAGCAGGCGTCTCTCCACCCAGGCCCAGACGTTGAACGCGCCCAGCGTGAAGAACAGCCAAAGGAGCGCCAGCAAAACGACGCCCCAGGTCTTCCCGGCCAACATGATGAAGAAATACGCCAGTCCCCAGCCCACGTAGCCGCCGTCTTTGCCGAGCTCGGCGCGGTCGAGGGAGAGGCCTCCGAAGACGGCCAGCAGGCTCAAAGTCAGGAGGGAGGCAAGTTCGAAGGAGAGCAGCCATCCCAACTGGAGGGGAATTCCGCCGCGCCGCAGAAGGAAAACGCCCGCGAGGACGAGTCCCAGGACGAGCAGGTAAGTCCCCCAGCCCAGCCATTTCCCGAGGAAATTGACCCAGACGGTGAGCAGTTGTCCGCTCGTCAGTTTCCATAACGCCATGAGCGACATGGCTGCGAGGGCCAGCAGGAACACGCCGGCGGCGTCGCGCGCGAAGCGGCCAAAGTGCGCGTCAAACCGCGCCAGGCGGTCGAGCCAGTCGTTTTTGGGCGGTTCATCCTGCGGGGACGGATGGCGGGGAGGCATTGGCGTCAGGCGGTCTGCGGCGTTTCGAGGCGGAGGCTGAGTCCCATGCGCTGGCGCGCCGCGTCCACATGCAGGACGCGCACTTGGACGCGCTGGCCGGCGCTGAGGAAGTCTTTGATGGCGCAGCCGTCTGCGCGGGGGATCTCGGAGGCGTGGATGAGTCCCTCCACGCCCATGTCGAGGCGGGCGAAGGCGCCGTAGGAAAGGACCGCGGTTACGGTGGCGGGGACGACCTGGTCCACGCCCAGGTCGCGTTCGATGGAGAGCCAGGGGTTGGGGAAGAGGCGCTTCAGGCTGAGGGCCACGCGGCAGCGTTCGGCAGAGATGCCCAGCACGAGCGTCTCCAATTCCTCGCCCAGTTTGACGATCTGGTTTGGGTGCGCCACGCGTCCCCATGAAAGTTCGGAGATGTGGACGAGTCCTTCCACCCCGCCGAGGTCCACGAATACGCCGAAGTCGGTGATGTTGGTGACGATCCCGCGCGCGGTTTGTCCTGGCTGAAGCGTGTCGAAAATTCTCGAACGGCGGCCCGGTTCGGCCTGCGCGGCCCGCTCCGAGAAGACTACGCGGCCGTCTTCGGGGACGCATTCAATGACCTTTAACTGAAGCGTGCGTCCCACGTACGCGCCGAGCGCCTTGTCCCGGTCGGCGGGTTCGCTGCCGGAGAGTTCGATCAAATGCGAGAAGGGGACGAAGCCGAACAGCCCGTCGCCTTCCACCAGCAGGCCGCCGCGGTTGGAGCCGGTGACGGCCAGGCGGACGATCTCGTCGGCGTGAAAGAGCCGTCGGATGTGCGGCCAGTCGGCGGAGGGCTTGTCGGCGGGGGCGGCCGGTTTCGCGGCCCGTTCGCTCCGCCGTTCGACTTCCCGATTCTTCGGCGCGTCCGGGGCGGCGCGGCGTCCCGCGCCGGGCTTCGGCAAACGCGGCGAAAAGACGGCGGCCCGCTGTTCCTCGGCCAGCACGGATTCCCACCAGCCTTCGTCCACAGGGACGGGCGGTTCCAAAGTTTGTTTTTGATCCATCATAGCGCCTCTGCTACCTCAATAATTGTTTTTCTGATTCCATTTCAAGGATGGCGCGGGCAACCGCCTCCACCGCCACCCGTTGTTTGCGATACAAGTCCGCTTCAGACATGGCGAGCCGCGAAGCCACTTCGCGCACTTTGCGCCCTTCGATGAATTTCATTTCCAGGATGTTAAAGAGAGTCCACTCGCTGGTATAGCGGCGTTCGCCTTCGGGCCTCACCCGGTCCACGGCTTTGCGGAGCAGGGCGCGCAGGGCGTTGGCGGAATTCCCCGCGTGTTCGTCGGCCAGTTCCTGCACCACCTGCAATTTGATGAGCGGGCTTTGCGTCAGTTTGGGACCGCCCCAGTAATGCGCGAGCGCGTCCTTTACCCAGTTGGCGAGGTCGGATTCGGGCGGGAGTTCCCCCGCCAGCAGGTTGGCGCGGCTGTCGTAGCGGCCGACGGCGCGCAGACGCTGGAGCATGTCCGCGCGCGGGCGCAGGTCTTCGAGCGAGCGGAAAAGCTGTCCCTGGAGTTGACGGTCGGTCAGCGCCAGGGCGGCGCGTTCGGCCAGGAGCCAGAGCGCGTCGCGCTGGTCGGCGTCCAGCGGATTCTGGGCGTGGCGCGCCACGCCCAGCAGTCCCAGCAGCGCGGGCGCCTGGTCGGGGTCCATGTCGGCGCGGCGGCGTTGGTAAATGGGCAGGATCAGGAAGTCGTTCCAGATGAACTCACGCCGCGCCGCGTTCCCGTTCTCGTGTTCGACGACGCGCAGGGCCTCGGAGAGGCTTTCCTCCTCCAGCAGGCGGCGGCTGCCTGCGGTGACGATCAGCGACAATTCTTCGCCGTCCAGCGCGGCGATGAAGGCGGCGGAGGATTGCATGTGGTCGCGCACCGCGGCCAGCACGCTTTCCAGAAATTGCTGCAAGTCGCCGCGCGTCAACAGGCGCTCTTCGATGTTTTGCAGGAGGACCAGTTCGGCGCGGTCGCGTCCAAAGAACAGCCAGCGCTCCCACAGCGGGGAAACCAGGGTGATGGCGTGTTCGAACAGCAACACCACCGCCACCACCGAAAGCGGGACGAAGGCGTTGTATTCCACGCCAAAATAGGCGCCGCCGCGGCGGACGACGGTCATCACGCCGAGGGCGACCGAGGCGGTGATCGGGCCGCGCATGATCCATTTGACGAGGCGGCTCTTCACCACGCGGTCGGGCCATGAGACGCCGAAGAAGGCCACCGCGTAGGCCATCACCACCACCAGCCAGCCCACAGCCAGGTTGATGAGGGCGGCGGCGCTCCAAAAGAAGAGGGGATGCTGCGCCGCAATGGAGGAGCCATATAGAAGGAAGGGATAGGAACCCAGCGCGGGCGCGGTGGCGCCGGCCATGAGGTAGAACATGCGGCGGCGGCCGGAACGCGTCAACATGCGGCTATAGGCGCGCGCAAAATTGACCCACGACCAGATCATAATGAAGGCGTAATAGAGGGTGAAGACCCGCGTCCAGGCGGTCTGCTGCAGGTGGGGGGCCGGGTCTTCGGGCTGGATGACGAGCGGACCGAGCAGGCGGCCGGCCCCGAGCAGGAGGAGAAAGACGCAGGAGACCAGGTAGGTCATCCGCACCGCGAAGCGGCGGCGGCCGCGCGAGGGGCGCCCGGCGGTGACGAGGACGGCGTCCGAAAGATGAAGATAGGCGGCCGGCAGGAAGACGAGTCCGATCCACTGCAAACGCAGGAGCAGGTCTATCCCCCACAATGGGACGGTGTCGGTTTGCAGGGCGTCGGTGGCGAAAACGACGACCACCCCCAGAAGGATGATGGCGAACGAACGCGCCACCCGGTCGCGCAAGTTAAAGGATAGGGCGTACAGGAACAGCGAAAAGGCCGTGATGGCGATACCGGCCGTGAGAATTTGATTAACCGTCTGGATCCCCGCCAGCAGGCTGTCTGTCCAACCGTTAAACATAGGCCTTCCCAAAAAGATGGCTACTTCAGCGTTCTTCCAAAGAACAACGCCACATCCTGATTGGCGTAATAATGGTCATTATAACCGCAGAACTCCAGCCCGGTTTTCTGCGCGAGGCGGATGGCGGGCTGATTCTTGGCCTGGACTTCAAACATGAACTGGCCGCAGCCGCGCTGCACAGCCCAGTCTTCGGCTGCGCCGAGCAGCAGGGAGCCAAGTCCGCGCCGCCGCTGTTCGGGAGCCACGACGAGGTCGGTCGCCCAGGCGACGGTGGCCGCGCCCTGCTCGCTGATGCAGACGTAACCGAGCGGAATTTGATCCACGGCCACCAGCACGGCCGCTTTGCGCGTCCACTCATCGGCAAGGGCGAAGGGATTGCGCGGATACGCCACCGTGACCGGGCGCGGCAGACGCACTTCGCGCAGGCTGACCGAGACCTGTCCGCTTTCGCGGCGGAGGTCCAACTGCCAGACGTAATCGCTGGAGACGGTGTGGTTCATACCCATCAGGCGCGCCAGGTCGGCGGCGATGGCGGGACGGATCTCGAGAGACATGCGCGTTATTGTCCTTTGATGCGAATGGGGATGACGCAGATGCCGATGACTTGCGCGGCGTTATCCAGCGCGACGATGCGGAGGGAGTAATCGCCGGGCGTCAGAACGGTGGGATTGAAATTGCCCAGTTCGTCGTTGACCACGGCCTGGTTGCCGGCCGCGATCGTGGACCACAGGTCGGAGCCTTGCCGGGCGACCTCGTATTTATAAAATCCCAGGTTGGGCAGGTCCACCGTGCCGATCAACTTCAGCGGGCCGCCAATCTCCGCCCCCGGCTCCGGCGAGGCGATCTCCAACTGCCGGGCGACGCATCCCTGCGAATCGCGGTCGGCGGACGGCGCGGCCGGGGTCGAAATATCCAGCGAGGCCGCGCCGGTCAAAGGGGAGGCGGACGCGGCCAGCAGATCGGCTTCAGAGACGCGCGCGCTGGCGGGCAGGCCGGGGACCACAAAGACCGAGATGAAAGCCACCCCGCACGCAAATATCAGCGCCGCAACGAGGAACGCGACGGCCTGCGCCAGCTTTCGGAGGCTGACTTCGCGCTCCAACCCGAAATAGGCCGCGCGCCATTCCCGCCAGACTTGAGAGAGGCGGCGCAGAGAATACAACCCCGCCATCGCCGCCAGTAAATAGAAGAGAACCTGATAGTTCTCGATGAAACGAAACAGCGCCTGCATACCTGCTCAACTTACAACACGCGCAAAACGCCGCGGATGATCTTCTCCATTTTGGGAGTGATGACGCGCCCGGCTTCCATCACTTCCTCGTGGGTGGTGACGGTGGAGCCGTCGAGGTTGGCCTTGTTGCTGATGCCCGAAAGTCCCAGCACGCGCTGCCCGCCGTGACGGGCGACGGTCACTTCGGGGACGGTGGACATGCCCACCGCGTCCGCGCCCGCGACGCGCAGGAAGCGCAGGTCGGCGGGCGTCTCGAAGGAGGGACCGCTCAACCCGGCGTAGACTCCCTCGCGGAGCTGGATGCCCGCGGCCCTGGCCGCGTCCCGCGCCCGCTCCAGGTGGACGCGGTCGTAGGCCTGGCTCATGTCGGGAAAGCGCGGCCCCAGTTCGTCCAGGTTTGGACCGATGAGCGGGTTCAATCCCGACATGCCGGCCAGGTTGAGATGGTCGGTGATGAGCATCACGTCGCCCGGCGAGAAGTCGGGATTGATGCCGCCGGCGGC
>DKTP01000067.1 GCA_002473085.1 Anaerolineales bacterium UBA7227
TGGACGAGGCCGCGCTGGCGCGCTATCCGCTTTCGGGCGGGCTGTTCCAAATCCAGACGCAGACCGAGGGCATGCCCGCGTTTGAGTTTACGGGATAAAATATCCGCATGGAAAAACGCATCGGCTACATTGACATTGCGAAGGGCATCGGCATTCTCGTCATCGTGCTGGCGCACAACGATCTGGCGGGCTATCATCCCACGCTGCACAAATTCATTTACGCTTTTCACATCCCGCTGTTTTTCTTTTTGTCGGGGATGTTCTTCCGTCCCGAGCGCAGTTTTGGCGAGACGCTGCGACGGCGGTTCAACACGCTGCTGAAGCCGTATTTGTTCGCGCTTTTCGTGATCTATCTCGGCGAGGCCGCGTTCGACAACATGACCTTCCCGGTCATCGCCGGGCGGATTCTTAAATCGCTGTACGCCACAGGGTATTACATTGACTGGGTGCAGTTGTGGTTCATCCCGCATCTGTTCGCGGCAGCGCTGTTCGCGTGGATCGCGTGGCGATTCGTTTTTGGCCGCGTCCAACGCGACTGGCTCCGCTGGCTTTTGCTTTTCGCGATGCTGGCCGCGGGCGTTTTTGCCATGCCGTACTTCTGGCCGTTCAAAGCGCCCGTCATCGGGACCGAACTCTACGGTCTGCCGTTCAGCCTCGACCTCGTCTTCGCGAGCGGATTTTTCTTCCTCGTCGGCTACGAAGTGAACCGGAAGCCGCTGGAAAATTTCTTCGCCTCGCCCCTCGTCCTGGCCGGGACCTTCGGCCTGCTGCTCTTCCTGGTGTTGACTCTCTCACCGTCCATTGACTTTAACACGCGCTCCTATCCCTCGCTGTGGATCAACACCGCCGAGGCCCTGCTCGGAATCACGATGACGCTCTCTCTATCGCGCAACCTGGAAAAGTGGTCTGAAAAGGCGGCGAACCTGTTCCGTTATTTCGGGCGCATCTCGCTGGTCATCCTCATCTTCCACGTCCCGATCCAGGAGACGATGTTCAGCAAGTTCTCACGTCTCGGCATCCCCACCGATCCGTCCATTGTGCTGGCGTTCCTGAGCGGCGTTCTCATCCCCGCGTTGATCTACGAACTGGCGATCCGCTGCAACCCGCGCCTGCGTCCGTGGTTTGGATTCCCTGCTGTGGAGAAATAAACGCGGTTGGGGATTATCAGCGCGCCGGCTTAAAAACGGGTGTTGGCTATTTTGGCGGAAATGTTTGCCGAATAAACCTTACTTTCCCGCCAGTTCCACCACGAACATTTCCAGCGCCGTGTCAAGAGGCATGGCGCTGGTCTTTGCGGCCTCGTCCATTTTGAGCAGGCGGCGATAAACGGCCTCGAGAGTCCGCATCGTGAACCGTCCCGCCTGCTGGAAAATTTTCCCCGCCACGAAAGGATGCACGCCCAGCGCCTCCTGCACGTCCTGCACCATGCCGCGCGCCTCCACGATCTCACGCGCCTGGATGAGCAGCCGGAACTGGCGGACGATCATCGGGAAGATGGCGGCGGCGTCCTGCTCCTCCAGCATTTTTCGCAGCATGGATTGGGACTGCTGACCGCTGCCCGCCGCGAGACTGTCCACAAAGGCGAAGATGTCCACCTCCGCGGTCGAGACGCACACCGCCTCCACATCCTGAACCTCGACCGGGCGCGCCCAATTGACGTAGGCCAGCGCTTTGGCGATCTCCTGCGCGGCCTGGCGCGTGTCCGCGCCGACCAGTTCGGCGAGTCTCTTCGCGGCTTCGGAGGAGATCTTCCCGCCCTGACGCTTCATCTCGTTGACGATCCAACCGGTCATGTCGCGGGCTTTGGGAGCCATCAACGCTTCGGCTTTGGCGTTTTCATTTTTCGAGACCCACTTTACCAGCCAGTGTTTCTCCGCCTCTTTCGGCTCGACCGTTTCGTATATGACCAGCTGAGTCGTCGGCGGGATTTTGCCGAGGAACTCCGTGAATTTCTTGCGCGGCTCGCCCGCCCCATACTTCTGGGAGGGATTGGCGAGGATGACGAGGCGTTTATCCGATAGAAACGGCATGGCGTTGACGGCGTTGTTCAGTTCCTCGTCGCTCGTCAGGCGCGCTTCGAGACGCGAGGTATTCATGCCGTCTTTGTCGGTTTGCGCGGCGATGTCCGCGAGGCGACGCGCGATGGCGAATTCGTCTGTGCCGTAGAGGAGGAGGGCGGGCATAAATGGTGAAGGAGGAATTCTGAATTATGAATGGAAAATTCGCGGCCGGGAATCTTGTTTCCGAAGGAGGTTCATTTATCAGCCAAACGGAGATTCAGAACTCCGATTTCTGAATTCATCCTTCCGATTTGGTGATGACGCGGTGCAAGCCGTTGCGGATGAATCGAACCTCCGCGACTTGCAGGTTGCCGAGTCTCGCCTCGGTGGTGACGTGGCGCTGGAGCGACGGTCCCAGTTGGCGCGCGAGGGCGAATCCCAGCGCGGCGAAGAGCAGCGCGAGGGGCAGGAGCGCGAGGCGCCCGAGCGTGGATTTGCGTCCTCGGAGCGGGATCCAGGCGAAGGTCGAGGCGAGACCGACGTTGGCCGCGAGGTTCGTCCCGCAGCCGGGATGGATGGCGAGGTCGTAGTCGCCCGCGTTGAGGCGCGTCCAGGCCTCGTCAATCGCGGCGCGCAGGTCGTCGGTCGTCACGTCGCCGAGGATGAAGAAGCCGGTCGGGTTGGAATGTCCGGCGAGGGGGCCGGGGCGGCTGCGCGCCAGCACGTGGAGCGCGGCGTGTTCGAGGGCGTGATTGCGCCGGGTTTCGAGGATGAGGGGAAGATCGAGTAACATGCGGCAGATTATAAGAGAGAACCCTGGTTTCTGCGGGAAGCTTTTTGCGGAGAGCGGCTAAACCGGCGGGCAAAACGCGAATCCTTTTTACGGGTCGGATTGTTCCAGCGTTTGGTAGGTTTGCAGCAGGCTGACGAGAATCTCGTCGGTGAAGAGGTGCATGCGATGGAGAGTCTCGTCGAAGGGGACGTTGGCTTCGCGGTAGGCGCCGACGACCGACTCGATGAGGGTGTTGCGGAAGAACAAAAACGCTTGCGCGGCTTCGACGTAACTGAGTTCGTAGCGGCGGGCGCGCGAGGCGTATTCGAAGCCGATGGCGTGAGCCTCGGAACTGGAGCGCTCGCCGTTGGTGGAAATGAAGACCATCAGTCCCTGGAAGAGGGTGTGCGCGCTCTGGCGGTATTGACTGCGCGCCTCGCCGTCCAGTTTTTGATACCAGCGCTGGACTTCCAATTCCCCCTCGGCGATGCGGACGCGCACGTTGCGGACGGCGGATTGCACGATGGCGTCGGAACCAAACCTGCCGCGGCGGGAGTGCTCGGCCCATAATTCCACGTCGACGCGGCGGTAGCGGCGATGCCCGCCCGCGGTGCGATGCGCGGGCAGGATGCCCTTGTCGGTCCACAGACGCACCGTGCCTGGATGAACGCCGATGATTTCGGCCGCGTCCTTGATGGAGATGAATTCCCTGGTCATTGCGGCTGTTTAGTCGGAGGCCAGGGCGAATTTTTCTTCCAGCGTGGGTTCGGCGGCGTGTTCGTGGAAGGCAGGCACGTTGATGCGCGAGAACAGGAGCGCGGCGCCGAGCAGCATCAACGCTTCGATGCCGAAGACGATCAGGTAACCGGTCAGCGCGGACCCGCTGACGTGAGAGCCAATGTCGGCGACGATGCCGGCCAGGAAGAGGCCCGCGAGCCGCGAGAGGCCGTTCGAGAATCCCCATGCGCCGATGTAGAGTCCGACCCGCTCGGGGACGGTGAGGTCGAACATCAACGAGAGATTCGCGATGGTGGAGAGCCCGGTGCCGAAGCCGAGCAAAACCAGTCCGATGTAGAAAACGCCGCTCGCGTGGAGCGCTCCGCTGACCAGGATGAAGACGAATCCCGCCAGCGCGGCGAGGTTGCCCGTCTGCGCCAGGACGCGCTTGCGGACGCGTCCCTCCAACAGGCCCGCGAGGACGAAGGCCAGCAGGGTGAAAGTCCCCATGATGGAGACGAAGCGCGAGGTCTGCTCAATGGTCATACCGAAGGCTTGCGCGCCGAACGGTTCGAGCAGGACGTCCTGCCCGAGCAGGGCGGCGAGGAGAAGGAAAAGATAGACGAAGAAGACGCGCGCTACGGGGTTGGACGCGATGGCCGCGCTCATCTGTTTGACAGTGTAATTTTCGGCGCGCGGACTTGGGAGCGCGTCGCCGCGCGAGCGCGGTTCCAGCCTGAAGAGGCCGAGCAGGCCCAGGGCCAGGGCGGAGGCGGCGACGAGGTTGAAGGCGCGGCTTAGCGTCTCCGGCGAGTAGGCCGGTACGAGACGGCTGAGGGTCAGTCCCGTCGCGATGATTCCGACGATCATTATGAAGAACATGGTCGCGATGGTGCGGCTGCGTCCCTTTTCGCCGGAGAGTTCGGTCGCGAGGGAGAGATAGGATACGGCGGAGAGGTTGTAGCCCATGCCCCACGCGCCGAAGGCCAGCAGGCCGGCGAGTATGCCGAGCGTGAAGTTTTCGCTGATGAGGATCGCTGCCTGCGGCGAGACGGTCACGCCCGTGATGCAAAGGATGAGTCCGAGGAGAATATATGGCGTGCGGCGGTAACCGAGAATGGGATGGCGGTCGGAAAACGCGCCGATGAAGACCTGGATGGGGGAGAGTAAATAGGGCGCGATGGCGAGGACGGTGACCAGCGATTTGGCGAGGCCAAGTTCGTAGATCATAACGCGGTTGAGAGCGCTGTTGATCGGGACGAGGGTCATCGCTACTGCTGTATGGATAAGACCGAGTTGGACACGTTTAAGAAACATGATGCGGTTGTGAACTCCTGGAGTTTGCTGGTTCGAATTCGGCGGCCTGACGGCCGGGCAAGGCTGATTGTATGGACGATGTAGAAAGGGTCAATGTAGATTTTGTAGAATTATACAATCAGTGGAACGCGAACGCCCGCCCTGGGCGCTTTCCCAGACCGGTTTTTGCAAGCTAAGAGACTTTAAGTACACGGGTGACGCGGGTTTTACGGATTCTCGCGGATAGAATCATTAAAAAAACGTGTTTGTCCGTGCAATCCGCCAAATCCGTGTACAAAAACACAAAGTAACCATGAACGGGGGGCGCTCCGAATGCTGAAAATTTGGAATCCCAAGGTTCTACTTCGGGAAAGCCGCAAGTAGAACTTGCGGAATCCTTTTTTGTTCATATCAGCGCCCTGTGGGTCGCGATTCCTTCCATTAGTGGAGGAATCATCAAAAAAACAAGCCGCGTTTTGCGGACGCGGCCTGTGTGCAGGAGTCGGAAGGACTTCGGCTATTTGTTCTCGCGGAAGGTGATGAACGCCATGTTCTTGTCGCAGCCGCTGTACGTGTTGATGTAAAGGTTGTCCGAAAGCGGAACGCCGGCCTGGTCGCGCAGTTGCAGGTAAAGTTTCTTGGCGCTGTCCATCGGCGTGGTTCCCAGTTGGATCTCAAAACCGGAAGCGCCGTAGATCTGCGGCATCGTGCCGGAGACCGTGACGTTGTTGATGGATTTTCCGTTCCACGTGCCGATCATCAGAATTTGCACATAAATATGGTGCGCGCTGTTCTTGTCCAGCACGATGCCGGCCACGCCCTGCCAGTTACAGCCGAACTCCGGGCGGTATTTTGCGCTGGAGATATATTCCACCCGGGCCGAATAGGGAGCCCTGGGCGTAGCGCTCGGTTTGGGCGTGGAACTCGGAAGCGGCGTCTTCGTCGGCGGGACGAGCGAGAACGGCGTGGGCGTATAGATGGGCGTGAAGGTCGGAAGCGGCGTATCGGTGGGCGGGATATGCGGCGTCGCGCTGGGCGTCCAGGTGGGAGGCATAACGATGGGCGTGATCGTAAACGTGGGGGCCAGCCGGCTTTGCGCCTGCTGCGGCGAAAACGGATTGAGCGGCGTGTTGGGATTGATGAAGACCAGCAGGTAATACAGCCCGATACAGGCGGCGGTCAACAGCGCGGCGACCGAAAGGATATCCCACATTTGCAAAGACGGCGCGGGTTTGGAAGCCGGTTTATCAAAATCAATGTCTTTGAACTCGCTCATGCAAAACTCCGTCAGGGAGAGAGGACGATACTGGCCTGGGCGCGGCGCTCGTTCACCCATTCCGCCACTGCGCGGGACTGGAAAACCAGCCGCGCCTCGGGCGAAAGCGGCCGCGGGCCGCGCTCGATCACGTAAATAATGTGAAAGCCGACCTCCGTCACAATCACATCGCTGAACTGGCCGGGCTGCAGGGCAAAGGCCGCGGCGTCCAGGTTCGCGTCCAGCAGATAACCCTGTGGAAACCAGCCCAGGTCGCCGCGCGTCACGGGGTCCACCGTCGCGGCCAAGTCGTCGAACTTCCCGCCAGCCTTTAATTGCGCCAGAATATCCTGCGCGTTGGCTTCATTATAGAGCAGAATTTGACGGACGTGAACCTGCTCGAAAGTACCGGGCATTTCCGCAATGATTTTGTCACGCATCAAAGCGGCCTCAGCCGCGCGTTTCAACGCGGCGCGGAACGAAACCTCGTCGTATCCGTGCGCGGACTGCCAGGCCGCGAGTTTATCCGCCCCGCCGAGCGACGCCGCCAGCGCGTCGATCCGGGACTGGAGGCCGGCCTCGGTCACGGACAGGCCCGCGGCCCGCGCGCCCTGCGCGAGCAGCGTCTGCGCGATCATGTCGTCGAGGACGGCCTGCGCCGCGTCCGCCTCGCCGACCGACTTCCCGAGCGCGGCCTGCGCGAACTGGTAGCGCGCCAGCTCGGCCTGATATTCCGCCAGCGGGACGCTCTCGCCGTTCACGGTCGCGGCCGCCGGGACGGGCGTGGCGGTCGGCGCTTCGGGCGTGGACGTGGCTTCGAGCGTGGGCGCGGCCGAAGGTCCAGACGGACGCGAGCAGGCGGCCAGTCCGTACGCCAGCAAAATTATCGTCGTGAGTTTTTTGAGTCGCGGGGAAAACATCGCCAGGATTATACCCGAATCAAAAACCAGGTTTCCGAAGAAACCTGGTTTGATGGCGTGCGGTTTAGTAGTCCATTCCGCCGGGCGGCATGGCCGGGGCGGGTTTGTCCTTCTCGGGCAGGTCGGTGATGAGGACTTCGGTGGTGAGGATCATCGAGGCGATGGAGGCCGCGTTCTCGAGCGCGCCGCGCACAACCTTCACCGGGTCGATGACGCCGTCTTTGAGCATGTCGGTGAACTCGCCGCTCAACACGTTGTAGCCGATGTTCTTGTTCTTGAGCTCTTTGGCCTTGCGGCGGACGGCGTCGATGATGACGGAGCCGTCCTGCCCGGCGTTGGCGGCCAGTTTGCGGATCGGGGCTTCGAGCGCCTTCTTGACGATGCCGATGCCGACCTGCTCCTCTTCGCTTTCGCCTTTCACCTTGTCCAGCGCGTCGCCGGCGTTGATGAGCGAGATCTCGCCGCCGGGGACGATGCCTTCCTCAACGGCCGCGCGGGCCGCGGAGAGGGCGTCTTCCACGCGGTGTTTCTTTTCCTTCAACTCGGTCTCGGTGGCCGCGCCCACGCGAATGATGGCGACGCCGCCGCTCAGTTTGGCGAGGCGTTCCTGGAGTTTTTCCTTGTCGTAGTCGCTGGTGGACTTGTCGATTTCGGCGCGGATCTCGTTGATGCGGCCTTCCACTGCCGACTTCTTGCCTTTGCCGCCGATGATGGTGGTGTTCTCTTTATCCGCGGTGACTTTGTCGGCGCGGCCGAGGTCTTGCAGGGTGGCGGTTTCCAGCTTGCGGCCGGTCTCTTCCGAGATGACGGTTCCGCCGGTCAGGATGGCGATGTCTTGCAGCATGGCCTTGCGGCGGTCGCCGAAGCCCGGGGCTTTGACGGCCAGCACGTTCAACATGCCGCGCAGTTTGTTCAGCACGAGGGTCGCCAGGGCTTCGCCGTCAATGTCTTCGGCGATGATGACCAGTTCGCGTTTGCCAAGCTGGACGAGTTTCTCGAGGATCGGGACGATGTCCTGCGCGGCGGAGATCTTCTTCTCGTTGATGAGGATGTACGGCTCGCTGATGACCGATTCCATGTGTTCGGTGTCGGTGATGAAGTAGGCCGAGATGTAGCCGCGGTCGAACTGCA
>DKTP01000043.1 GCA_002473085.1 Anaerolineales bacterium UBA7227
CCCGCGTGTTCGCCCCGCGTATTCGCCCCGCGTGTTCGCCCCGTGTTCGCCCCGCGTGTTCGCCCCGCGTGTTCATGCGGTTTTGCAATCCATAAAATTCATGGATGTGCGATTCCCGTAGTAAAATCCAGCCCATGTCCGAAACCAATCAACGATTCACGCGCGGCAAGGGCCTGCTCGAACCCTGGCTGGCGCGGCTGCGCGCCCAGCGCGCCAACAATCTCATCCCCGCCGAGCTCCGCGCCGGGCGCATCCTCGACATCGGCTGCGGCTCTTATCCCTACTTCCTCTCGCACACGGTCTTCCAGCAAAAATTCGCGGTGGACCAGCTCCCGCCCAGCGAGCAGGGAAAGCGCCTCAACATCCAATGGCACACGCTCGACCTGAACTCCGCGCCCAAACTGCCCTTTGAAGCCGACTTCTTCAGCGTCGTCACCCTGTTGGCGGTGGTGGAACACCTCAACCCCAACAGCATGGCCGCGCTCTTCCAGGAGACCTACCGCGTCCTCCAGCCGGGCGGGGTCGTCATTATGACCACCCCCGCGGCCTGGTCCGACGGGCTGCTCAAACTCATGGCGCGCGTCCGCCTCGTCAGCGCGGAGGAGATCCACGAACACGTCTTCGCGTACACGCTCCCGCTCCTCGGCTGGTACTTTGGAAAAGCCGGCTTCGAAATGACCAAAGTAGACTTCGGCTATTTCGAACTCATGCTCAACATGTGGGCCGTGGCGAAAAAATAACGCGGACGCGCGCCGTCTTTCGCGCGTGCGCCGCGCTCTGCAATCTTGAACCGAACATGACAACCCTCGACCTTCCCATCTCCAACTCCTATTGGGTCATCCCCAACCGCTTCCTGGCGGGCGAATACCCCGGCGCGTTCGGCGAGGAACGCGTCCGCAAACGCCTCGACGCCCTCCTCGAAGCCGGGCTGGACACCTTCATTGACCTCACCCACGAAAACGAACTGCCCGATTACGCCCCCCTCCTGCGCGAACGCGCGGCCTACTACCAAAAAGACGTACGCGTCCACCGCCTCCCCATCCGCGACTTCGGCCTACCCACCCGCGCCGGGATGATCGCCACCCTCAACGTCATTGACGAGGCCCTCGCCCGCGGGCGCAACGTCTACCTCCACTGCTGGGCGGGCATCGGGCGCACCGGCTCCACCGTCGGCTGTTACCTCGTCCGCCACGGCATGACGGGCGAGCAGGCGCTGGCGCAACTGGCTCAATGGTGGGAGACCGACCCACGCCGCGCCCATCATCCCCGCACCCCCGAAACGGACGAACAAGTCGAATTTATCCGCGGCTGGAATGAACTGGCATGACCGTTACCTCCAGCAGGCACGCTGGACGCGCGACCTGCGCGCCTATCTCCTCGACAAGGCGGGACTGACCGGCGCGCGCCGCGTCCTCGAAGCGGGATGCGGGACGGGCGCCGTCCTCTCCTCGATGACCGCCTCCGCCGCGCTTCACGGCCTGGACCTCGACCCGGGCGCGCTGACCGAGGCGCGCATCCACGCCCCAAGCGCGGCCCTCGTCCGCGCCGACGCGCGCTCGCTCCCCTACCCCGACTCCGCTTTCGACATCGTCTTCTGTCATTTCCTCCTCCTCTGGGTGGACGAGCCGCTGCGCGCGGCGCGCGAAATGGCGCGCGTGACGCGTCCCGGCGGGAGCGTGCTGGCGCTGGCCGAACCCGATTACAGTCAACGCGTGGACGAGCCCGCCTCCCTCGCGCCGCTGGGCCGTCTGCAGACCGAGTCTCTGCGCGCGCAGGGCGCGGATCCATCTTTCGGCGCGCGCCTCGCGGAGACGTTCGCCCGGGCGGGAATCGAAATCGTCGAAACGGGGACCATCCGAAGGTTAGAGGAGGAAGCGTCGCCCGAAGAGCAGGAAAAGGAATGGGCGGCGCTGGAGGCCGACCTGGCCGCGTCCGTCCCGGTCGAAGACATCCACAAAATGAAATTACTGGACGAAGAGGCCCGCGCGCGCGGCGAGCGAACGCTGTATGTGCCGACGCATTTTGCATGGGGGCGGGTATAATTTGGGAAACCAGGTTTCGCGAAGAGACCTGGTTTCTGCATGAAGCTTTGGAGATCAATGGATATTCAACCGACCAACGAACCGACGACCGCCGACGCGCCGATACCCGAGGCGTCTACGGAGGCCGCGCCGATCACGGAAACGTCCGCCGTCCCCGTCGAGGCGGCCAAGTCGCAGACGAGCTGGCGGCAATTCTTCCTTGACCTGCTCGAAACGATCCTCCTGGCGGCGGCGCTTTACCTGGGGATCAACGCCATTTCAGCGCGCGTGCGCGTGGACGGGTTCAGCATGGAGCCAACGTTGCAGAACGGCGAGTATGTGCTGGTGAGCCGGCTGGCTTACCGCCTGGGCGAACCGCAGCGCGGCGACATCATCGTGTTGAAATATCCGGGCGAGCCAAAGCAGGACCTGATCAAACGCATCATCGGCTTGCCGGGCGACAAGGTGGAGGTGCGGGATTTGCATGTGGTCGTGAACGATCAGCAGTTAGTGGAGCCATACATTGCCGCCGCGCCGACCTATTCGGGGACGTGGGAGGTGCCGCCGGGGTATCTCTTCGTGCTGGGCGATAACCGCAACGACTCATCCGACTCGCGTTCGTGGGGGATGCTGCCGCTTGAAAACGTGATCGGAAAGGCGCTGGTCATTTACTGGCCGCCGCCCCAATGGAAGTTGATCTATCACTTCGACATCGCGGTGACCGCGCCGCAGTAGCCCGTAATTTTCGGGAATGAAAAACCCTCCGTCTTGGAGGGTTTTGGTTTGCGCGCTTTAACGGAGAAGAATATCAGCACAAAGGCTCTCAAAATGTAGAGCGCGATAGTATCCCGTTCTACATCATTTATGAATTCATACCCCAGTTTTTCAATCGCCATCCGAGGTCAAGGCGGAAAGCGATTTCAGATTCCGAATCTCAGGCCAGACGCGGGCGACGATCAGCACGACGACGATCGTCCCGACGCCTCCCCCAGCGACCGCGAGGATCGGTCCGACCAGCGAGGCGAGGAAGCCCGATTCGAACGCGCCCAGTTCATTCGACATGCTGATGAAGACGCTGTTCACCGAGGAGACGCGTCCGCGCATTTCGTCGGGGACGCGAACGAGCATGAGCGTGGAGCGGATGACCACGCTGATATTGTCCAACGCGCCGAGCAGGAACAGCATGACCACCGAGAGCCAGAAGTTCTTCGAGAGGCCGAAGACAATGGTGGCGAGTCCGAATCCCGTCACCGCCCAGAGGAGAGTCTTGCCGGCCTGTTTGAGCGGAGGCAGGTGCGCGAGAGTGAAGGCCATCAGCAGCGCCCCAATCGAGGGCGCGGCGCGCATGACGCCCAGTCCCCGCGCGCCGACGTTGAGGACGTCGGTGGCGTAGATGGGGAGCAGCGCCACCGCCCCGCCGAAGAGAACCGCGAACATGTCGAGCGTGATGGCGGCGAGGATGACCTTCGTCTCGCGCATGAAGCGCAGTCCCTCCTTGAGCGAATCCAACGTCGCGGCTTTGCGCGCCAGCGGGAGATGGCGTCCACGGATCAGGCCGATCAAAATTACGAAGATGAAGGCGGCCAGCGCGTCGAAGACGAAGATGCCGGTCACGCTGCCCGCGGCCGCGGCCCACACTCCCGCCGCCATTGGGCCGGTCACCGCGGCGGTTTGCCAGGAGCTGCTGCTCCACATGGCGGCGTTGGAAAACAGTTCGGGCGCCACCGTCTCTGGGATGAGCGTGGCGGCGGCCGGGTCGTTGAAGGCGCGCGCTATGCCGATGACCAGTAGCGCGAGGTAGATCAACGGGAGCGGACCCTGCGTCCACGACAGGAAGGCCAGCGCCAGCGAGCAAAACGCGAAGGCGGTCTGTGTGACCATAATGATGCGGCGGCGGTTGTGATGGTCTGCGAAGTGGCCGCCGGGCAGGGCAAGCAGGACGACCGGCGCCACCTGCACCAGTCCCACCAGGCCGAGGGCGAAGGCGCTTTTTGTGCGAAGCCAGAGTTCCCACGCGATGGCGAAAGTGAGCATTTCGTGACCGAAAGAGGCGGTGAAGCGGCCAATCAATAACAGGCGGAAGTCGCGAGCGCGCAGGACGGCGTACGGATCATGCCGCGGGAATGAAGATGGGGTGGTCATGAGAGCGAATTATACTGGCGGGAACAAATTCCGTTTGGCTGTATAATCTCCCCAGATGAAAAAACTGGAGCGTCCATGACTTCGAACCATAATCGCAACCCCGGCGCGCCCCTCGACCTGGACTGGGTAATGGGCGCGCGCGTCAACAAGAGCGCGGCAGAGCGGCGCATTGCCACCCTCGCCGGCCGCCGCACCGTGAAAAAAGAATGGCAGGCCGCCTGGCTGCTGCGCGCCGTCACCTGCATCGATCTGACCACCCTCGGCGGGGACGACACGCCCGGGCGCGTCCAGCGCTTGTGCGCGAAAGCCAAACAACCGATCCGCCCCGACATGCTCGAACGCCTCGGCCTGGACGGAGAGCGGATGACTGTCGCCGCGGTCTGCGTCTACCCGAATCGCGTCGCGGACGCCGTCCACGCGTTGCAGGGATCGGGCATCCCCGTGGCGTCCGTCGCGACAGGTTTTCCCGCGGGGCAGACCCCGCTCCCGCAGCGAATCCAGGAAATCGAGCAGGCCGTCGAAGCGGGCGCAAAAGAAATTGACGTGGTCATCGCCCGCAACCATGTCCTCACGGGCGACTGGCGCGCGCTCTACGACGAACTCAAGCAATTCCGCGAAGCCTGCGGCGACGCGCACATGAAAACGATTTTGGCGACGGGTGATTTGGGAACATTGAAGCAAGTCTATCAAGCCAGCCTCGTGGCGATGATGGCAGGCTCGGACTTCATCAAAACATCCACAGGCAAGGAATCGGTCAATGCCACGCTGGAAGTCAGTCTCGTCATGACGCGCGCCATCCGCGAATATCTGGAACGCTACGGCTACAAGATCGGATTCAAGCCCGCGGGCGGAATCGGTTCCGCCAAGCAGGCCATGGCATGGCAGTCGCTGATGAAGGAAGAACTCGGCGATGAGTGGCTAAAGAATGATCTGTTCCGCTTCGGCGCGTCCAGCCTGCTGACCGACCTCGAGCGGCAGTTGTATCACTTCATCACGGGTCACTACGCTGCCAAACATCACATGCCGATGGGATAGAATTGTATTGGCCGTTTACTGAAAAGAGGTAAATTATGACCATCCTGATAGAAATACCCGATACCGTGGCGCGCGCGATACGAATCCCACGCAAAGAACAGAAGCGTCAATTGAAAATAGAGTTGGCGCTAAGCCTCTATACGCAAGGCATTCTTTCGTTTGGGAAAGCCGCGGAACTGGCGGATATGACCAAGTTGGATTTCAGCCTGCTCCTCGGCAAGCGAAACATCCCGCGCCAGTATGACGAGACCGACCTTCAAGACGATATCGCCTATGCCAGCCGTTAGCGATACTTCCCCAATTCTCGGCCTGGCGATCATAGGCCATCTCAACCTGTTGCAGGAACAGTTTGGGGATATTTACATTCCCCAGGCTGTTCTTGCTGAATTGAAGGTGACCGAGAATTTCCGCGGCGCGTCTGCTATTCAGGTCGCCTTGGACAATGGCTGGCTGCGCTCGCAGGAAATTCAAAATAAGCCGCTTGCAAAATCCTTGTTGTTGGAGTTGGATCAAGGCGAAGCCGAAGCCATTACCTTGGCAGTGGATTTGGGCTTTGAAATGATCGTCATGGATGAAAAGATCGGACGGGAACGTGCCAGAGAGTTGGGTTTGAAAACCGTTGGCGTCTTGGGCGTGTTGCTGACAGCCAATAAACATGGACGAATTTCATCTATGAAAAACGCCATGATTGCTTTGCGGAATGAAGTTGGCTTTTTCATTTCGGATGATTTGTATCGCCAGATTTTAAAACAGGCTGGCGAGTAGTTTTTTACCACAAAGGCCACGAAGGTACACGAAGGAAAAGACAAAAATGCATTTCCCCTTTGTGACACTTTGTGTCCTTCGTGGTTAGCGAATTGGAGTTACCTATGTCAACCTTACTCGACCTCTTCAAAACCATGGAATACGGACCCGCCCCTGAGTCTCCTGCCGCGGTGAATGCGTGGCTGGACGAGCATGGACGGAAGTTTGGCTTTTTCATCAACAACGAATGGGTGACGCCAAAAGCGGCGAAGTACTATTCGTCATTCAACCCGTCCACGGGCGAGCTGCTCGCCGAGACGGCGCAGGCGGAGAAGAAGGATGTGGATGCCGCCATCGCCGCGGCGCGCACGGCCTTCGAATCGTGGAGTCAGACTCCAGGCGTGGTGCGGGCGCGGTATATGTACGCCATCGCGCGCAACGTCCAGAAGCACGCGCGTTTGCTGTCAGTGCTCGAGAGCATGGACAACGGCAAACCGATCCGCGAGTCGCGCGATGTGGACGTGCCGCTGTTGGCGCGTCACTTTTATTATTACGCGGGTTGGGCGCAACTCATGGAAACCGAACTGCGCGACTATCAACCCGTCGGTGTGATCGGGCAGATCATCCCGTGGAACTTCCCGTTGATGATGCTGGCGTGGAAGATCGCGCCCGCCATCGCGATGGGAAATACTGTTGTGCTCAAACCTGCGTCGTATACGCGGCTGAGCGCGCTGTTGTTCGCGGAGGTCGTCGCCGAGGCGGGACTTCCGCCAGGCGTGGTCAACATCATCACGGGCAGCGGCAAGGCGGGCGAGATGATCGTCACGCACCCCGACGTGGACAAGATCGCCTTCACGGGTTCGACCGAGATTGGGCGCACACTGCGTCATCTCACCGCGGGGTCGGGGAAGAAGATCTCGCTCGAGTTGGGGGGCAAGAGTCCCGTTGTGGTGTTCGAAGATGCCGATTTGGACGCGGCCGTTGAGGGCGTGGTCGATGCGATCTGGTTCAATCAGGGTCAGGTCTGTTGCGCGGGCTCCCGCCTCATCGTCCAGGAAAATGTCGCGCCGCGCTTCATCCAAAAATTGAAGACGCGCATGAGTCATCTGCGCGTGGGCGACTCGCTCGACAAGTCCATTGACATGGGCGCCATCGTGGACAAGAGCCAATGGGACACGGTGGATTATTGGGTGAAGATGGGCGAGAAGGAAGGCGGAAAAGTTTTCCAGCCCGACATCCCCCTGCCCACGAAGGGGCTCTTCTACAAACCCACGCTCATCACGGACCTCGATCCTGCCGCGTCGACGGTGCAGGAGGAGATCTTTGGTCCCGTGCTGGTTTCGCTCACGTTCCGCACGCCCGAGGAAGCCATCGCGCTGGCGAACAACACGCGCTACGGTCTCGGCGGAAGCGTGTGGAGCGACAACATCAATCTCGCGCTCGACGCGGCCAGCAGAATCAAGGCGGGCGCGATGTGGGTCAACTGTCACAACGTGTTCGACGCGGCGGGCGGATTCGGCGGCTATCGCGAATCAGGCTTTGGTCGCGAGGGCGGACGCGAGGGACTGTTCGAGTACGTCCGACCGAAATGGATGGATCGTCCGCAACCCGATCTAGCGACACTGGGTCTCGATACGGGGACGAACACCCCTACTCGACCCGCGGCGACCTGGGGCGAGCACACCCCCTCGCGTCCCGCGCGACCCGAGGCGGGTCGGGCAAATGGAGGTTCGATTCCCCCCGTCGACCGCACCCCGAAGATGTACATCGGCGGCAAGCAGGTTCGTCCCGATGGCGCGTACACAACGACCATCCTCGGCGCGAAGGGAAAGGTTGTCGGGCAGGTCGGTGACGGCAACCGCAAGGACATCCGCAACGCGGTGGAAGCCGCGCACGCGGTGATCGAAGCCAAGCAGGGCTGGGCGATGCGGCACGGATACAACCGTTCGCAGATCCTGTATTTCATCGCCGAGAATTTGGACGCGCGCAACGCTGAGTTCGCGACACGAATTGTTGAAATGACAGGATGTACAAAGAAATCGGCGCAAGCCGAAGTGGACGCGGCGGTGGAGCGGCTGTTCACGTACGCGGCCTGGGCGGATAAATACGGCGGCAACATCCAGGAGACCACCCTGCGCGGAATCACGGTGGCGGTGAATGAGCCTGTAGGCGTGATCGGCATTGCCTGCCCCGACGAGTATCCGCTGTTGGGATTTGTCTCGCTGATGGCGCCTGCGATTGCGCGCGGCAACACGGTGGTGATGATCCCCAGCCAGCGCTTCCCGCTCAGCGCCACGGACTTTTATCAGGTGTTGGATACGTCCGACGTGCCTGGCGGCGTGGTCAACATCGTCACAGGCGACCGCGACCACCTGACCAAGACTCTTGTCCAGCACGAAGACGTGGACGCGGTCTGGTACTTCGGCTCGGCGGAAGGCAGTTACTGGGTGGAGTACGAGTCGGGCGCGAACATGAAGCGGACGTGGGTCGGCTACGGCCTGCCGCGCGATTGGATGGATCGCGAGCAGGGCGAAGGCCATGAGTTCCTGCATGAGGCGACGCAGGTGAAGAATATCTGGGTGCCGACGGGGGAGTGAGGGAGAAAGGATGAAGGATGAATGGAGAATGGAGATTGGAGATTGGAGATTGGAGATTGGTGCGTGGTGCGAAAACTGCTCTCGGAAAAAAGATTCAAAGAATGTTGCCCCTGAGTTTTTGAAAGAGTTTTGTCGTAAAATTGGATGTGAACGAGTACGTTTGCGCTTGAAATCTCCGCTCGACTATGAATGAAAAAGGAGTAGATGCGATGCCGCTATCCACGGATGGTCCCTATATTCAAGCCGCCTGTTTTTGCGACATGGTAATCGTGACCTGCTTTAGTTTTTGTGTCCAGTCGGAATGAGAGTCAGAGCGGGTTGAATTTGGGTAACACATTGAGCGGCGAAGTTCGCCGGGGTTTCATAGCCCAACGAGCTGTGAGGACGTCGGGTATTATAGTGCACTCGCCAATCTTCAATCACAACCTGGGCATCCAGCAAGGATGAAAACCATTCGCGCTGTAAACATTCGTCACGGAACTTGTCATGGAAACTTTCGATGAAGCCGTTTTTCCAAGGTTGTCCTGGCGGAATAAAAGCGGGGCCAACATTCTTGTTTGCTAACCAGGTTTGTACAGCCTCAGCGGTAAATTCACTGCCGTTGTCGGAGCGCAGGAAAACGGGCGCACTACGCTTTTTCATGATCTCATCCAGAAATACGATAACATCTTCGGCAAGCATGGAAGTCGCAACCAGAATGCCGTGACACTCGCGAGTAAACTCATCCAACACACTCAAGGTCTTGAAGGGACGCCCATCTGCCAGACGGTCAAATAGGATGTCGTACGTCCAGACGTGATTGGGATACTTGGCTTGTTGCGGTCGCAGAGAAGTGGTTTGATCCTTTTTGCGGGGTTTACGCATACGTTGTGCCCCGATTTTGAAGTTGTAGCGCTTCCAAAGTCGCCAGCAACGCCCAAAACCAAGGCCGCTTTCGATCGCCACGCGACGGTAGCCATAGCGTGGATTGGCACGGGCGGCCGTACGCATCTTTTCCAAAAACTGGACATCCTGGGCAGGACGACGCAACACATACCTGCATACTGCTCGGGAAATCCCGGTGTATCGACAGGCGGCTCGCTGGGAGAGCCCTTTGGTTTCTACATGCTCGATCATGGCATGCCGCTCCTCTGCCGTCAGGCTTTTTTTCCCTGGCAACGCCCGCCAGGGCAGGTGTCGAGAAACTCCCGAATGGCGTCATTCGCCAGCATCGCCTCGGCTAACAAGCGTTTCAATTTCGTATTCTCGACCTCCAGCGCTTTCAGCCGTTTGGCGTCTGCCACTTGCAAGCCGCCATACTTGCGCTGCCAGCGATAGTACGTAGCTGGGCTGATTTGCTCTTCACGACAGAAGTCTTCCAGCGCTTTGCCTTTCGCCATTTCTTCCTCGGCTTTGCGCAAGAGTTTTACGATCTGTTCAGGCTTTCTTCGGTTCATCAGAGTTTTGCTCCTTTTTGAGGCGCCCAACTCTCATTTTACTTGGTCACATTTTTCGCGGCAGGTCAGGCGCACCATCAAGTACGAGGAAGTGTATTTGCATGAATACGCCAGCCCCAAGGAGGCTTATCGTCAGTTAGCCGATTACATTCGCTTCTACAACTTTGAACGTCCTCACCAGGCGCTGGACTACCGAACGCCCGCACACGTGCATGGGGCGTGCACGCCCCATGCACGTGTGGTAGACTCAACCTTAACAAATCACAACACCTTATTTTGACCCGTTTTCAGGTCTAAAGAGTCTTATCCACCTCACACACTCTGGCGCCACGAACTGGGCGAATTTGTTTTGAAGCAAGGCGAAACCCTGCGGTGTTACGTCGATCCGGCACACGAACGCACTCTGAGCATTTTTCAACTCGGTTTGCGCTGGTTGAAACGCACTCTCACAACTGGACTCTTGTTCTTGCCAGATTTCAAGGCGGTTTTATCCAATTTCAAATTGAAACCCGTGACAATCCCTGTCACGCTAAATTCAAATGTGTAAGGTAATCAATGACTTGCTTTTATCTTTGCGTGCATACATCTTTGTTTCAAAGGCGACAGACCGCCGATTTTCGCTTATAATTTCCCAAAGATATATAAAACAATAACACACTGTATCTTTGCTTTTCACTGCTAAAATGGAGGCACAAATGATTCAAACTACACGGCTTCTCGTTTTATTGTTTTTTATTATCTTGATTACATTGCTTATAGTATTTTTTACAACCTTGTTTCAAGGCGGGTCATCTGACGATGCGTTTGCTCTTGCGATTAAGAATATTTTACCACTTCTTGGTTCAGGGATAATAATATTTTTGTTTCAAAAGTGGTTTGGGGAGATTTTTTCGCAGATGAGTAAATTTATCGATGAAAGAATTTACCCTTTGGTCGCTGGTATTAAGAAGGTTTATCTAAAACAAGTAAAAGAATATTACCTGGATTTTAATTATAGCCAGTACGGAACAGAGGTAAGAAAGCTTTATCCAAACAACATGGTTTATGAACCTCTTGATCTTGAGCCCAAGGAATACGGAAAGGAAAAAGTATCAGGTAGCATCTGGCAATTCTTAAACGAGTACAAATCAACCCAAACATTTGTTGTAATTGGCAAACCTGGATCGGGTAAATCAACCTTGCTAAAAGATATGTTGTTATCATTTTCTAGCAAAGATGAACAAGTACAAAAAAGCAATCTTCAAAATCTCATACCTGTTTTTGTTGAAATAAAGCGCTATTATAGAATGATAATTGAGAAGGATGGATATACCCTTGCGGAATTAGTAAATCGAGTTGCATCAGACTTGGGCGTATCTTTACCTCGAAACTTTTGTGACAGAAATATAAAAAATGGTAGATTTATTATTCTTATTGATGGGCTAGATGAAGTTCCTACCGAAACGCAACGAATGGCTGTTATTGAATGGCTTGATCAACAGATTAGATCCCATAGATCTGTTAAATTTATTATCACATCACGACCTTACGGCTACTCAACAGGCCAAATCGCCGAGGCGTTCGTTTTAACAATTCGGAACTATTCCAAAAAACAGGTAGAAGACTATATTGAGAAATGGATTGTAGCAAATGAAATCCGTGAAGCCGGCGTTTACAACTCGGGTTTGCGAGTTAAAGCAAAAAGTCTAACTCGCGAATTGCTAGATAAATTAGAACTTAGACCTGGTTTGCGTTCTTTGGCAAATACGCCTTTAATAACGAAAATGATTGTAACTGTCCACGTTAAGAAGGCTAGATTGCCAGGGCGGAGGGTGCAACTTTATGGCGACCTTTTTGATGTTTCTATTGGCAAGAATATTAACAAATGGGAAGCCAAAGGCCTTAGGGAAGATAAAGTAATGGAAGTTTGGAAGACCCTTGCCTATTACATGATGGAAAATCATGAAGTTGAACCGTTAAAAGAAGATATTGCCAGTCTTGTTATTAATGAAAAGTTAAGGGCGACAGGTGCGCAAATTAGCACGCGAGATTTTTTCACTATGAGCATAGATCTAACTGGTTTGCTCAATGAGGATCCCCCGAATCATTATACTTTTGCCCATAGCACGTTTCGAGATTATCTTGCTTCACTGTATATTCTTGATGATAAAACAAATTTAGAAAAGAAATTAATCGAAAAAATAGGTGATCCTTGGTGGGTCGAAACTATTCGCTTGTACGCGGCTGCTACAGATGCCACAACTATTGTTGAGGAAAGCATAAGCGAAGAATCTCCTAGCCAAACAGCACTTTCAATCGCCATTGACTGCATGATAGAAGCCAAAACAATAAAGTCTGACATACGCAAAAGATTTGAGCAGTATCTTCAATTATCTCTTGAGGGGTCAAACGTTGAAAGCCGTCGATTAGCATCTGAAGCAATACTGTCATCGAGGCTTCGATGGATGGAAGAGCTAGGGAGCGGAAATATTGCAATTGATAACGGTTATATCGAAAATTGCGAGTATCAATTATTTATAGATACAATGGCACAAAGCGAACACCAAGTTATTCCTGATTGTTGGAATGAAACGGTCTTCCCTGATGGACAGTCAAGAAAGTATGTTTTGGGTATACGGCCTAGTGATGCACAAGAGTTTTGCAACTGGCTTACGCGTCGAGATTTGTTTGATAGACGTTACCGCTTACCAAGTAAAGAAGAAATAGATGCAATCGGCGATTTATCTCAAGACCTAAAAAATATCGCCTTCTGGATTCTGGATAATTCTGCTGAGAATAATATCAGTCTTTATCCTGCCACCAATCCAAATTCGATAAGTCAATTTGAGGTAGTAGCTCGACTCAACCAGGATCTGAGTATTTTGCGAAGATTGGGGGAAGCAATCAAGTCCAAGAACGAATTAACATCTTCTGCACAGATTTTGAGTCGTCAAATTGATTTAGGAACTGGAGGAACGGTTGGGACAAAACTTGGTGTTGCTGGTCAGGAGATGAAAATCGTACATGAGATAACTGATAAGAGACGCAACTCCGATATGCTTAATGAGTATTTGCGACATTCCAAAGTTTTTGGATATGAACTTGAGAGGTTTATCAATATTTTATCAACCCGATTTATTCAGACATTGAATGACACCTCAGATTTTACAGGATGGCTTTCTGGAAGCAATAATTCCTATGTGCTATACCCTAATTGGATAATGGCTCTTGAAAATTCTCAGCGAGTAGCAGACCAAGTAGTGAGTCAATTTTCTCTTAATCAATTTGACAAATTTGTTATCAACCAAATGCAATCGGCCAGCGAAGACATTAAAAACAGAAAATGGTCAAGAACAGGAGAGAGTACAAGGAAGGATATTGCGCTTCAGTACAATTTTCTTAGATGGTTTACTAGAGTAGGATTGGTTTACCTCGCAACTACATCTTTAACCGAAGGGACAAATCTTAAACCGCCAACAATAAATAAGGCAAAACTTCGGGAAGTCTGTGAAATTGCTTTAGCAAATTTAACGAGATTGGAACATAATATAGAACAAAATACACATCCTAGTATAGGTATTCGCTTGGTGCAGGAAAAGAGGGGTTTGGGAGAAAAGAGAGGATGAAAAATGAAAGATATGTAGTTCATGACTGGGGAGGCAACCAGCGATTATCGAACAGCGCGCAGATGGAGGTTGCTCAACCCAAGACTTCGGGGTGGGGGAGGCTGTCCGTGTGGCGGGGAAAAGCCGTCCAC
>DKTP01000089.1:0-2467 GCA_002473085.1 Anaerolineales bacterium UBA7227
GGGTAACGGAGTGACGGGCGACGAGGCGACAAGTGTCGGAATGGCGGGCGACGAGGCAGGGAGTGGCGCGGAGGTTGGAACTTCGAGAGTGGAGAGCGGCGCGAAGGTACACGCGGAGAGGGCAAGCAGGGAAAAAACAAAGAGGATACGTTTCATGGCACAAAAATTGCAGGTCGGACGACCAGTCCAACTTACGGGCAACTCGGCTGGAGCGCGGCGAGGATGGCCTGCGCGAGGACGGTCTCGCCCGCGGGGGTCAGGTGGATGGCGCTGTTGGTGAACTCGGACGACGGGACGATATTCCACGCGTCGAGGTAGTTCCAGCCTTCCGCGTCCGCGCGGACCTTCAACTGGCCGCGGTACGAATCGTAAGCCCAGCGCGGGTAGAAGAAATTATAGCGGATGTCGCTGTTGACGCCGCGGCTTATCATAATCGGCTCATTCACGAGCAGGATCGGCGCGGGCGCGTGGTTCATCCCTGCGGCGAGGACGTCGTACGCGAGCGCGGACGGGTTGAGGGGCGGACGCAAATTGTGGAATTTGTCATCGCCGTCGGCGAAGTCGGTCTGTGGCGCGGGATAGGGCGGATAGACTTGGTCAACGCCAGTGGCGGCCCACTGCACGCCGTAGAGTTGCAGGCGGACGAGGTCCGCGAGATTGCGGCGCTGACCGATGAGAGTCCTGTCCCAGAAATCGGGGCGGACGAGGACGGGATCGCGCGGATCGAGGGGCAGGTCGTATTTTTCGATGAGCGCGTCCACGGCTGAGGCGTTGTTCGAGACGAGTGGCGTGTCCAGTTGCTTGTCGAGTGGAAACGCTTCGAGCGAGGTCAGCCAGATGATCTGATCGGGCTGGTAGCGCGCGGCGTAGTCCATCAGCATCAGGTCTTTGGCGGCGGCGATGGTGGGATAGCCGAGGTTGTAGAAGCGCGCGGACTTGTCGCAATACGCGGGCGCGGCGGCGTTGAGTTGCCCGCTGAGAGTCTTCTCGGGGCGGAGGAGAGTCCCCCACACGGACGAGTCGCCGATGAGGAGGACGCGGAACTCGTCGGCGGGTTTCGGTCCAGCCGAGATCTCGTGCGAGGCGAACATGGCGTCGAGGTTAAAGAGAGAGAAGTTGTACGCTTCGGAGGGATTCTCGCCAAACGGCAGGCGCGGACGGCCGGGGAAGAGGGAGTTGTACGCGGAAAGTTTTCCGAGATTTGGGAGAGGAAACGCGATCAGAAGGACTACAACCAGATAAAGGAATAGCCCTTTGAGTAACGCACGAGGGAGATTGAAAGTTTCGTTCATATTTTTGCCACAGATTTCACAGATTACACGGATTGGAAATCACAAGAAAAATCTGTGAAAATCCGTGCAATCTGTGGCTGAAATTAAATGCCAAGCAGCCTTCCAAAGAACTGAACCGCCAGCGCGGGGGTGGGAAGCGCGAACCAGACCCAGCCGAGCGCGACGAAGTGGAAGGTGAGAAAGACGCCAGAGACATTGAGGACGTTTTGGCGAAGCGGCGTGGAGGCCCATTCCGCAAAACGCGCGCGGAGCGCGTCGGACCAGCGGTTGTGGACAAAGAGTCCGAGTCCCTGCCAGAGGCCCCAAACGAGGAAGTTGACGGTCAGTCCGTGCCACGCGCCGATGAGAACCATCGTCGAAAATTGGGTGATGAAGATGACCAGCCAAACAGGGAGTCGGCGCATCCGCAGGAAACGCGTCAACGGGTTGAAGAAATAGGCGCGGAACCACATCGTCAACGTCATGTGCCAGTTGTTCCAAAACTGCGTGAGGTTGGCGCGCAGATAGGGCGCGTTGAAGTTTTCGGGCAGCCTGATCCCGACCATGCGCGCCAGCCCAATGGCGATGTCTGTGTAGCCGCTGAAGTCGAGAAAAATCTGGAAGGCGTACGCGTACAGCAAAATCCACGCCCAGCCCGCGGAACGTACCTGCGCCGCGTTCTGCGCGCTCAACGCCATCAGCGCGAGGCTGTCGGCGAGGACGAATTTCTTGAAGAGTCCGAGTCCGACGCGCTGGACGACGACGATCCAATCTTCGTCCGCGGGCTTGAACGGCGCGCGCAGGTCTTTGACGAAACGCTCGAGGCGGTCGATCGGTCCCGCGGTCAACGCGGGGTAGAAGAAAATATACGTCGCATACTCGCGCAGGGAAACTTCGGGAAGCGTCCCCATCCGACGCTCGCGCAGGGTGTGGATGATGCGGAAGGCGATGTAGGAAAATCCCAGCCAGCGGATGTCGAAACTGGAGGCCGTCTCCGCGCTTTGACCGTTCGCCAGCCTGAGCGTTTTCGCCGCCCACAGCGACGCTTCTGGCGACTTTAGGACGGCCAGCAGGACGACGAGCGCGGTCAACCCGACGGCGTGGACCCAGCCGAAGCGGACGCGTCCCGTCAACGCGGCGAGGGCCGCGACAACCAGAAGCGCCGCGAAAACCAGTTCGAGGCGCGGCGGCACGGA
>DKTP01000089.1:2534-2916 GCA_002473085.1 Anaerolineales bacterium UBA7227
TCGAGGCGCGGCGGCACGGAGGGAGTCAGAGGCGAAGGCGCGGAGGGCAGGAAACGCGTGAGGGCGAGGGTCAGGATGAGGAGTCCCATCCACGCGGCGGAGAGGAGATTCCCGCGCGTGAAGCGGGATTCGCGCGGCGTGAGGGAAATCCAAAAGACGAACGTCAGCCCGAACGCGGCGGTGGGCAGCCAGAAGTCGAGGTAACGGATCGGGAGCGCGGGTTGCAGCGCGTAGACGGCAAGGACGCTGAGCGTGAACAGAAAAAAACCGCGCAGGCGGTCGGAGAGGAAGGCGGCGAGGAAGGTCAGCGCGCCGAAGATGGCGATGTGGGTCAGGGTCATCAGAAGCCCTGATAGATCCAGAGCGGCGCGGCGCTGGCGGT
>DKTP01000035.1:0-867 GCA_002473085.1 Anaerolineales bacterium UBA7227
CGCGCCGCGCTGGAGGCGGGCCTCGTCCCGGTCGTCTATGGCGACGTGATCTTCGACGAGGCGCGCGGCGGCACGATCCTTTCGACCGAGGACCTGTTCGCCCACCTCGCGCGGGAACTTCGCCCGGGACGCATCCTGCTGGCGGGGCTGGAGGCCGGCGTCTGGGAGGACTTCCCGGCGCGGACGCGTCTCGTAAGCCGGATCAGCCTCCAGTCGTATGAAGCGATGCGGGCGGAGATCGGGGCCTCCTCCAGCGTGGACGTGACCGGCGGGATGTCCGCCAAAGTCGGCCTGATGTTCGAGTTGATCCGCGAAATTCCCGGGCTGACGGCGCGCATCTTCTCGGCGGAAGAGGCGGGAAACCTGTCCCGCGCCCTGGCTGGGGAGGCGGTGGGGACTGAATTGGGGGCGTAAATGACAAAATAGTGACGGAAATCCATTGTGTTTTGTGAATTTTTTCGTTAATATTGGGGAAACTACCCGCTTATTCAAGCAAGGAGATCACATGGCAACCCTGAAAGCAAAGAAACCCGCAAAGAAAGTCGCAGTAAAAAAGGCAGTCAAGAAGAAAACAACGGCCAGAAAACCCGCCGTCAAAAAATTCCCCTACGCTCCCACTAAATTAAAACTGCTCGACCCCGTGCCTTCGGACATCGAGATCGCGCAGGCAGGCAAACTTAAGCCGATTTTGCAGATCGCGAAGGAACTGGGAATTAAAGAGAGCGAGCTGGAACTCTTCGGTCCGCACAAAGCCAAGATCAAACTCGAGATTCTGGAGCGCATCGGAAAACGGCCGGACGGCAAATATATTGACGTGACCGCCATCACGCCCACCCCGCTCGGCGAAGGCAAGACCACCACCACGGT
>DKTP01000035.1:924-2628 GCA_002473085.1 Anaerolineales bacterium UBA7227
GGCAAGACCACCACCACGGTCGGCGTGTCGCAGGCGCTGGGCGCGCATCTCGGCAAGCGCGTGATGACCGTCATCCGCCAGCCCTCGCAGGGACCGACCTTCGGCATCAAGGGCGGCGCGGCCGGCGGCGGCTACAGCCAGATCATTCCGATGGAGGATTTCAACCTCCATCTCACCGGCGACATCCACGCCATCACCGCCGCGCACAACCTGTGCGCCGCCGCGCTGGACGCGCGCATGTTGCACGAAAAAGAAACGCCCGACGACAACAAACTCTTCGACGCGCTTTGCCCGCCCGATAAGAAGGGCAGGCGCAAATTCTCGCCTTCGATGCTGCGCCGGCTCAAGAAACTTGGGATTGACAAGACCGATCCGAACGAACTGACGCCCGAAGAACGCGCCCGCTTCGCCCGTCTCGACATTGACCCGAACGGGATCCAGTGGCGGCGCGTTATTGACGTGAACGACCGCTTCCTGCGCGAGGTCATGGTCGGCCTCGGCAAGGACGAAGCCGGTCACGAGCATAAGTCCGGCTACGACATCACGGTCGCTTCGGAGATCATGGCGATCCTGGCGCTGACGACCGGCCTCGAAGATATGCGCGAGCGGCTCGGGCGGATGGTGGTCGCGGTCAACATGCGCGGCGAAGCCGTCACTGCCGAGGATCTCGGGGTGGCCGGCGCGCTGACCGTGCTGATGAAGGACGCCATCAAGCCGAACCTGATGCAGACCCTCGAGGGCACGCCCGCCATCGTCCACGCGGGACCGTTCGCCAACATCGCGCACGGCAATAGTTCCATTATCGCCGACAAGATCGCGCTCAAACTGGCGGATTACGTCCTGACCGAATCGGGCTTCGGCGCGGACATCGGCATGGAAAAATTCATGGACATCAAGTGCCGCTACTCCGGCCTGATCCCGCATGTAGTGGTGCTGGTCGCCACGATCCGCGCCCTCAAGATGCACGGCGGCGGCCCGAAGGTGGTGGCTGGCAAACCGCTGCCGCCCGAATATATCGACGAGAATCTCGAACTGCTCGAGAAGGGCCTGCCCAACCTGACTCAGCACATCGAGAACGCGCTCAAGTACGGCGTGAACGTGGTGGTGGCGGTCAACTCGTTCGCTGCCGACACGCCCGCGGAAGTGGAGATGGTCCGCCAGGCCGCGCTCGCGGCCGGCGCGGTGGACGCGGTCGAGTCGCGGCACTGGATGGAGGGCGGCAAGGGCGCGGTCAAACTGGCCGAGGCGGTCGTCAAGGCCTGCGAAATGTCCAGCGACTTCCGGTTCCTCTATCCGCTGGAGATGTCCATCAAGGAAAAAATCGAGACCATCGCCAGGGAAATCTACCGCGCCGACGGCGTGGACTACACCCCCGAAGTGGAGGCCAAGATCGAGCGGTTCACCAAACTCGGTTTCTCCGGCCTGCCGATCTGCATGGCGAAGACTCACTTGTCCTTCACCGACCAGGCGGCCGTCAAAGGCGCGCCGCGCGGTTTCCGCATCACCATCAGCGACATCCGCGCGTCCGTGGGCGCGGGATTCATCTATCCGCTGCTCGGCACGATGCGCACCATGCCCGGCCTGCCGACGCGTCCCGTCTTCTACGATGTGGACGTGGACTTGAAGACCGGCAAGGTGGTTGGGCTGTTCTAAACCGCTTCGCGGAATTTCATGATCGAAAAAGCGGCTGGAGTACTCCAGCCG
>DKTP01000060.1 GCA_002473085.1 Anaerolineales bacterium UBA7227
CCGCGTCCAGCGTGGCGGGTCGTTCAACAACAATAGTGACAACGCCCGCTGTGCGTTCCGCAACAGGAACAATCCAGACAACTCCAACATCAACAACGGGTTTCGGGTGTGTGCGTCCCATGCCTTTCCAAGTTATATGCACATCTCCGGGTTCTCCAAAGATTCGGAGATTTGCAGCGAGCCGGCAATGCTCTCCGTTTACGGACGGAAGCCGAGGCAAAACAGGAGAGATAGCGCGGTTGTGTCCTGTCTGGGCGTTTTCCGTCTTCATCAATGGGCAATGGAGGCGGGCAGCCCCCTGCGGGGGCGCTGCGCGGGGAAGGGCGCTCCGACAAATATAAAAAAGCCCCGCTCGTTGGAGTAGCGTTTCGCGAATCTCCGGGCGGGGCGCCCTTTTTACTCGCCAGTTTCGAGTAACTTTGGATGCGTGTATAATACCTGAAGAGGTTCAAATGGATACTCTCGTTACCCTGAAAAGCCTGCAATTCGTTGTGGACGCCAGTGGAAAACAGGCCGCCGTTCAGGTTGGCATGGAAGACTGGCGAAAACTCCTCGATTATTTTGAGGAGTTGGAAGACCGCGCATCCGTAAAACAATTGTTACATCGCATCAAAATCGGGCCCGAGAAATCGGGCGCGCTCGATTGGCAGGAGGCGCGAAAACAATGGTAAAGCGGGGGAAACAGGCCGCCTTATCAATACGAAGACTTGCAGGAACTTGTATCCAAACTTCGATGAACTTTGCGGCGCAATTCAAGCGCCGCTTTTTTATCCATATGACTGCTTCGCTTATGAACACCTCCGACTTCGACTATCCCCTCCCCGAATCCTCCATCGCACAGACTCCCCTCGAGCCGCGCGACTCCTCGCGTCTCCTCGTCTTGAAGCGCGGGACGCCGAATGTGGAACACCGTCTCTTCCGCGAGATCGGGGAGTATCTCCGCCCGAACGACCTCCTCGTCCTCAACCAGACGCGCGTCATCCCGGCGCGTCTGTTTGCGCGCAAATCCACGGGCGGACGCGTCGAACTGCTGCTCCTCCGCCGCCGCGACCTGTTGACGTGGGAGGCGCTGGTCGGCGGGAAAGGATTGCGGATAGCCAGAAAGGTAAAGGTGGAAGACGGCCCCGAAGCCGAGATCGTGGAATTGCTGAACGGCTCCGGGCGGCTCGTCCGCTTCTCCGAACCCATCGAGCCGTATTTCCCGAAGGCGGGACACGTCCCGCTCCCGCCGTACATCCACGAGGAGTTGAAGGACCCCGAGCGCTATCAAACCGTCTACGCGCGCGAGTCCGGCTCTGCCGCCGCGCCCACGGCCGGACTCCACTTCACGCCGCGGCTGCTGGACGAGTTGCAGGGCAGGGGAGTGAAGATCGCCTACGTCACATTGCATGTCGGTCTCGACACCTTTGCCCCCGTCAACGAGGACGACCCCGCCGCGCACAAGATCCACACGGAGTGGTGCGAACTTCCGCAAGCCGCCGCCGACGCCGTCAACGAAACCAAACGCCTCGGCGGACGCGTCATCGCGGTCGGCACAACCTCCGTCCGCACCCTCGAAACCGCCGCCAATCTCCAATCTCCAATCTCTGCTTACTCTGGCCCCACCTCCCTCTTCATCCTCCCCGGCTATCAATTCAAAATCGTGGACGCCATGATCACAAATTTCCACCTGCCCAAGTCCACGCTGATCATGTTGGTCAGCGCCTTCGCGGGGCGGGAGAAGATTCTCGAAACATACCAACTCGCGGTCAGGGAAGGCTATCGCTTTTACTCTTTCGGCGATGCGATGTTGATCCTCTAACCGCCAACCCTAGTTCCAGTCTCCAATCTCCAGTCTCCAATCGCCTCATGCAAACTCTCACCGCCCTCAATCAACAAATCACTTCCTGCCGTCTCTGTCCCCGCCTCGTCGCTTGGCGCGAGGAAGTGGCGCGGGTCAAGCGCAAGGCGTATATCAACGAAGAATACTGGGGCAAGCCCGTCCCCGGATTCGGCGATCCGCGAGCGCGCGTCCTTGTAGTGGGACTCGCCCCCGGCGCGCACGGCTCCAACCGCACGGGACGCCAATTCACCGGCGACGCCTCGGGCAATTTTCTCTATCCCGCCCTCTTCCGCGCCGGGTTTGCGAACCAGCCCGTCTCGGTCTCGCGCGACGACGGCCTGACTCTGCGCGACCTGTACCTCACCGCCTCCGCGCGCTGCGTCCCTCCCGACAACAAACCCACGCCCGAAGAACTCGCCAACTGCCAGCCGTATTTGGAAGCGGAGTTGAAAATCATCCGTCCCAAAGTGATCGTGTGTTTGGGACGCGTCGCCTTCGAGCGGATTTTAAAAATTTATGGCCTGCGAATCTCGGAATATAAATTTTCGCACGGCGCGCGTTATCGGCTGGACGCGGGCCCCTGGCTTCTCTGCTCCTACCACCCCAGCCAGCAAAATACGCTGACGGGAAAACTCACCGTCGAAATGTTCGACGAAATCTGGCGGCAAGCCAAATCCCTCCTCGATACTGCCCACTGATCACTGCCCACTGATCACTGATAACTGATGACTGATGACTGACCACCCATGACTCCCGGACGCATCGCCTTTCTTGGATCGGGCGAGACCTCCCTCGCGGGCGGCCGCGTCTTCGAGACTCTCGCCCGCCTCCTTCCTGACCCGCCGCGGGCCGCGATCCTCGAGACGCCTGCCGGCTTCGAGCTGAACTCCGCCTCCGTCGCGGGACGCGTCGCCGACTTTCTTCGGACGCGCCTGCAAAATTACAATCCCCGCGTGGACGTGGTCCCCGCGCGCAAACGTCATTCCCCTTTCAGCCCCGACGACCCCGAAATCTTAAAACCCCTCCTCGACGCCAATCTCATTTTCATGGGACCCGGCAGTCCCACGTATGCCGTCCGCCAGTTGAAAGGGACTCTCGCCTGGGACCTGATCCGCGCGCGTCATCGCCTCGGCGCGGCGCTCGTCTTCGCCTCGGCCGCGACGATCGCGGTCGGCGCGTGGACTCTGCCCGTGTACGAAATTTACAAGGCGGGAGAAGACGTCCGCTCCCTGCCCGGGCTCGATCTGTTCGGCGATTTCGGCGTTTCGCTTTCCTTCATCCCTCACTGGAACAACGCCGAGGGCGGCGAGGATTTGGACACCAGCCGCTGCTTCGTCGGCATGGAGCGCTTCGCGCAGTGGCGCGCCGCCCTGCCGCCCGGCCAGACGATCCTCGGCCTGGACGAGCATACGGGCTTGGTCGTGGACTTCGAAAAGCAGGAATGTACGGTCAGCGGGGTGAGTTCGGTTTCGTTGATACGAGATCGCGATCTGAAAATCTACGCCTCGGGAAAAGTATTTCCGCTCGCCGAATTGGGTGAATTCAAAGCGCCCGCGCCGGAGACGGGTATCTCGTCCGCCGCATGGGAACTGGCGCGCGGCGCGGGTCGGACGGAGTCGGAATCTCCCGACGCGGAGACGCTGTCCCTGCTCGACGCGCGCGGACGGGCGCGCGCCGCGAAGGACTGGGAGACCTCCGACCGTTTGCGCGATCAGATTGCCGCCCGCGGCTGGTCGGTGACCGATACCGCCGAAGGCCAGACCGTGAAGAAGAATCCCCGATAATCTTAAAATTTAAGATTCAATGAATTTCTGCTCGCGCGTTTTCAATCTGAACGCGCGCGCGGTTTTTTATATTCCAACCTTAAAGTTTTCTTTTTTGCGCGAATGTTAAGGTCTGTAACCTTGATTCTTATTCGGAATGTAGTATAAATCGAATCGAAGTCGTTTCGATGAAAGGAGAATCTTAAATACATCAATGGATGCCGACGATTCATTAATTGCGCTCATCTACAATCAGGAAGAGGAGATTGTTAAGGGCGATTCGCAAGACCTGATCGCGTTGCAGTACACCACGAAGACAGCCACATCCATATACGAAGCCTTGAAACGTCTCGGCTATCCGACGGTGATGGTGCCGGTGCGGGACGACCTGGAGGCGTTCGCCCGCGAACTGGGACAGTATTCGCCGCGCAATACTTTTGTGTTTAACGTTTGCGACGGATTCGCCGGGGACAATTTCAGCGCGTCCCTCATTCCGCAGGCGCTCAAGGAACTGGGCTTTAAATATACAGGATCGAAATCCGAGGCGGTCCGCTTATGCACAGACAAGGCGCGCGCCAAGCGCCGCCTCCTCCGGCAGGGAGTTCCGACTCCCGCCTATCAGTTGTTCTCCAGGCCCAAAGGCGGAGTGTCGCTGCAATTCCCCGCCATCGTCAAGCCGGTCCGTGAGGACGCCAGCCTGGGCATTAACGAAAATTCGGTGGTGACCAACGCCAGCGATATGTTTGACCGCGTGGATTACGTGGTGAGCGAGTACCGCCAGCCCGCGCTCGTGGAAGAATACATCACCGGGCGCGAGTTCTCCGTCTCGATGTGGGGCAACGGCACAATGGAAGTGATGCCCATTTCGGAACATGATTTTTCCGCAGTGGACGATCCGCTGAAATCGCTCCTCACCTATGAGTCCAAGTGGCTGGAAGATTCGTTCACCTACAACTCGTTCAGCGTGATCTGTCCCGCCGAGCTGGCCAAAAACGAGGAAGAGACCATCAAGACGACGGCCGTCAACGCCTTCCGCGCCATCGGACTGCGCGACTTCGGCCGCGTGGACATGCGTTATCGCGACGGCATCCCCTACGTCATTGACATCAACGAACTTCCCGATCTCGCTCCCGACGCCGGGTTTGCCAACAGCGCGGAGAAGGCCGGCTATCCCTACGACCAGATGGTGGACCGCATCCTCAGCCTGGCGCTGCACCGCGAAGGTTGGAAATGATCTTCGAACCAGCCAAACCGGAAGACCGCCAGGGCATCCTGGCGGTCACCGCGAAGATAGACGTTTTCACGGACGAGGAAAAAGATACCGTCCGCGAGCTGTGGGATGACGGCGGCTACGATTTCCTCGTCGCGCGCCGCGACGGACGGGTGGTCGGGTTTACCTGCTACGGCGAGCGCGCCCTCACCGAGGGGACGTACGACCTGTTTTGGATCGCCGTGGACCCGTCCGCGCGGAGGCTGGGGACAGGGAAAAGCCTGATGCGCGCGACCGAGGCCGAGGTCCAGAAAAGAGGCGGACGGATTCTGATCGCGGAGACCTCGGGCATGGAGTCGTACGCGTCCACGCGCGCGTTCTACGAATCGGTCGGATATCAAAAAGAAGCGGTCATCCGCGACTTCTACAAGCCGGGCGACGACCTGGCGATCTACACGTTACACTTTTAAGTTTATTTCCCTAACTACCAGCCCCAGCCGTAGCGGATTGCCAGCCGCCTTATTTGTTTGTTCCTTTGTGAATCATTCCCCTCCCATACTTTTCCTGCAACGCGTCCACGGCCTCCTGCAATTTGCGGGACTTCTCCGTATTCGAATCCCATAGCCCCAGTTGGCGGACGGGTTCTCCCAGTCCCGTAACTCCGACCCCGATCAGGCGCACGGCCTCGCCCGATTTGCGAACGGTCTTCAGCAGCGCCAGCGCGGCCTGCGCGATTTCATCTTCCATGTCCGTCGGGCGGTTGATGGTCGTTTGGCGCGTCAGGGTCGTGAAGTCGGGCCAGCGCAGTTTAAGTTTGATCGTCCTGCCCGCGAGGTTCTCGCTCCTCAATTGCCGCGCCACCTCGGCGGATTGCTCCCGCAGGGTCGCCTCCAATGTTTTGTCGTCGCGGACGTCGCGCGCGAAGGTCGTCTCCTGGCTGATGGATTTGGTCTCGGATTCTGTGACGACGGGACGCTCGTCCTCGCCGCGCGCATGACGGGCGAGGTCGCGTCCGGGCTCGCCGAAGCGCCGCGCCAGTTCGGACGGGGGCCAGCGCGCGATGTCGCCGATGGTGTGGATGCCGAGTTCCGCCAGACGCGCGGCGGTCTTCGGGCCCACGCCCCACAGCATGTCCGCAGGCAGGGGCGCGAGGAACGCGGCCTCCTCGCCCGCGGGGACGACGGTCAACGCGCAGGGCGGCGCGTTTCCCTTCGCGGCTTTCTTCCCGACCTCGGTGGCGATCTTCGCCACAAGTTTGTTGGACGCGATCCCGATCGAGCAGGGCAGTCCCAGGTCGTCGCGGATGCGCGCTTGAAGTTCACGCGCGACGCGTTCGACGGGGCCGCGCAGGTCGGCGAGGTCGAGGAAGGCCTCGTCAATGGAGATCTGCTCCACGAGGGGAGTCAGGTCCCGCAGTTTCGCCATCACATTTTTGGAGACCTCGCTGTAGGCGCGGTGACGTCCCGGGATGACAATCAGGCCGGGACAGATCCGCAGCGCGCGTGACATCGGCATGGCGCTGCGCACGCCGAACATCCGCGCCGCGTAGGAGCAGGAGGCGACGACGCCGCGCTCGTCGGGACGTCCGCCCACCGCGAACGGCTTGCCGCGCAGGGATGGGTCGCGCGTCTCTTCGACGGCGCAGAAGAAGGCGTCCAGGTCGAGGTGCAGGATGACGCGTGGCATGAGGCGATTATAGTACGCTTGCAGGGTCGCTTTCGCGCCGCGGCAAATTTGGTAACTTCGGAATATTGAACTATCTCTGGAGTAAGGATATACTAGAAAAGTCTGGAACATATTGCTCTTGTCCTTCGTTTGAGACCAGGAAGCATCGAACTGTTAAAGGAGGATGCGATGAGAACCCGATCTATCATTATTTCAGCGGCTGTGCTGACCGCCCTGCTGTTTTCCTTCCTGCCGATGGCGGGAACGGGACCGCAGACGGCCGCCGCCGCGACCGTCTGCGACGCCGCGCAGTTCATCGCCGACGTGACCGTCCCCGACGGCTCGATCATGGCGCCGGGAACGGCATTTAAGAAGACCTGGCGGCTGAAGAACGTCGGGACCTGCACGTGGAGCAAGGATTACAGCCTTGTGTACGCGAGCGGCGAGAAGTTTTCCGGTCCCACTTCGGCTCTTTTGGGCGTCGCGGTGGCCCCCGGCCAGACGGTGGACATCTCCGTTGATCTGACCTCCCCGTCCAGCGCTGGAAAATTCCGAAGCAACTGGCAGCTGGCAAACGCCTCGGGCAAGACCTTTGGTATCGGTTACAACGCTAAAGGCGTGTTCTGGGTGGAGGTCGTCGTCTCGGGCGGCGGCAGCGCCGGCGTGGTCTACAACTTCGCGGACAAAGCCTGCGACGCGGCCTGGTCGAGCGGCGCGGGGACTCTCCCCTGTCCCGGAACGGACGGCGACGCGAAGGGCTTTGTGCTGAAACAGGCCAATCCCAAACTGGAGAACGGCGTGGCAGACGCCAACCTCGGCCTCCTCGTCTCGCCGCAGGCCGTCAACAACGGCTACATACAGGCGGTGTATCCCGCCTTCCGCGTCCAAAGCGGCGACCGCTTCCAGGCCATCGTCAGCTGCGAACACAACGCTACATCCTGCTACGTCGCTTACCGCCTCGATTATCAGATCGGCTCGGGCGCAGTGCAGACCTTCTGGACGTTCCGCGAACGATACGAGGGACAGTTCTACCGCGCCAACCTCGACCTGAGCCGGCTGGCCGGCCAGGACGTGAAGTTCATCCTCTACCTCAGCGCCTACGGCTCCCCGACCGGCGACCGCGCCTTGTGGGGCAACCCCGTCATCTATCGTTCGGGCGGCGGGAACGTTACGCCCGTCCCGACCACGCCCGGCCCCATTTCGGGCTGCGACAAGGCGCAGTTCATCGCCGACGTGACCGTGCCGGACAAATCGGTCTTCGCGCCCGGCGCGGCCTTCAAGAAAACGTGGCGATTAAAGAACATCGGTACTTGCACGTGGACGACCGGCTACTCCCTCGTCTTTTCCAGCGGCGAGAAGATGGGCGGCCCCTCCTCGGCGGCTTTCCCCACTAACGTCGCTCCCGGCCAGACCGTGGACCTCTCCGTCAACCTGACGGCCCCTGCCGCCAGCGGGACCTTCCGCGGCAACTGGATGTTGAAGAACGCCAGCGACCAGTTGTTCGGCATTGGCGCGAAGGCCAGCAACCCCTTCTGGGTGGAGATCGTCGTCACTGGCGGGCCGACCGTCACGCCCGGCCCCACCGTCACGCCCGGCGGACCGACCGTCACGCCCTCATCCGACACGGCCTATGACTTTGCGGCGCACGCCTGCGAAGCGAAGTGGGTGAGCGGCGCGGGCGTCCTGCCTTGCCCCGGCGCTGACGGCGACGCGAAGGGCTTCGTGTTGAAACTGACCAATCCGCAACTCGAAACCGGCGCCGCCGATCCCCGTCCCGGCCTGCTGACCAACCCGCAGAACACCACCAACGGTTACATCCAGGGCATCTTCCCCGCTTTCCGCGTGCAGAAAGGCGACCGCTTCCAGAGCATCGTCAACTGCCAGTACGGAGCCGCCTCCTGCTATGTGATTTTCCGCCTCGACTACCAGATCGGCGCCAACCCGCCCAAGACCTTCTGGACCTTCGGCGAAAAATATGACGGGCAGTACTACCAGGCCAACCTCGACTTAAGTTCCCTCGCCGGGCAGGACGTCCAGTTCATCCTGACCGTGATGGCCGGGACCTACGCCGCTGGCGACCGCGCCGTTTGGGTCGCGCCGCGCATCCAGCGCGTCGGCGCCTCCGAGAGCGTCTCTTTGGCGACGACGGCCGCCGCGACCGCGACCCCGTCCGCGCCGACGACTGCCCCGACGACCGCCGCGACCGCGACCCCGTCCGCGACGGATACCACAGGCTGGACCGTCTTCCAAAACCAGAAATACGGCTTCACGTTCAAGTATCCGCCCGGCTCCACCGTCGCTTTGCAGGAGGACGACGACGCCCGCATAGACCTGCCCTTTGCGCAGGGGACGCTCCTTACGTCCAAGTACATTGACATTAAAGTTGTCGAAGGCGCCAACCCGTGTAAAAACAGCGTCGCGGGAAGCCCGCCCGCCTCTTCGGGCGACGCGGCGTTCAACGGCATTACCTTCCTGAAAGAGACCGGCAGCGAACCGGCGGCCGGAAACGTGTACGATTGGGAAGTCTATTCCGCCGCCCGTCCGACCAACGCCTGCGTCAGTATCGGCTTTGTCCTGCGCTCTTCCAGCCCGGGCGCTTACTCCACACCGCCGCCCGCCTTTGACCGCGCTGCGGAGTCTGCCGTCTTTGCGGTCATCATGTCCACCTTCGCGTGGATACCGTAGGAGACCTTCTTCCGTAGCGATTTGATTCCGTAGAGACGTTGCGTTGCAACGTCTCTGCGTTTCCCACCATGCCGAAAGACGACCGTCCCCTCATCCTCCTCGCCGACGACGACCCGTCCATCGCGGACACGCTCGCGCCCTTCCTTGAGCGCGCGGGATTCCACGTCCTCACCGTCTCCGACGGGGCGGCCGCGCTCGACAAGATCCGTTCGCGCCGTCCCGCGCTGGTGATCCTCGACGTGTTGATGCCGCGCATGGACGGGCGCGAAGCCCTGCGCCGCATCCGCCGCGAGAATCTCTGGCTGCCCGCCATCCTGTTGACGCAGGTCGGCGAATCGTCCGAGCGGGCTCTCGCGCTCGAAGAGGGCGCGGACGACTATCTGAACAAGCCGTTCGATCCCCACGAACTGCTGGCGCGCATCCGCGCCGTGCTGCGACGCGCCCGCCCCGGCGAACGTTCCCTCTCGGCCTCGTGGACTCTCTCTGCCCTCGATCTCGTCCTCGACCGAAAAGCGCGGCGCGCCTCGCTCAAAGGCGATCCCCTCGACCTGACGCCCAAGGCCTTTGCCGTCCTCGAATATCTGATGACTCATCCCGACGAATGCGTCTCGCGTGAACGTTTGCTGGACGCGGTCTGGGGCTGGGAATATCCCGCCGGGACGCGCACCGTGGACACGCGTATGGCCGAACTCCGCCGCGCTCTCGACGACGACCCCGAGTCCCCGCGCTACATCGAAACCGTCCCCGCGGAGGGATACCGCTTCGCCGCCCCGGTGAAGGGGGAGTAGCGTCTCCGCATGGACCCGCGCTCGACGCTCCGCGATCTTTTGATTAAGGCGATCAACTCGCGCGTCACGCGTTTCGTCATCTCCGTCCTGCCGCTGGCGGCCGGGCTGCTGGCGACGATCTACGTGCAGAATTTCCTCGACCCGGTCCCCATCCTCGCCTTCCGCGTGGACATTGGGATCGCCGCGCTGCTCTTCGGCTCCTTCCTGACGCTGCTGCTCGGCGCGTACTTCTTCGGCGACGAATCGCGCGGCTGGTTCGCGCGCGGCGAGATGGACGACGTCCGCCGCGAGATGGAGGAGAATCGCCGGCAGTTCATCCGTCGACTCGACCACGAGATCAAGAATCCGCTCACGGGACTCCAGGCCGCGCTCGTCAACATGTCGGAGGCCTCCG
>DKTP01000014.1:0-164 GCA_002473085.1 Anaerolineales bacterium UBA7227
ACCTGACACCTGAAACCTGAAACCCTCACCCATGGACCTCACCCACGACGAAATCCTCCGCTACTCCCGCCATCTCCTCATCCCCGAAGTCGGACTCGAAGGCCAGCAGAAATTGAAAGCCACGTCCGCGCTCATCATCGGCGCGGGCGGACTTGGCTCTCCCG
>DKTP01000014.1:270-10066 GCA_002473085.1 Anaerolineales bacterium UBA7227
CTCCCGCCGCGCTCTACCTCGCCGCGGCCGGCGTCGGGCGCATCGGCCTCGTGGACTATGATGTGGTGGACGAGTCCAACCTCCAGCGGCAGGTCATCCACGGGACGGAGGCGATCGGCAAACTCAAAGTCGAGAACGCCAAACGCCGCCTGCTGGACATCAACCCGCTCATCCAGGTTGACGCGTACAACGAAGTGTTCACTTCCGCCAATGCCATGCGCATTGCCAAAGAGTACGACGTCCTCCTCGACGGCACCGACAACTTCCCCACGCGCTATCTCTCCAACGATGTCTGCGCCTTCCTCGGCAAGCCGAACGTCTACGGCTCCATCTATCGCTTCGACGGGCAGGCCAGCGTCTTCTACGCCAAAGAAGGGCCGTGCTATCGCTGTCTCTTCCCCGAACCGCCGCCGCCCGGACTCGTCCCCTCCTGCGCGGAGGGCGGCGTGCTGGGCGTCCTGCCCGCGGTCATCGGCAGCCTCCAGGCCACCGAAGCGCTCAAACTCCTGCTCGGCATCGGCGACCCGCTCATCGGCAGGCTCCTGCTCTACAACGCCCTCGACATGTCCTTCGACTTCATCAAGCTGAAGAAGAATCCCAACTGCCGCGTCTGCGGACCGAACGCCGACGTGACCGAACTGGTGGACTACGAGGCGTTTTGCGGACTCCCCAGCCACGACCGCGCCGACGACTCCGCGAGCGCGGACTGGGACATCTCCGCGCGGGATTTGCAAACCCGCCTCGCGCGTGACCCGAACCTGCTCCTGCTCGACGTGCGCGAGCCGCACGAGCTGCGGATCTCCTCCATCCGCGACTCGGTCAATATTCCCCTCGGCCAGCTGACCGCGCGCCTCTCGGAATTGGACACCGCCCGCGAGATGGTGGTCTTTTGCAAATCGGGGACGCGCTCCCGCCGCGCCCTCGACTTGCTGGTCGGCGCGGGATTCAAAAAAGTGAAAAATTTGCACGGGGGCATCAACGCCTGGGCCAGGGATGTGGACGCGAGCCTGCCGATCTATTGACGCGGGACGAAGCGCCTTGCTTTCCATCGCCATTGCGAGACGCCAAAGGCGTCGAAGCAATCTCCTCGCAAACCGGAGACTGCTCCGCTCGCAGTGACAGACGGTTAAAGCGCTTGCAAGCGCGCTCTCTAAACACAAAGGAACACAAAGTATCCATGAACGAGGCTCCCCCCCGAATGATGAAAATTTGGAATCCCGAAGTTCTACTTCGGGAGAGCCGCAAGTAGAACTTGCGGAATCCTTTCTATTTTCATCTCAGACGCTTAAAGGTACAGGATGAAAGCGCCCTCATTTCACGCGTTTTTCCTTTGTCGACTCCGCGAGGATCCCAGAGGTTGTGGCCCTTCGCGTTAAAAAATTTCGGTTAAAAAAAATTGAAGAACCTCGATACATTGCGTGTTAAAATTAGCCTCGCCAAAGGAGACTGAATGACCGCGCTTTCCCCTTCCAATAAAACCCGTGTCTACGATTCCATTCTCGGCGCGATCGGGCATACCCCCCTCGTCCGCCTCGGACGCATCGCGCGCGAGCTGCCCGGTCCGCTCTACGCAAAACTGGAATTCATGAACCCCGGCGGTTCGGTGAAGGACCGCGTCGGGGCCAACATCGTCGAGCAGGCGGAAAAGCGCGGCGAGTTGACTCCGGGCGGGACGATCGTCGAGGCTACGTCGGGCAACACGGGAGTCGGTCTTGCCATCGCCGCGGCGTTGAAAGGATACAAGACCATCTTCGTCATGCCCGATAAAATGAGCAACGAGAAGATCCTGCTCCTGCGCGCCTACGGCGCGAAGGTGGTCATCACGCCGACGGCGGTGACCCCCGATGACCCGCAATCCTATTATGAGGTCGCGAAGCGTTTCGTTCGCGAGACGCCGAACGCCATCCTCGCCAACCAGTATCACAATCCCGATAATCCGAAGACGCACGAGGCGGCGACCGGGCCCGAACTGTGGGAACAGACCGAAGGCCGCGTGACCGACGTCATCATCGGGATGGGGACCGGCGGGACAATCAGCGGCGTCGGGCGGTATCTCAAGTCGAAAAACCCGAATATCAAGATTGTGGGCGTGGACGTCGAAGGCTCCATCCTAACCGAGATCTGGCAGAACGGGGGCGCGATCCCGGAGGGCGCGTACCCCAAGACCTATAAAGTGGAAGGTATCGGCGAGGATTTTTTGCCGTCCACTACAGACCTGTCGGTGGTGGATTGGATCGTGCGCGCCGGCGACCGCGAGTCCTTTTTGTGGGCGCGGCAGTTGGTGCGCCAGGAGGGCATCTTCGCGGGCGGTTCCTCTGGATCGGCGCTGGCGGGCGCGATGAAATATTGCCGCAAGTTGCCAGCCGACCGCCTGTCGGTGGTCGTCTTCCCCGATTCGGGCTCGCGCTATCTTTCGAAATTTTACGACGACAAATGGATGCGCGAATTCGGTTTCCTGTCCACTGAACTGGGCGAGATGACCCTCGGCGATATCCTGCTGGCCAAGCCGGGCAAAATGCTGTTGACCGCCGCGTTGGGCGACTCGATTCGCAGGGTGGTGACGGTGATGCGCCAGCACAGTATTTCGCAAATGCCCGTCGTCGGCGCGGACGGGACGCTCGTCGGTTTGATCGAGGAAGTGGACGTGTTAAATCATATGCTGGCGGGGCACGCCGGCCACAGTCACGATGAACCGATGGACGAACTCGTGCAGAACGCGGGCGCGGTTTTTCCGCCCGAAACCTCGCTGGAGCAGGCCATGCCGTCGCTCGCCGCGGGCTTCGCGCTGATCGTGGTGGAAGACAGCCGACCGGTCGGCATCCTCACGAAAATTGACGTCCTGGATTACGTGGCTGGTAAAATATAAACGAATAAGGAGGCTCGTCTATGAACATCGGCATTTTAGGGACTGGCATGGTTGGACAGGCCATCGGCTCGCGGCTGGTGGAATTGGGACATAACGTGATGATGGGTTCGCGTTCCGCCGCCAACGAGAACGCGCGCGCCTGGGTCAGGTCGCGTGGACAACTCGCCTCGCACGGAACCTTCGCTGAGGCGGCCGCCTTCGGCGAGATCCTGTTCAACTGCACTGCGGGCAGGGGATCGCTGTCCGCTCTCGAATTTCCCCGGCGCTCCGATCTTAACGGCAAGATCCTCGTTGATCTGGCCAACCCGCTCGATTTCTCGCGCGGTATGCCGCCGACCCTGACCGTCTGCAACGTCGATTCGCTCGGCGAGCAGATCCAGCGCGCGCATCCGCTTTTGCGGGTGGTCAAGGCGCTCAACACCGTGAACGTGGAGTTGATGGCGCATCCCGAACTTCTGCACGGTCCGCACGACGCGTTCATCTGCGGCAACGATCTCGAAGCCAAGGCCGAAGCGACTCGCATTTTAAACGAATGGTTCGGCTGGAAATCGGTGATTGACCTGGGCGACATCTCCAACTCGCGCGGCCTGGAGATGGCCTTGCCGCTGTGGATCTCCCTCCAGAAAAAACTCGACACGAATATTTTCAATTTTAAGATCGTCAAGTAAGCGGGCGCGTCCGCGCCGAACGCTCACCCCGGCTTCACCCTTTGCGCTTCCAGCACATTGGGGATATTTTCGATTCTCGTCAAAATTCTGCTCAACTGTTTGACGTCTTTCACTTCCACCACCAGGCGCAGGTCGGCCATGCTGTGCGCCACCTTGACCCCCACGTCCACGATGTTCACGTCCTCGCTGTTCAGCAAATTTGAAATGTCGCCCATCAATCCCGTCCGGTCGTAGGCTGTGATCCTGATCGGGACGGAATACGTCCGCACGTGTTCGCCCCACGAAACGCGCACCAACCGGTCGCGGTCCACCACGCGCAGGATGTTGGGACAATCCTGCCGGTGGATGGAGACGCCGCGTCCGCGCGTGATGAACCCGATGATCTGGTCGCCCTGCGTCGGGTGGCAGCATTTTGCGATCGTGGTCAGCAGCCCCTTCAACCCCACCACGTTGATCGACTCGGTGGCGACCGCCTCGCTCGTCGGCGCGGCCGCCGTCAACAGGTCCGCGCCGGCCTGCGATTCAGACAGCAGGTTGACGATGCGGGCCAAAGACAGGTCGCCGCAGCCGAGGTCCACGAACATCTCATCGGGCTGTTTGTAGCCGAGACTGCGCGCCAGGCGCTCGAAGTTGGTGTCGCCCATCCCCAGCCGCTGGAGTTCGCGCTCCAGCAGTTCGCGTCCCGAAGACAAGTTTTTCTCGTGATCTTCCTTCTTGAACCAGGCGCGGATCTTCGACCGCGCCCGCTGCGTGCGGACAAGCCCGAGGTTGACGTTCAGCCAGTCGCGGCTGGGCCCGCCTCGCTTCCCGGTCAGGACCTCGACCTGGTCGCTGGTCTTCAAAACCTGGTCCAACGGGACGAGTTTCCCGTTCACCCTGGCGCCGCGGCAGCGGTGGCCGATATCGGTGTGGACATGGTAGGCGAAGTCGATCGGCGTGGAGCCGGCCGGCAGGTCGATGATATCGCCCTTGGGCGTGAAGACGTAGACGCGGTCCTGGAACACGTCGGACCTCATCCCGTCCACGAATTCCTGGGCGTCGTCCACGTCGTGTTTCCAGTCCATCATGGCGCGCAGCCAGTTGACGTGCTGCTCGAAGGCCAGGTCGCGGCTCTTGCCCTCCTTATAACGCCAATGCGCGGCAATGCCCAGCTCCGCGTTTTGGTCCATTTCGGGCGTGCGGATCTGCACCTCGACCGGTTTTCCGTCGTCGAAGATGACGGCCGTATGCAGGGACTGGTAATAGTTGTCTTTGGGCGCGGCGATGTAGTCGTCGAATTCGCCCGAAAGCGGACGCCACGAGGTGTGGATCAAGCCCATCGTCGCGTAACACGCCTGAATGTCGGGGACGATGAGGCGCACGGCGCGGATGTCGCGCACCAACTCGAAGGGCTTGTCTTTGCGGATCATCTTTTTATAGATGGAATAGATGTGCTTGGGGCGCCCGCTTACCTCGGCATGGATGTTGTGCCGTTCGAGCAGCTTGCGGATGGTTTCGATGATGGTCGCGATGCTGGCCTCGCGGTCGGGTCGACGCTCGGCGAGTTGTTCGGCGATCTCTTTGTATTTTTGGGGGTTGAGGTAACTGAACGCCAGGTCTTCGAGTTCCCACTTCATCTGCCAGATGCCGAGCCGGCTGGCCAGCGGCGCAAACACGTCCATGGTCTGCTGGGAGATGCGCTTGCGTTTGGCTTCCGGCATGTGACCGAGCGTGCGCATGTTGTGCAGGCGGTCGGCCAGTTTAATCAGCACCACGCGCACGTCTTCGCCCATGGCCAGGAAGGTTTTTCGGAGGGTTTCCGTAGCCAGATCCTGCTTGCTGGCGCGGAGACGTTCCGCCGCGGCCTCCTCGTCTTCGGGGCCGCCGTCGCCCGGGCCGGCATGTTGGTCGCTGCGCGAGACGCGGGGCAGCTTCGTCAGTTTGGTGACGCCGTCCACCAGCATGGCGATCGTCTCCCCAAAATCGAGGCGGATGTCTTCCAGCGTCAGGGAAGTGTCTTCCACCGTATCGTGGAGCAATCCCGCGGCCACGGCCTCGGGCGGGACGGAGAGGTCCACCAGGATGCGCGCCACCGCCACGCAGTGCGACACGTACGGCTCGCCTGAAACGCGCTTCTGACCGCGGTGCGCTTCCTCGGCCACGCGGTAGGCGCGCTGGATGAGTTCGCGCTCCGCGATGGAATATGATTCGGGGAGCGCCTCGATCAGGTCTTCAATGCCGGTGAGGGCGGATGTGGCTGGCATGGGATTATTGTAACGCAAACCAGCAACCAGGTTTCGTTGCGGAAACCTGGTTGCTGGGAAACGACAGGGGTTGAAACTTACAGCGTTTTCAACAACGCCTGGCGGCTGTTCCTCAATCGGTCCGAGATGATCTCGGTGATGCGCAGCATGATCTTGAAGCCCGCTTCGGGACGCGCCGCCAGCGTTTGCAGGAACTTGTCGGCCGGGATGGCGATCAGGTGACTGTCTTCCTCGCAGTAGGCCGAGGCGGTGTAATGATGAGGGGCGACGATCCCCGACCAGCCGAGGGTTTGGTGCGGGCGGCTGACGATGCTGACGGTGATCGCCTGCGGCCGCGAGGTCAGGTTGACGCGCAGGGCGATGCTTCCCTGCACGAGCAGGTGGAGTTTGTCGGCCGTTTCGCCCTCGCGGAAGACGTACCCATCCTTCGCCACGAAGACGTCCTCGCACAGGTGGGCGATCTCCTCGAGCGCGTCCATTTCGACCCCTTTGAACAATTCAAAATCAGCCAGCGATTCCTTGGTGATCATTCTGCCTCCTCTTGATGTAGAATTAACTCATTGTATTGCATGGGAGAAAAAATGTCCATTGTCAACAACGTGACCCGCCTGCTGGACGCGCGGCGGATTCCCTACACGGCCTGCGAGACTCCCGCCGAAAAACTCGGCGCGCTCGAAACGGCCCGTTTCCTGAACGTGGAGCCGGACTCGGTCTTCAAGACGATCGTCGTCGTCCGCGAGCGGCCGCGCAAGCCCCTGCTCGTCGTGGTCCCCGGCGATTCCGAAGTGGACTTAAAACTGTTGGCCGCCGCGCTTGGCGAGAAGAAAGCGCGCCTGCCGACCGAGCGCGAAGCCGAGCGGTTGACGGGGCTGCAGGCGGGCGGAATTTCTCCGCTGGCGCTGGTCAATAAGGGCTTCCAGGTGGTGATCGACTCGTCCGCGCAAACGTTGGGGGAGATCCACGTCTCCGGCGGCCAGCGCGGACTGAATATCAAGTTGGGCGTCGAGGCGCTCGCGAAGTTGACGAACGCCAGGTTCGCGAAGGTGAGCCGACGCGCGCCCAACTTAACATCGGAATGACTTGCGCGAGCGGTCGAATCAACTTTTTCGGAAATGAAATTTCTGGCCGCGAATTTCACGAATGTGCGCGAACTTTTCATGATTTTTCGTGGAATTCGCGTCATTCGCGGCAGAAAAAAGATGCCGATGATTTCCGCTCATCTTCCGTCAAACTCCGCTGCCTGCGCGCCGTTGATCCAGACCGTGTAATGTCCCTCCGGGAAACTTCCCAGCGGAATGACCGCCGAGAAGGGCTGGAGAACTTCCGTACACATCGCGTTTACGCTGCCCAGCGCGTTGACGTCCACAACGATCTTGTTGGCCTCGTCGGGCGGATGGACTTCATAGACCAGTTGGTGGCACGGCGTGGGAAGGTTGCCCATCACTTCGAGGCTGAACTGGGGCGGGAAACTTTCCATCGCCAGCAGGTTGACGGAATCGAGGTAGACCGCATCCAGCGTCTGGTCGGCGCGGCGCGGGATGGTGTTGTCCGTCTTTTGGGGCAGGGGAGTGACGACAGGGTAGTGGTCGGGCATGGGAGCGTTCGCGGTCGGTTGCAGGGCGATCGGCGCCTCGGTGGGCAGGAGCGCGCTTTGCGGCGAATCGTCTTTCGCCGATTTTTCGGCGGGAGCGCAGGCCGCGGCGAGCAGGGCCAGGGCAAGTAATATAAAGGGGATTTGTTTCATGGCGACCTCCAGAGTTTGATTCGAGGACGCCCGTTGGCGGAAATAGTTCCCCCGTCCATCCTCTCAATGAAGGCGTATTGCGCGCTTTTACAAGCGGCCTATTCTTTTTCCAACTTCACATTCTCGAACAACTTGGGCGCGATGACGTAGATGCCGCGCCCGCTGACGGCCACCGTCCCGTCGGGGAGGCTGATCTCGCCCGTCGAAAACAATTTCCGCTCGTCGTGTTCGACGATGCGCGCCTCCACGCGGAGGGTTTGGTCGAGCGGGACGGGTTTGTGGTAGTTGATCTCCAGGTTGACCGCCGCCACTTTATGTCCCGCCGCCCAGACGACGAGACCCATCGCCTCGTCGAGGATGGCCGCGGACGCGCCTCCGTGGGCGAAGCCGGGCGGCCCCTGTTGGGCGAGACCGAGGGCGCGTTCCGCGGTGAGGCGTCCGTCCTCCTCCACCCACCAGGCCATACCGATGCTGTGCGGATTTTCGTGTCCGCACACGAAACACCAGCCGTGATAGGGAAGTTGTCTTCTCATGGCGTCATTGTAATCTCTTTATCGTCGTCTTTGAAGACGAGACGCCGCTTTATTTCAATAGTCCCCCCACATTCTCCACCGTCGCAAAATACTTCCGATACGCGGACGTCTCGTTCAGGATCCCGCGCAGCGCCACGAACAACTCGGCCTGCAAATACGGATTCTTCTCCCGCTTTTCATTCGACAACGCGACGTCGTCCTCTTCCACCGTCACGCTCAAATGACCTCCCGCCGCCAGCCATTCCAACCCAACCTGTACCGCGCTCTCGCGTGAAGCCATCGCGCCCGCGAGATCCTGGACTTTGGTTTTGCCTTCGAGCGCTTTGAGCGCATACTTGCACAGGCCCGCGAGCCGGCTTAAAAATTCTTCGGGTTTCGTCTCGGCTGGAGATTGCGCGAACACATACACTGTTTTAGGATTTACAACCTCCAGCGCCTTCCGCAATTCTGCCGGCGATGGGGGAGTGGTGTAGATGGCGAACTCGTCCGCCTGATGCAACTCGAAACGCGATCTGCCTCTTGAGCGCTCCGCCCCCTCCGCCCAGACCAGAACGTTTGGCGTCAGGCGTTCAATGTTCAACGTTTGCAATCTCCAATCTCTAACCTCTGCTCTCTGCTCTCTGATCTCTACTGGCGCCTCCTCCACCACGCGGAACGCCTGGAATTGCAGGTTCGCCTGTCTCTGCCCGCGGAACGAACTGCCGCGCAGCGAATACGCCGCGTCAATTTTGCTTCCCGGCTCGGGCAGCGCTTCGCCCGCGCCGCCCCACCACAAAAGCGACTGCGCCGTCCCGTTTTCGTCCTCCACGTTCAGCCGCAGATGCTCCTTTGTCTTCCCGATCTCCGTCGCGGACTTAAAGACGACCCCGCGCGTCGCCAGCGTCAATTCGGGATTCCCCGCGCCGAACGGAGCCAGACTTTCCAGTTGGTCCGCCAATTCGAGCGTGACCTCGTCGAGCGCGACCCACGCGTCGATCTGCAATTCCGCTTCCTCGCGGACCTTCGAGCCGAGTTGCCCCTCGACGGCTTTTCCCAACCCGCGGCGGAATTCCGCCAACTTCGACGCCTCCAGCGACATCCCTGCCGCCATCGGATGCCCGCCGAATCCGAGCAGGATTTCCTTCTGCGACGCGATGGCCTCCGTGATGTGCAGTCCCTCCACCGAGCGCGCCGACCCGCGCAAGATCCCATCGTCCGATTCGCTGAGCAGGATGGCGGGTTTTCGATAACGCTCCGCCAGTTTGTTCGCCACGATCCCCACTACGCCGCTGGGCCAGTCGGGATGCGACAACACGATGACGGGTCCGTCCAGCAGCGCGGGTTCGGCGCGCAGCTTCGCCTCCGCCGACGCGTAGACCTGGCTGGTCAACATCCGCCGCTGCGCGTTCAGTCCCTCGATCTGCGCGGCAAGGACGCGCGCCCGCGGCGGGTCGCTGGTGAGCAGCAATTCCACTGCGGGATTCGCGTCGCCCAGCCGCCCCAGCGCGTTCAGCCGCGGCGCGAACGTGAAGCCGATGGTCTCCTCGGTGAGCGTGTCCATGCTCGCCCCGGCCAAGTCCGCCATCACGCGCAAGCCGAGACGTTTCGTCTCGCGCAGTTTTTGGATCCCTCTTTGCGCCAGCGAACGTGTCTCGCCTTTTAGCAAAGCCACATCCGCGATCAATCCCAATGCAACAAGGTCAAGCAACTCAGCGCAATCTACCTTCTGCCTTCCGCCCTCTGCTTTCTTCTCTCTTCTCTCT
>DKTP01000164.1 GCA_002473085.1 Anaerolineales bacterium UBA7227
TTTAGAGATAGGTTCTTATGTCTTTCAAATAACCCCTTGAAGGGGGGTTTGTTATAATGTCGCCATGTGGCAGCGCAAATTGCCAATTTGCGCCACACGGAGGACCCCACTATGATGCGATTTGACCGATTTACCGAACGAGCGCAGGAGGCCGCCCAACGCGCGGCCGAGATCATCCAGCGCTACGGTCACAACCAGATTGATACCGAACACATCCTGCTGGCGCTGATCGAACAGCCCGGCGGGGCAATTCCCCAAATTCTCGAAAAACTGAACGTCAACCCCGAGGCGCTGGTCGAGCGGCTGGACGCCACCCTGCGCGCCAGTCCCAAGGCCAACATCTTCGGCGGCGGCGCGGGACAGATCTTCATCACCCCGCGCGTCAAGCGGATCATCGATCTCGCCAACGAGGAAGCCAACCGTCTCAAGGACGAGTACATCTCCACCGAGCATATCTTCCTCGCCATTTTGACGGAGCGCAACACCCCCGCGGCGCGCATCCTCGAATCGGCGGGACTGACCCGCGACCGCGTCTACGAGGCGATCCAGAGTCTGCGCGGCGGACAGCGCGTCACCGACCCGCAGGCCGAGACGCGCTACCGCGCCCTCGACAAGTACTCGCGCGACCTGACCCAACTGGCCCGCGAGGGCAAACTTGATCCCGTCATCGGGCGCGACACCGAAATCCTGCGCCTCATCCAGATCCTTTCGCGGCGCACGAAGAACAACCCGGTGCTGATCGGCGAGGCGGGCGTCGGCAAGACCGCCATCGTGGAAGGTCTCGCCCGGAAGATCGCCAGCAACGACGTGCCGGAGATCCTTTCGGGCAAGCGCGTCGTGGCTCTCGACCTCGGCGCGATGATCGCCGGTTCGCGTTTCCGCGGCGAATTCGAGGAGCGACTCAAAGCCGTGATGGAGGAAGTCCAGCGGGCGCGCGGCGAGATCATCATGATGATTGACGAACTGCACACCGTCGTTGGCGCGGGCGCGGCCCAGGGCGCGATGGACGCGTCCAACATGCTCAAGCCCGCCCTCGCCCGCGGCGAGTTGCAGTGCATCGGCGCGACGACGCTCGATGAGTATCACAAACACATCGAGAAAGACGCCGCGCTCGAACGCCGCTTCGCTCCCATTTACGTGGAAGAGCCGAGCGTGGACGACACCATCAAGATGCTGCAAGGGCTGCGCGACCGCTACGAGGCGCATCACAAAGTCCACTTTTCGGACGAGGCCCTCGAAGCCGCCGCCCGTCTCGCGGACCGCTACGTCACCGACCGTCACCTGCCCGACAAAGCCATTGACCTGATGGACGAGGCCGCCGCCAAACTGCGCGTGGCGCTCTATTCGCTTCCGCCCGACTTGAAGGCGATGAAAAACGAGATAGACCGCCTGCACGCGGAGGAGGAACAGGCCGGCATCTCGCGCGACTACGAACAGGCCGCGCAGAAGAAGTCTGAGCGGCTGCGCATCGAAGAGGAATTCAACAAGCAGCGCGACCAATGGGAATCGGAACACAAACTCGACGAGGTGGTGGACGTGGACGACATCGCCGCCGTCGTCCATCAGTGGACGGGAATCCCCGTCACGCAGATGATGGAGACCGAGTCGCAGAAACTTCTGCAGATGGAAGAGCGCCTGCACGAGCGCATCATCGGACAGAACGACGCCATCCACGCCATCTCCGACGCCATCCGCCGCGCCCGCTCGGGGCTGAAAGACCCGTCCCGGCCGATCGGCTCGTTCATCTTCATCGGCCCGTCCGGCGTCGGGAAGACCGAACTGGCGAAGGCCTTGGCTGGGTTCATGTTCGACGACGAGGATTCGCTCGTCCGCATTGACATGTCGGAATATCGCGAACAGCACACCGTCTCGCGGCTGTTCGGCGCGCCGCCCGGATATATCGGCTACGAGGAGGGCGGACAATTGACGGAGGCCGTCCGCCGCCGCCCGTACCGCGTGCTGCTCTTCGACGAGATCGAGAAGGCGCATCCCGAAGTCTGGAACGCGTTGCTGCAAATCCTGGACGACGGGCGCATGACCGACGGTCAGGGCAACGTGGTAGACTTCCGCAACACGGTCATCATTATGACCTCGAACCTCGGCACGGAGTACGTCCGCAAGGGCGGGACGCTCGGCTTCGTGGGCAAGACCGAGACCGACGAAGATCGCGAGGCCAAAGATAAGATCGAGAAGGCGCTCAAGGGCGCGTTCCGTCCCGAATTCCTCAACCGCATTGACGAGATCATCATGTTCTCGCCGCTCTCGCTCGAGGAAATGGAACAGATCGTGGACCTGCAATTGAAGGAGATCCAGGAACGCCTGGGCGAACACAACATCGCCGTGCATCTCACTGAGGCGGCCCGCGTCTGGCTCGCGAAGGAAGGCTACGACCCCGCGTTTGGCGCGCGTCCGCTGCGCCGCGCCCTGCAAAAGCACGTCGAGAGTCCGCTTTCGATGAAACTGCTGGGCGGCGAATTCTCCAGCGGCGCATCCGTGCTGGTAGACGTGGACAAGGCGAAGAACGCGCTGACGTTCACGGCAGGCGAGGCCGTCGCGCCGAAACGCAAGAAGAAAGAGGCGGTCGCCGCGTAACCAATCAAGTAGAGCGAGAATCATCTCGCTCTACTTTTACATCCGCGCCCTCGTCGGGGCGACTTTATTTTTTGGAGAACCCATGACAGAAACCCCCTCTAGAAATTCGAACGGAAGCAGGGCCGTCTTGATCGGAGTCGGCGTGATCCTCGCGGTCTGCTGCGCCTGCGTCCTGATCCTGGGCGCGGCCGGCGTGGTCGCCTATGAGCGGATCAAGACCAGCATCCCCGTTTTACCGACATTCGAATTGCCCGATAACGACATTCCGAGCGTGGAGCCGACGCTGGCGCGCCCGCCCGCGGAAAGCATCTCGAACGCGACGCGCGCGACGCTGGAAACGGCCGTCATCCCTGAGAGCGATCCCTACGAACTCGCCTGCCGTCTCAAGGGAATCTGCAACGTGCCGGAGACGCTCGACCCGCCCGCCGTCCCGCCGAAAGTCGGCGACAAGCAGAAGTTCTGGATCTCCAATTCCAACACCGACGAGAATTTCCAGATCGAAGCGGAGCTGCTCTACATCACGCCCCACACCTATTTTTGGGCGGAGCGTCCACGCGACGTGAACATGGACGACCTGAAACGCCTGATGGATACTTTTGAAGAGAAGATCTATCCCAAAGACCGAGAGTTCTTCGGCAGCGAATGGACGCCCGGCGTGGACGGCGACCCGCACATTTACGTGGTATACGCCGACAACATCGGCCACACAGTGGCGGGATATTTCTCCTCGGCCGATTCTTATAACCCCGCCGTGCGCGAATTCTCCAACGGTCACGAGATGTACGTGCTGGGCGCTTCGCAGAACCTGGCCGATGAGTACACCTATTCCGCGCTGGCGCACGAATTCGTCCACATGATCCAGTTCGCCTCCGACCGCAACGACGTATCCTGGATCAACGAAGGCTTCGCCGAGGTCGGCGCGTTCATCAACGGCTACGATGTCGGCTTCGCGGACCGAATCTACGCGCAAAGCCCGGACCTGCAATTGAACGACTGGGCCGACGCCAACTCGCCCGATTTCGGCGCGCATTACGGACTTAGTTTCCTCTACCTGACTTATTTCCTGGACCGCTTTGGCGAAGACGCCACCAAAGCCCTCACCGCCAACCCTGAAAACGACCTGCCCAGCGTGGACGATACCCTCGCGTCCCTCAACATCGCCGACCCGCTGACGGGCGACCTTGTCAACGCGGACGACGTGTACCTCGATTGGGCGACCGCGATGTACGTGATGGACAAGACCGTGGGCGACGGGCGCTTCTACTACTACAACTATCCCGACGCGCCGAAAACGCGACCGACCGACGTCGTTTCCGCCTGCCCCGCCGCGCCCTTCAAACGTACCGTCCACCAATACGGCGTGGACTATATCAAGGTCGCCTGCGCCGGCGCGCACACCCTCCGCTTCGAAGGTTCCACCGCTGTCCCGCTCCTGCCTGTGAGCCCGCATTCGGGCAAAGCCCACTTCTGGTCGAATCGCGGCGACGAGTCGGACATGACCCTCACCCGCGAGTTCGACCTTACCGGCGTCAGCGGCCCGGTCACGCTCTCTTATTGGACCTGGTTCGACATCGAGGAGAACTGGGACTACCTCAACCTCGAAGTCTCCGAAAACGGCCAAAGCTGGACGATCCTCAAGACGCCCTCCGGCACAGACAAGAATCCGCAGGGCAACGCCTACGGCTGGGGCTACACCGGCAAATCCAACGACTGGATTCAGGAGGAAGTGGACCTGTCCGCCTACGCGGGAAAGAAGATCCAGATCCGCTTCGAGTACATCACCGACGCGGCGCTCAACGGCGAGGGCCTCCTGCTCGACGACGTGACGATTGACGCCATCGGCTACTCCGAAGACTTCGAGTCGGGCGACGGCGGCTGGGTGAGCGAAGGATTCGCCCGCGTCGAAAACGTCCTGCGGCAGACCTTCCGTCTCGCCCTGGTCGTGGAGCGGAACGGAAAGATCACGGTCCAGCCCGTCGAGACAGCCGCCGACCAGACCGTGGAAATCCCGCTGGAACTCCAGCCCGGCGACTCGGCCACGCTCATCGTCGCCGGCGTCACGCGCTTCACGCGCAACCTGGCAAGTTATTCGATTGAAGTACGCTAACTATAAAAAGCGGATTTCTTCCAAAAGGAAAATCAACCATGGCTACAGCCCCAAAATCCCAAGTCCTTACACTCGCCGACCTGGCCGCGTACCAGGAAGGCTCGGTCGTCAGCCGCCAGATCGTCAAAGCGGACGCCGGCAACGTGACGCTCTTCGCCTTCGACGCCGACCAGGAACTGAGCGAACACACCGCGCCCTACGACGCCCTCGTCCACATCCTGGACGGGGAGGCGGAGGTGCGTCTCGCGGACGTTCCCCACGCCCTGTCCGCGGGCGACGCCATCGTCATGCCCGCGAATATCCCCCACGCGCTGCGCGCTGTGAAGCAGTTCAAAATGCTGCTGACGATGATCAGGCAATAACCGGCGCGGCGCAAAAGTCCGACCGATATGAAAAGCCTCCCGAATAACGGGAGGCTTTATCGTTTAAAGAATCGCGTCCGCCTGGACGCCGTCTCGCATCCATCTCAACGTCATCGCCAGCGGGATTAATGAGAGCGCGCCCGCCACGATCGCGATGACCATGTAGCTGGTCGCGTCGAAAAGGAAGCCGCTGGTGAGGCTGATGACCGCGGAAGCCAGTCCGACGAAGAAGTCGTTCATCCCCTGTGTGCGAGAACGTTCGAGCGGGGAAAGCTGGTCCGAGAGCAGGGTGGAGCCGCCCACGAAGCAAAAATTCCAGCCGACGCCGAGCAGGAAGAGCGCGAACCCCAGCGGGAGGATGTTCGGCGAGAGCGGCGCGGCGACGCAGGCCAGCAGGAGGGTCGCGGCGCCGATGACGATCATTTTGGGACGGCCGATTTTGTCCAACAGCCAGCCCGAGAAAATGGACGGGGCGTACATCCCAAACGTGTGCGCCGAGATGACGGAGTAGATGCTGCTGCGCGCGTGGTGATGATCCTCCATGTGCAGGGACGTGATCACCATGACCGCGATCATCACCACCTGCCCCAGCGTCATCGCGACGGCTGCCGTGAGCGCCGCGGGCTGGCGGAAAATTTCCGCGAGCGGACGCAACTGTCCCTCGGGCGCGGAGGAGGGGTAGCGCTTCGCGAGTTCGCGGCCCACGTCGCGCGGGTCGGGACGCAGCGCGGCGAAGATGAGAATGGCTGCCAGCGCGAACAGGATCAACGTGGCGAAATACGCGCCCGAAAGTTCGTCCATGCCGAGGGTGACGACGAAAGTTCCCATCGGCACGGCGGAGAGACGCGCCAGGATCGTCCCGATGACGCCGCCGAACACCACCAGCGAAATGGCGCGGCCGCGATGCTCAGGGACGGTCACTTCGGCGGCCGCGAAACGCGACAACTGCATGGCCGAGTTGGTCGCGCCCATCAGCGTTAAACCGAGGAGCATCAGCAGGAACGATGCGGTCTCGATGGCGAACAGTACCAGCACGTTGCCGAGGATGCCGAGGAGCAATCCCGACACGAGGGCGTTGCGGCGGCCAAAACGGTCCATCAGATAGCCCCAGGCCGAGGCCGAGAACGCGCCGCTCAACAGGTAAGCCGCAGTCGGGACGGTCGCCAGCGAACGGTCGGAGGCCAGTTTCTCGCCGAGGATGGGATTGATGGCCGCGGCCGCGATGAATCCTGCGGAGGCGAAACTTTGCGCGAGGAAAAGGACGAAGGCGGTCTTGCGCGCCTGGCGCGTGAAATCAATCATGGTTTGTCCAGCGGCTCCTCGGCTTTGTAGGTTTTCGTGTCTTTCGTTTCCTTCGTCTCTTCCGCGTCGAGGACGCGGCGCACCTGCGACATGCCTTCGGGCGGCGCGACGATCCCCCGCTCCTCGAGCGTATCCATCAGGCGCGAGGCGCGCGTGTACCCGATCCGCAGTTTGCGCTGCAACATCGAGACCGAGGCCTTGCCCTCCTTGCGGATGATGGAGATCGCGTCGTTCAACAGCGGATCGTCATTGGAGACGGGCGACATATCCTCGAACATCAACGTCTGCTTGAGCGGGACTCCGTCCAGGGCGGGCGCGTCCACCGCGGGACCTCCGCCGGGCGCGGCATAGGGACTCGCTCCCACCTGGGCGCGCCAGAATTCGACCAGCGATTGGATCTCGTGGTCCGAGACGAAGACGCCCTGCAAACGCGCCGGCGCGGGCGCGTCGGGAGGCTGGTAGAGCATGTCGCCGCGCCCGAGCAGGCGTTCCGCGCCGGGCTGGTCGAGGATGACGCGGCTGTCCACGCCGGAAGCGACGGCGAAGGCGATGCGCGCCGGGAAGTTGGCTTTGATGAGTCCCGTCACCACGTCCACCGAGGGACGCTGGGTCGCCAAAATCAAATGGATGCCGGTGGCGCGCGCCAGCTGCGCGAGGCGCGTGATGGTGCGTTCGGTCTCGTCGGGGGCGATCATCATCAGGTCGGCCAGTTCGTCAATGACGACGACGAGGAAGGGAAGTTTTTTCTGTCCCTGCGCGGCGGCGCGGGCGTTGTAATCGGCGATGTTGCGCGCCCCGATGCGGGCGAACTCGTGATAGCGTTTGTCCATCTCGCGCGTCATCCATTGCAGCGCGCCGATGACGCGTTCCATTTCCACGACGACGGGCGCGAGCAGGTGCGGGATGCCGTTGTAGCCGGTCAATTCCACGCGCTTTGGGTCCACCAGGATCAGGCGCAGGTCGTCGGGCGTATTGTGGAGCAGGAAACTTATCAGGATGGAGTTGACGCACACCGACTTGCCGGAGCCGGTCGTGCCGGCGATGAGCAGGTGCGGCATGGAAGTTAGATCCGCGACGGTGGGATGCCCGGCCACGTCGCGCCCGAGGGCGAAGCGCAGGGAAGTGCGGTTGCGCTGGAACATCTCGCTTTCGAGGATGTCGCGCAGGGCGACGAGCGTCATCTCCTCGTTGGGGACTTCGATGCCGACGTAACTATGTCCCGGCACCGGCGCCTGGATGCGGATGCGCGGCGCGGCCAGCGCGAGGGCGAGGTCGTCGGCGAGGGAGGCGATCTTGCTGACGCGGACGCGCGTCCGGCCGTTACGCGTCTCGACGAAGAGCGGCTCCACGCCAAACTGGGTGATCGTCGGACCGCGGCTGATCGCCACCACCTGCGCG
>DKTP01000165.1:0-1383 GCA_002473085.1 Anaerolineales bacterium UBA7227
TAGTTTTCGTGATCTACTGATAGTATACTGGTTGACGTTCGAATCAACGAGAAAAATAAGAAAGTTTTCGAAATCAAAATAACGCCAAAACCTTCTATAATGACAACGAGGAGATTCCCCATGTCACAATTCACGATCATCAAAGGCCGGTTCCACGTCAAAGGCTATCAGCCCGACGGCGACTCGATCCGCTTCGAGGCGGACAACCCCGCGCTCTGGGACGCCTTCCAATGGGACAGCGCCAGCAAAAAGAAGGCCGCCAAAAAGCAGCTGCGCATCGAAGCCATAGACGCGCTCGAGACGCATTACGAAGGCTACCACCAGCCGCGTCCCTTTGCCATCGCCGCGCTCGAACGCCTGCTCAAACTCCTGGGGATCGAGAATGTCCGCTACAGTTTGAACGTCACCACCATCGTAGACGCGGATGACGCCCGGCCGGGATTCATCGCCACCGACGGACTCGACCGCTACGACCGTCCCATCTCCCTGCTCTTTCCCGCCTCGGCCAAACTGACCGACGGTTCGCTCCTGACTTCGGACCGGCTGCCCCTCGAGAAATCGGTCAACTACCTGCTCGCCCGCGAGGGACTCGTCTACCCCACCTTCTACACCACCACCGACAAAGTCTTCGTGGACAAGATCCGCAAAGCCGTGCGCCTGGCACGCGGGGACGCGCGCGGCATCTGGGCGATTGACCGCACCCCCGATCTCGTCCTGTGGGACACGCGCACCATCCAGGAGGATGTCACCATCCTGCCGAAACTCTTCCGCCGCCTCGTGGAATTCTGCGACGCCTACGACGACTTCACGAAACTCCCCGACTACATGGCGCGTCAAAAAGACAACCTGCAGCTCTGGAACGACCCGACGCCGCGCTCCCTCGCCTCGCTGATGACCTTCGACACGACCGGGCGGCGCATGTCGCTCACCGTCCCCGTCGAGGACCTCTTCTTCTCGCCGAAGGGATGAGAAAGTAGAGAACAGAGATTAGTCAGAAAAAGACAGAACCCCCGTTTTTTGCAAAAGGCGACAAAACGGGGGTTCCGTTCTTCTTCGCTGTAGTTGCGCGCCTTACTCTTCCTTCTTCGCTTCCATTTCCTTCTTGTGCGCTTCGATGATTCCCGCCGCCAAATGCTGCGGGACGGTATCGTAGTGGTCAAGTTCCATCGTGAAGTAGCCGCGTCCGCCGGTGATGGAGCGGATCTGCGTCACGTAGCGGAGCATCTCTGCCAGCGGGACATGCGCGATGACGACGGTATTGCCGCGCTCGGACTCGGTCCCCTGCACGCGGCCGCGGCGGGTGTTCAGGTCGCTCATCACGTCGCCCATGTGCGCGTCGGGGACGGTGATGCGGACGTTCATGATCGGCTCGAAGAGGACCGG
>DKTP01000165.1:1460-4743 GCA_002473085.1 Anaerolineales bacterium UBA7227
GGACCGGTCCCGCCTGCTCCACCGCGAGTTTGAAGGCCTCGCGCCCGGCGATTTCGAACGCGACCGGCTTCGAGTCGACCGGATGCTCCTTGCCGTCGAACACGATTACCTTCACGTTGTTCATCGGATAACCCGCGAACGCGCCCTGCTCCATGGTGGCTTTGATTCCTTTTTCGATCGGCGCCAGATACGAGCGGGAAAGGTTCATGCCCACGAGTTCGTCGGTAAATTCAAAGTCCGCGTCGGGCAGCGGCTCGATCCGCAGGTGGACTTCGCCGAACTGGCCCGCGCCGCCCGTCTGCTTTTTGTGACGGTACATGGCCGAGCCTTTGCGCGTGATGCCTTCGCGGTACGGCACCTTCGGCTGGTCGGTCGCCAGCCCGACCTGGAACTTGGACTGGGCGCGGTGCAGCGCCACGTCAATATGCTGGTCGCCCATGCCCTGCAGGATGGTCTGACCCGTGGATTTTTCGTTGTACCACGAGAGCGTCATATCCTCCTCGCACAGACGCGTCAACGTCGGGCTGATCTTGGCCGCGTCGGCCTGCGTCTTGGGATGGACCGAGACGCGGTACAGCGCGTTCGGGTACTTCGGCGCGGGCAGGGTCAACGGATGCGCCTTGTCGCAGAACGTGTCGCCCGTCGCGGAGACGGTCAACTTCGAGACCGAGCCGATGTCGCCCGCGTGGACGACCTTGACGGGAATCTGTTCCTTGCCGCGCTGGAGGTGCAGTCCCGCCATGCGCTCCTCCGCGCCTTTGGCCTGGTTCCACACGCGCGCGTCCGCCTGGATCAAACCGCTGTAGACGCGGAAGTAGGTCATCTTACCGACAAACGGGTCGGCGGTCGTCTTCCAAACGTACGCGGCCAGCGGACCGGAATCGGAGCAGGCCAGCTTCTCCTCGCCGTCCCTGCCCTGCGCGGCCTTTTCGGGACGCTGCGCCGGCGAGGGCAGCAGGTCCACGATGGCGTTCAGGAGCGGGGCGATGCCGATCTCGCGTCCGCCCGCTGCCACGAAGACCGGAACGAACGTCCCGGAGTGGATGACTTTCTTCAGCCCGCGGATCAGTTCCTCGTCTGAGAGCGAACCGTTTTCGAGGTATTTTTCCAACAGGGTGTCTTCGCCTTCGGCGGCGGCTTCCGCCAGCGCGAAGTGGGCCTCGTCCGCCGCGGCTTTCAAGTCCGCGGGGATTTCGGCGACGGTCTTCCCGTCGGCCATGTACGCCTTCATGGAGACCAGGTCAATGACGCCCTTGAAATCGTGCTTCTCGCCGATCGGCAGATGCACTTTGACGACGCGTCCGCCCGAGGCATGGACGAACTGCTCCGCCGAGGCGTAGGCGTTCGCGAAGTTGGCGTTGTCGCGGTCCATGCGGTTGACGACCATGAAGCGCGGCAGGTCGAAGTCCAGGGCGGTGCGATAAGCCAGTTCCGTGCCGACCTCCACCCCGCTGACGGCGTCCACTAAAATGACCGCGCCGTCTGCCACGCTGAGAGCCGAGATCATCTCGCCGACGAAGTCGGTGTAGCCCGGCGCGTCCAGCACGTTGATCTTATGGTCGCGGTATTCGATGGGCAGCACGCTGGTGGAGAGCGAAAGTTTGCGGCGGATCTCGTCTTCGTCGTAGTCTGAAACGGTCGTCCCGTCCTCGATCCTGCCGAGGCGGGTGGTAGCCCCCGTAAAATGCAAAAACGCCTCGGCCAGCGTGCTCTTTCCTGCGGAGCCATGCGAGACGAGGGCGATATTTCGGATAAACTCGGTGGTATACTCTTTCATCACGTATCCCTTTCGACGGAAATAGTGTTTTAGAAACCAGGTTTCTTTAAGAAGCCTGGTTTGTAAATAGCAAGCCCCCCGATTTTATAGGAACTCGAATAACTTGTCAAAGTGAGAATTGTCACTTTAATGTCAACGGGAAAACCGCATGGGACAAATCTTCAATCAATACTCCGCCGTATGGATCGCCGCCGCCCTGACTCTCGCGGCGGCCGTGTTCGTCTTCCGCCACAAACCGCGCTGGCAGGAACTGGTCGGGCTGGACGCGGCCGTCCTCGACCTGATCCACGCCCGCGGCTTTTCCCTCCTCTCCCGCGCCGACGGCTTCGACCGAGGAGGCCGCCCCTCGGCGTGGTTCCTATTTCAAAAATCGGTGGAGTGGAGCGAGATCCTATCTTGCTCTACTCTATTTGCTTGAACCCGTTGCCCAAAAGTCCACACCCAACACTCCCTCCCACTCCGCTTTGTTTTGGGGACGATGTGACGGGCGGCGCCAGGAGAGACCGCCAATGGCGCTTTCGTAAAGCGCTGACGCTGATTACTGATCACTGATCACTGGTTACTAATGAACCTTCTCTTTCTCTTCCTCGACGGCGTCGGCCTCGGCGCGGACGACTCTGCGGTCAATCCCCTCGTCCGCGCGGAGATGCCGAACCTGCGCGCCCTGCTCGGCGGGAATCCGCTCGCCGCGTCCGCCGCGCCGTTTACGGGCGAACGCGCCACCCTCGTCGCGCTCGACGCGTCGCTGGGCGTGGAGGGACTCCCCCAGTCCGCCACGGGGCAGGCCGTCCTGCTGACGGGCGTTAACATCCCCAAAGAGATCGGCGAACACTACGGCCCCAAACCCAACCCCGCGGTCGCGGCCTACCTCCAAAACGGGCGCACCCTCTTCTCCTGGCTACGCGCAAACGACAAAACTGCCGCCCTGCTCAACGCCTATCCCCCGCGCTACTTCCACGGGATCGAATCGGGCCGCAGACTTTTCTCGTCCATCCCGCTGGCGCTGACCGGCGCGGGTTTCCCCCTCTTCACCAAAGATGACCTCTACGCGGGCCGCGCCCTCTCCGCTGATTTCACGGGCGAGGGCTGGCGCGCCATGCTTGGATTCGACGACGCGCCGATCCTATCCCCCTTCGACGCGGGACGGAAGACCGCCGAACTCGCCTCGCGATACGACTTCGCCTTCTTCGAATTTTGGGCCAGCGACTACGCGGGACACAAACAGGACATGGACGCGGCCTGCGCGCTGCTCGCTTCCTTCGACCTCGCGCTGGGCGGCCTCCTCCACGCGTGGGACGACGCCCGCGGCTTGATCCTGCTCACCTCCGACCACGGCAACCTCGAAGACCTGTCCACGCGGCGGCATACGGACGCGAAAGTCCCAGGGCTGGTAGTCGGCGCGAAATCCCTGCGCGATAAATTCATGGACGGGCTGACAGACTTGACGGGTATCGCGCCTGCAATCAAAAAGGTTCTTGAATAAAAAAGGAATCCGAAAGCTCTGCT
>DKTP01000064.1 GCA_002473085.1 Anaerolineales bacterium UBA7227
GGGCGGGAGGCGAAAGGCGCGTTCCCGCTGAACAGGCTGAGATAGTTTGCGATGGCGTTGTTGTTGTCGTCCAGTTTGAAGCGCAGGCGAACTTGCGTGATGCCGCCGGCGGTCGCCAGTTTGTTGACGAAGTTCCCGGCGCCGGTCAGGTTGAGACTGTACCACCCGCCAACGAGAGGCGGTTTGAGCGGGCCGACGGTCTTATTGGCGGCGGTCTGGAAATCGGCGGCTTGCAGGGCGGAAGTCCCAAACATTCCTTTCTTCACGTCAGCCATGAAACCCTGGAAGGCGTTGACCGGGTTTCCGCCGCCGGTCACGCCCTGCCGCTTGACCTTGAGCGTGACTTTGGTGATGACGGCGTTATCGGGCAGGCTGGAGGTGTTGAACGACAGGATGGCGCGGTACTGCTTTCTGGCCGCGTCGTCGCCGAGGCGGAAGGTGGTGGCGGCGGAGTTGAACGTCCCGCCTTTGTTACTGGTCTCGGCCGTTTCGAGTATCCAGCCGTCCTGCGCGCCGGCCGAGCGGAAGGTCATCATCTTCTGGACGGTGTAGGTCTCGCCGCTGGTGAAGTCGCCGTTGCCCGCGCCTGTTCCACCGAGCAGATTTCCGCCGGCATCGGCGATGCTATCGTCATCGCCGAGATCGAGGCGGATTGTGCCATTGCCGCTGCCGGTGTTGACGGTGACGGTGCGCGTCGCGCCCGAGCCGCTGACCCCGCTCACGGTCGCGCCCGAGACGCCGCTGGTCGCGAGGGTGAAGTCGCTTGTGTCTACGCCCGTCACGGATTCAGAGAAGGTCACGGTGAAGTCTACGGCGGCCGCGGCGGTGGGATCAGTTTCGGCGCGGGTGATGGAGGCGACGGTGGGCGCGACGATGTCCGTCCGTTCGTAGGCGCCCATGTCGCAGGTGGCGATGGTGTCGTTGTTGCCGTCGAAGGGACGCGTCTCGCCGCGCTGGTCTGCCGCCGCGCAGGTGAGGTTGTTTCCCGCGTCGATGGCGGGAGAACCGATGCTTAGGGCGTGGGTGGAGGTCGGTCCGCCGTTGTTCGCCAGGGCGCCCAGCAGTGGGTCGGTTCCCGTGATGTTTCCGGTGGTGTCGCCGCCGACGGTGCAATAGGCTGTCGCCTGGATCAGGTTGTAGCCTTGTGAGTTCAACGTACCATAGCATTCATGCGAGTCATCGCCGGCGGTATTTCCAGCCATGATCGTGTTCTTTAGATTCACCGTGCTGCTCACATACATCCCGCCGCCGTCGTTGACAGCGGCGTTGTCGGTGATGGTGACATTATTCAGGTTCAACGTATTTGGCGTACCGCCGTTACCTTCGTAGACGCCTCCGCCTGCGTCAGCCGAATTGCCGCTGATGGTCACGTTCGTCAGGCTGAAGGTTTGGCTGTTGCCATAAAAGGCTAAACCGCCGCCACCGCTCGCGTCGTTTCCCGCAAACAGGCTGTTGGTGATGGTTGTGGAAACATCGGCATACAGACCGCCTCCACTTCCCGACAACGCTGAATTGTTTGTAACGCTGGCGTCATTGATCGCAGCCGCGGCAGGGCCTCGAACATGTAGCCCTCCGCTGTCGGACGCGGTGTTGTTCGAGATGAGAACGCCGTCGAGATTCAAACCCGTAGCGGCAGGGTCTGAGAAAATACCGCCTCCAGCTTGGCTGGCGGTGTTGTAGGTCACCGATCCGCCGTTCATTGACAGGCTGGCATAATTATAGATACCGCCGCCGTGAGAATCGGTGAAGATGGAATCGAGGGCCTGATTGCCGGTAACGGTAATGTCGTTCAACGTAAGATTGCCGTGATTTCGGATGCCGCCGCCCCGATCGTCCACGACTTTGCCATTGGCGACGGTCAGGTCGTTGATGACGACGGTCTTGCCTGCGTCAATGTAGAATACGCGCACGGCGTTGTCCCCGCTCACGGTCAGGCTGGACGCGCCGGGGCCGTTGATGGTCACGTTGTCCGACACGGTCAACTGGCTGGCGAGCGTGATCGTGCCGCTGATGCCGGTGGCGTCAATTACGTCGCCGTCGTTGGCGTCGTCCAGGGCCTCGCGCAGGGACCCCGCGCCGCTGTCGCTGGTGTTGGTCACGACGAGCGTGGCCGCGCGGGCGCGCTCAACCGGCATGGCCGCCAGCGCGCCCAGCGCGAGGCAGAGCGCAAGGAACAGGTTCAAAAAACGGGTTTTGGTTTTCATTTTTCTCCTTTCGTTTGAAACGGTTTCATTACAAATACGAGTGGGTTTCGTCGCTGCGAAGAGCGCGCTTTTCCCGACGACGCTTGCCTTATCGCGCAGCGTCAGGGAGCGGCCCCGTGCCGCGAGAGGGGATCGCTTCGGGACGCTTCACGCGCCCTCGCAATGACGGACATGCCGTGAGAATTATGGAATGTAGTACCCGATCTCCAGCAACGGACGGAGCGAAAGCGTGGCTGTATTGCCGCTATAGAATTTGAGGTAATCCGCGCCGTTGTCGTTGTTGTCGTCGGCGGCGAAGCGCAGGCGGAACTGGGTGATCCCGCTCTTGTTGATGTAGGCAAAGACGCCGCTTGCCCAGGTTTTGGTATACCAATTGGCGACGGGTGAATTCGGGATCGTTCCGATGGCAGATTTGCTGGCCGTGGACTGGAAGTCGTTCAGTTGCAGGGCAGCGCTTCCGAAGGAGCCCTTGCGAACGTCTACAACCAGCGCGCCGTGCGTGCCGAACGGATTCGTCCCGGCCAGGCCCTGGTAGCGAATCTTGAGTTTTACGCTTATGATCACGGCGTTGTCGGGGATCGAGGAGGTATCAAAGGACAAGACGGAACGATATTGTTTGTCCTGCGCATTGTCTCCCACCATAAAGGTGGCCGCGCTGGAGTTCATCGTCCCGCCCGCGTTGGTATTTTCGGCGGATTCGAGCGTCCAACCATCGTAGCCCTGGGAGGAGCGCAACGTGGCTATAGTAGTGGTGTCGTATTTCCACAGTTCGATTCCCGTCCCGTCGTTGCCGTTTGCCGAGAAGTACAGCGCGCCGCTGTACGCGGTCATATAGGAGGGACTTGAAGCTCCACTGCCGCTCCAGATGTCTGTCACAAGTTGGGCGCCGTTGACGGGATCGTACTTCCACAGTTCCCATCCCGCCCCATCATTGCCATTCGCGCAAAAATACAACGCGCCATTGTAGACAGCCATATAGCGAGGAAATGAATCTCCAATGCCGGTATAGATATCTGCCACGCGTTGAACGCCGTTGGCCGGGTCGTACTTCCACAGTTCCCATCCCGCCCCGTCATCGCCCCTGGCGGAAAAATACAACGCCTTTTTATATACAGTCAAATCACTGGGGGCTGAAGCCATGTTGCCGCTGTAAATGTCCGCCACGAGCTGCGCGCCGTTAGCGGCATCGTACTTCCAGAGTTCGGTCCCCTTCCCGTCGCCGCCATCGGCCGAGAAATATAAGCCATTGTTGTAAGCCGCCAGGTAGCTTGGATAGGAGCCCAAAGCGCCGCTGTTGATATCCGCCACGCGCTGGGCGCCGTTGACCGGATCGTATTTCCAAAGTTCTCGCCCCGCTCCTTCGCCCCCATCGGCCCCAAAATAGAGGGCGTTATCGTAAACGGTCAGGAATGCAGGATTTGAAAATAAACTGATGTTGATATCCGCCGCGATCTGGGCGCCGTTGATCGGGTCGTATTTCCAGAGTTCAATTCCCGCCCCGCCGTCTCCAGTGGCATTGAAATACAGCGCGTTATTGTAGACTGTCAGATAGTTAGGCGACGAACTTGTACTACCGGTGTAAATATCCGCTACGCGAGCGGCGCCGTTGGCGGGATCATATTTCCACAACTCGTTCCCCGCTCCATCATTCCCGTTCGCCCCAAAATACAGCGCGCCATTGTAAGCTGCCAGATGCGAAGGGCTCGAACTAGAAGCGCCGGGAAAGATATCGGCTACGCGCGCAAGGGTGACGATAGCCTCCACAGGCGGGCCGCCTTCCTGGGCGCGGCTGGGGGCGGCAGACCCGAAAGCGAGGGCAAAAACTCCTAGAATCATAACGATCGAGAAAATTCGTTTGAACATGTCATTCTCCTTTTATCATCGCCTTAGGCGAAATTTTGTGATACTATAAATTCAATTTTGTTGACTCTGTTGACACTTTGTTGACAACCGTCCTCGGGAGGGCGCGGTCATGTCTAAACAACAATCCATCGTCGAACCGTCCGAATTCCAAACATTCGGCGAGCTGCTGCGCTATTTGCGTGAACGCGCCAAACTCACGCAGCGCGGCCTGGCGCAACAGGTGGGCTATCACTATAGTTACCTCAGCCGACTTGAAAAAAACGAGCGCGCCCCAGACGAAACCGTCCTACGCGCGCGCTTCATCCCGGCCCTCAAATTGCAGAACGAATCGCTGTGGGTGAAACGCATCACAGAACTGGCGCGCGAGACCCGCCCAGCCGAACAGCCCCCCGCCGTGCCGGTCCCTGACCCGTTGCCCGAAACAGCCTTCGCCCGTTTGCCGGTACCCTTCACCTCGTTCCTGGGGCGCGCCCGCGAAGTGGAAACGCTGGAGCGGATGCTCCGCCAACCCGACGTTCGACTCGTCACGCTGGTCGGCCCGCCGGGAGTCGGAAAGACGCGCCTGGCCCTCCACGCAGCCGAACGCCTCGCCGCGGACTTCGAGGCGGGCGCGGTCTTCGTGAACCTGATGCCCGTCCTCGAGGCCGACCAGGTCATTCCCGCCTTTGCCCTGGCCCTCGACGTGCGCGAAACTGCGCGCCTCTCCGTGCTGGAAAGCGTGAGCGCCGCGCTGAAGTCTAAAAACTTGCTGATCGTGGCCGATAACTTCGAGCAGGTCGCCGAAGCCGGCCCGCAACTGCTCGCGCTGCTGGGAGAGGCAAAAAATGTGAAGATACTCGTCACCAGCCGCGAAGCCCTGCGGTTGCGCGGCGAAAAGGAATTCCCGCTCGTCCCCCTGCCTGTGCCGGGCGAAACCGAAACCAATCTCCAGGATTTCCCCTCGGTGCAGTTATTCCTGCAGCGCGCCCGCGACGTAAAACCCGATTTCCCGCAGGACGACGAGACCGCCTCGCGCGCCGCCGAAATCTGCCGCCGTCTCGACGGCCTGCCCCTCGCCATCGAACTGGCCGCGGCGCGGGTCGGCGCATTGAGCCTGTCTGCCATGCTCAAACAACTGCATCGCCGCTTCGACTGGTTGACGTACGGAAAACGCGACCTGCCGGCCTGGCGCCAAAACCTGTGGGACGCGGTGGAGTGGAGTTACTCCCTGCTCGACGTGCAGGAACGCGTCCTGATGAACCGGTTGTCCGTCTTCAGCGACGGCTGGACTTTGGAGGCCGCCGAAGCGATTTGCTGCGACGACACGATCTGTCTCGCCTCCGACGTCCTCAACCTGCTCATGCGCCTCGCGGATAAGTCCATGATCGCGGCGGATACGGAGCAGGACCGGTTTCACTTTCTCGAATCGCTGCGCGAGTTCGCCCACAAAAAACTGAACGAAGAGAACGCCTTCGAGCTCATGCGCCAGCGGCACGCGCAGTATTTCATGAACTTCATGCAGGTCGCATCGCCAAATATCAAACAGGGAAACGACGTGGCGCGCTGGCTGGACAGGGTGGAGGCAGACCACAACAACCTGCGCGCCGTGATGACGTGGATCGTCGAAGACCCGTCGCGCATCCCGTCCGCGTCGGAATTCATTGTCGACATGGGCAGGTTCTGGTACGACCGCAACCACTTCACCGAAGGCCGCCGCTGGCTGGATCAAATCGTCGCCGCGTATTCCGAACCCACCGCCGAACGCGCCAACCTGTTGCGAACCTGCGGCGATTTCCATCGCGTACAGGGCGATTACGCCGAGGCGCGCCTCATCGAGGAGGAGGGACTCGCGGTCTCGAAAGCGCTGGGTTACGAAAGAGGAATGTACCAGTCCATGGACGCGCTGGCGATCCTGGCGGGCATCCAGCGCGACTACGCGCGCGCCTCTGAACTGCTGGAACAGGTCCTCGACTATCGCAGGCGGACGAAGGACGCGCTTCGCCTGACCGCCACGTTGAACAACCTTGCCATCGCCAGCCGCCGGCTTGGGAATTTTGAACGCGCCAGGGAGTTATATGAAGAAGCAATTTCCGTCACGAGGGAAAACGGCAATCTTATGTCGCTGGGCCATGCCTTGAACGGCCTCTCGGAAGTTCACACGGAATCAAAAGACTTTGCCGCCGCCCTCGAGCTGCAGCGTCAGGGATTGGAAGTCCGCCGCCAGATTGGGGACTGGAAAGGCGTCGCGTTTTCGCTCGGCTCGATCGCCATATCGCTCCATCATCTGGATAAACCTGCGCGCGCCGCGCAGCTGGAAAGCGCCGGCATAAAACTGCGCGGGGAACTCGGCGTTTCCTTTCCTGCCATCGCTCAGGCGGAACACGACGAACTCGCCGCAAGCCTCCGCGCCAAACTGGGAGAGGCCGCCTTCGATGAAGCCTGGTCGCGCGGCCAGTCGCTCTCACGGGGACAGGCGGTGGCGCTGGCAACGGAATGAATCGTAACGAAATGCCCCCGAAATTCGGGGGCATCGCTTTTGGAAGGCGTTTACGGAACGCAATCCTAAAGGACACATCCCTACGGGACATAGTACTCGACGATCAACTGCGGGCGGGAGGCGAAAGGCGC
>DKTP01000081.1:0-14428 GCA_002473085.1 Anaerolineales bacterium UBA7227
CCAATTACCAATCACCAATCTTGCTTACAGGCCATTTCGATGTTGTCGAACCCGATCCCGACGATTCCCAGTTCACCCCGCGCGTCGAGGGCGATTATCTCTGGGGACGCGGCTCTGCGGATATGAAGACCGTCGTCGCCACATATCTGGTTTGGATGAAGGACGCTCTGCGCGTAGCCAGGATGGAAGCCTCAGGCTTCGAGAGAGGGACTTTACCGAATCTCGCCCTGTTGCTGGTCGGCAACGAAGAGAACGGCGAAGCAGAAGCGTGGGGCACGCCGTTCGCGCTGAAGGAATTGGACTTGACCCCGTCCCTTTTGATCGCGGGCGAGCGGACTGGCGAAAAAGGCGACGAACTCCTCGGCGAGGTCTGCGTGGAGAATCGCGGCGTCATGCGCTTCGACGTGATCGCGCGCGGCGCGAAGGGTCACAGCGGCGTGGCGGGGACGGGCGACTTGAGCGAGAAGTTGATCGCGGCGCGTTCGGCGTTGAACGAAATCTTTGCCAGTCACCTCACGCTGAAATCGTCCGACGGCTGGCAGTCGCAGGCCAGGTTCCCGTTCATTAATGTCGGCACGACGGGCGTGTACAACGTCGCCGCGGGGGAGGGGATTCTCGGCGTCGAGATCCGCTCCATCCCGCAGGACGACCTCTTCGGTCTCCGCTCTTTAGTCGAAGCCTATTGCGCGGAGAACGGGTTGGAGGCGTGCTTCTCGGTGATGGAAAACGGCGTGGCCTGCGACGCGGAAAATCCAGCCTTGAAAGCGCTGCTCGAAGCGGTCAAACGGACGGGGGGAGGAGTCGGGGCGAGAGTCGGGAGGAAGCTGCCAGGCACGAGCGCGCGTTTCGCTCCGAGCGGGCAGGGAGTCGTGTGGGGGCAGTCGGGCGTCGGTCCGCACGCGAGAGACGAGCGGCACTTCATCCCCAGCATTTTGCCGTATTACAACGCCCTCGACGAGTTGGCGAAGTTGTGGCGGTAGGCGGGGCGCGCCGAGCCGCCTCACAGGAAATCGAACGGCGGGCGCTGGTTGAGCTTGATCAGGCTGGCCCCCGTCCCGCCGATTTGCAGCGCGCTGACCGAACCCGTGTCGCATCCCAGCCGCTGAAAATGGTCGAGCGGCAGGCCGAGGTAGTGCGCCACGGCCAGTTTGATCGGGTCGGCGTGGAAGACGCAGACGACGATCTCCTTCGGTTTGTGTTTCTGCAGGACGGCGTCCAGCGCGGCGGCGACGCGGCCCTGCATCTCCAGAAACGATTCGCCTTCGGGGAAACGGAAACGAGACGGCGCGCGTTGAACGGTCTCCCAGATCTTCATCCGACGCAGCGACCGCCAGGCGCGTCCCTGCCACTGCCCGACATCCGACTCGATCAGCCCCGCCTCGATCTGGACGGGGAGGCCGCGCGCCTCGGCGATCGGGGTCGCCGTCTCGACGGCGCGTTCCAGCGGGCTGGAGTAGACCGCCGCGACGCGGACGTCCTTGAGCGCCTCGCCCAACGCCCGAGCCTGTTCGCGTCCGCGTTCGTTCAGGTGGACGCCGCTAATACGTCCCGCGAGTTTTCCCTTTTTGGTGTAATCGTTTTCGCCGTGACGGATGAGAAGCAGTAGGGGCATGTTATTTGATTTTCCGTTTTATTTCGTGGATTTGCTCTTCACTTAATTCAGGGGCTTCGATCCGTTTTTCGATCCCCAGCGCTTTCCGTTGCGCCTCGCGCCACATTTCGAGGCGCGCCGCCACTTGCGCTTCATACCCCTCGCCCGAGGGACTGTAGAAATATGTCCCGAGCAGGCGTTTGGGGAGATATTGCTGCGGGATGAAGTGTCCCTCATGTTCATGCGGATAGACGTAGTCCTTGCCGTGTCCCATCGCCGCCGCGTCGCGGCTGCCGTCCATGAGATGACGCGGCACGGAGACCTGTCCCTCCTCTTCGAGTTTCTTCATCGCTTTGAAGTATGCGCCCGCGCTGTTGGACTTGGGCGCGGTGGCGAGGTACAACGTCGCTTCGACGATGGGATAAATTCCCTCGGGCAGGCCGACGAACTCGAAAGCCTGGACTGCCGAGGCCGTCACCACGAGCGCCATCGGGTCGGCGAGGCCGATGTCTTCGCCCGCGAGGATGACCAAACGGCGCAGGATGAACTTCGGGTCTTCGCCCGCGTAGAGCATCTTTGCCAGCCAATACAAGGCCGCGTCTGGATCGCTTCCGCGCACAGACTTGATGAACGCGCTGATCGTGTCGTAATGCGCGTCGCCGTCTTTGTCGTAGAGCGCGGCGCGGCGCTGGATGGATTCCTGCGCGACCTCGAGCGTGACGTGGATGACGCCGTCCGCGCTGGGGGGAGTCGACTCCACCGCGAGTTCGAGGGCGTTGAGGGCGTTGCGCGCGTCCCCGCCCGCGACTTCGCAAAGGTGGGCGCGCGCTTCGGGGTCGAGGATGACGCGCTTCGTCCCGTAGCCGCGTTCCTTGTCCGCCAGGGCGCGGTCGAGCAGGATGCCCGTCTCTTCCTGATTCAGATTCCGCAGTTGGAAGACGCGCGAGCGCGAGATGAGCGCTTTGATGACTTCGAAGTATGGGTTTTCAGTGGTCGCGCCGATGAGGGTGATCACGCCGCTTTCGACGTGGGGCAGGAGCGCATCCTGCTGGGCTTTGTTCCAGCGATGGACCTCGTCCACGAAGAGGATGGTGCGGAGGTTGTGCAGGCGGCGCTGTTCGATGGCTTCGTCCACGACGGCGCGCAGGTCGGCTTTTCCCGCTAAAATTGCCGAGATGGTGACGAAGCGACTCCGCGTGGTGTTGGCGATGACTTGCGCGAGGGTGGTCTTGCCTGAACCTGGCGGGCCGAAGAGGATGATGGACGAGAAGAGTCGGTCGGCTTCGATGGCGCGGCGCAGCAGTTTGCCCTCGCCGACGATGTGTTCCTGTCCTACAAATTCGTCCAGCGTGCGCGGGCGCATACGGGCCGCCAGCGGGGCTTCGGTTCTCATGCGTTCCTGCATGGCGTGGTCGAAGAGGTCGGGCATAAGGCGATTCTACCATCCCGAAATGGGTTTGCGGGGCGTCAACTTGAGACGCGACGGAGCAGCGCGGGGAGTTCGGCCAGCGATTCGATCTCCGCGTCGGGCTGGACGCCGCGGCGGTTCGCGGTCTTCGAGACGCGTCGCTTGATCCAGACGGCGAAGATGCCGAGGCGCTGCGCGCCGCGGATGTCCGCTTCGAGGCTGTCGCCGACCATCACGATCTCGCGCGCGGGGATGTTCCAGTGCGCCATCGCGAGTTCAAAGATGCGCGGATGCGGTTTGCGGTAGGAACAGGCCGCCGAGGTCAGGATGAAGTCGAAGAACGGCTCGATGCGGAAGCGTTCGACGAGCTGGAAGACGTCCTGGTTGTCGCCCGCGTTGGAGACGAGTCCGAGGCGGTAGCCGCCCGCTTCGAGCGTGCGGAGCATGAGGGCGGCGTCTTCCTCCAGCGTCCAGTTGGGCTGCGTGTGCGCGTAGAAGGCGTCGAGCGCGCGGCGGATGACTTTGTCGTCAATGTTGGGATGGCCTCGCTCGATCAGCAGTTCGCGCAGGACGGCGAGGTAGGTGGTCTCGAAGAGGTCTTCGTCGCGGCGGGCGAAGTATCGGTCGAGGTGGTAGCGGACGGTTTTGGGCAGGTCGGCGCAGTCGAGGTCAAATCCCTGCTCGCAGAGGGATTGGGCGAGGGCCTGGTAGCCGCGATCGAGGATGGGCTCCCACGGTTCGCGCGAATACATCAGGGTCCCCCCGAGGTCGAAGAGAGCGGCGCGGATGATCGCGTTCATCCCTCTTCATATACTTTGACTTTTGAATCTCGTAAAGGGAGAAAAACGTCAGGGTTGCGGCGCGTTTTGCGTTTCGGCGGTGATGCCCCGTTCGATATGTTCGTGCGCGGCGAGGAGGGCCAGCGCGGTGAGGGCGTAGCCCGCGAGGTAGATCAGGTTGGCGAGCAGGTCGAGCGTGTAGTAGGTCTGGTCTGAAACCCAATTGTAGCCGCCGAGCCAGAAGAAGGTGGCGATTCCGTCGGCGAAGGCGAACAGAATCAGTCCCCACCAGGGACGCCCGAGGTAGCCGAGGCCGAAGAGGAAGAAGAGCCAGAGGGCGGCCGCGCCCTCCAGCAGGTCGAGAACGGGATAGAGGATTCCGAGATACATTCCTTCCCATGTGTTTCCGCTTCCCAGCCCGGCGTCCAGCGCCCATCTGGTCAGCCCGAAGGCGGCCAGGAGGATGGCGGCGATGAATAATAGATAGGCGGCTATTTTTTGTCCGCCTTTGGCGCGGTAGATCAGGCGGAATTGATGGTATAGAGAAAGTCCGAAGAAGAAGTATCCCAGCAGCCAGAAGGCGTCCATGACGGTGATTTCGGGGACTGTGTAGTCGGGATAGGACTTGTACCAGTAGAAGTAATCGTAAATGAAGCCGAGGGATTCGCTGGCCGCCCAGGCCCACCAGCCGAGGGTGAAGGTCGCCCAGACGCGGCGCGGCGGTTCGGATGGGGCGTAGTGGCGCGTTAAATTCAGGCTGAGTCCTGCGGCGGCGAATACGGCCAGGAGCGTGATTGCGTCTGTGATTTTGTCGTTCCAGTAACTGGAGTAGGCCCCCGTCTGCAGGGGTTCGTAGTAATAGACCCAACCGAATGCCGCCAGCGCGAGCGCCGCGGCCAGCGCCCAATTCCATACGCGTTTGGAGTGTTTGACGCCGGGTCTGGTTTCAAGGCTGATGTTCATGGGGGGGTCTCAAAATGAAAATGCGGCGGGGATCAGTCGGTGGGCGCCCAGCGCGGAACGCTGGTCGGCTTCGAGGTCTTCGTAGACTTCGTTCAGGATCCGTTGGGTCAGCGCGCCGCCGACGACGAAACTCATCTGGGTCCCCAGTCCCATGAGCAGCGCGCGGTAGGCGTGCGCGGCGGCTTCGAGGCCGGCAAAGAAGTGGTCGTCGGTGATGGAGGCGTTGGCGATCTCGATCTTCCATTCCCAGGGGCGGATGATCTCTTTGATCTCCCGGCTGGTGACTTGCAGGAATTTATATCCGGCGATCTCCCGGTAGCGGTCCAGCGCGCGGCTGGCCCAGCGGATCGCGCTCTCGCGCAGGTTCAGGCATTTCCACGCGCCTGAGAGAGGGGAGGCGGCGTAAGTGGCGACCTGCCAGGCTCCGTATACGCCGACGTTGGGAGGCGGCGCGGACTCGAATCCGTTTCCGCTGAAGAAGACGGTCTCGGTCTCCACGACCTGTCCCATTTGGAGGACGATGAATCCCTGAACGGTTTTGGAAGTTAATTCCGCCGCGCCGTTGAAGCCTTCCTGTTTCCAGCGCGCGAGCAGTTGGTTCCAATCCTGTTCATTGTTGACCTCGGCGCGTTCGTGCAGCCGCGATTCGAGGATCAGCCAGACGGCGCGCCCGGCCCGGTCGGGGAGGGTGACGGACGAGACGGAAAACGGCGCGCCGCCCCAAAGCACGGAAAGTTCAGTCAGGTTGAAGGAGCGGCTCTTGTCGTTTTCCAGCAGGTATGTCCCGACCTGGACGCCGTTGGCGTAGACGATCACGATCTGGCGGCTCGTCCCCACTTTGACTTCGATCAGGCCGGTGGCCTTTTGTCCGCGCAGGCGCGCTTGCATGGAATTCAGCGCGACCAGCGAACCGTGCAATTCAGTCTGACCGGTGAGGAAGAGGTGACGTTCCATCGTCGCGTCCGATTTTATCGCAATCGTTTTTGTTTTCCGCTTTCAACCTTGCAAGGTCATCCGCCGCTTTTGATGTAGATGCCCGTCGGGTCGAGTTCTGCGCGCAGGATCGTCAACTCGCGCTCGCTGACCGGTTCGGTCGTTCTGACTTGCGCGGCGGTTTGCAAGTCCCAGCCGGTATTGGCTTGCGCGTCGTCAACGGTCTTGCCGGGGTGGAGCGCGGCCAGGACCAGTTCGCCGTTCTCGTTCGGCTCGAGGATGCCGATGTCGGTCACGACGGCTTCCATGCCGCGTCCGCGCAGGCCGATGCGTTGACGTTCCCCGCCTCCGTCCAGCGCGCCGACCGAGGTGCGGAAGTCGCAGCGTTCGGGGAAGCGCCGCTTCTGGTGCGGCGTCATAATATAACAGCGGTTGGCCCAGGCGGCGATCTCCTGCGAGCCGCCCGAACCGGGCAGGCGGACCTTCGGTTTTTCGTACGCGCCAATGACGGTCGCGTTGATGTTGCCGAATTTGTCTATCTGCGCGCCGCCCATGAAGCCCACGTCCACGTTGCCGCGCTGGAGGTAGTTGCTGAAGATGTCGTACATGCTTACCACCGAGAGCGAGCCGCTGACGAGGGTTGGGTCGCCGATGGAGAGGGGAAGCCGCGCGGGTTCCGCGCCGATCACGCCCGCTTCGTAGATCATCACGAGGTTGGGAGCGTGAGTCCGCTTGGCGAGGTTACAGGCCAGATTGGGCTGTCCCACGCCCACGAAGACCACGTCGCCGTCGCGCAGCAGCCGCGCGGCGTTGACGATCATCAGTTCGGCGGAAGAGTATTCTGTCATGTTTTCTCCATGTAACCTGTCGTTAAGTTGTGCGCGACGACCCGGTCGCGTCCCTGTTTCTTGGCGAGGTAGAGCGCCTTGTCGGCTTTGGAGAGGATGTGTCCGAGATCCTCGTCGTCGTAGGCATAGGAAGCGACGCCGCCGCTGATGGTAACGTGAATGCTGCGCCCATTATATTCGACTTGCATTTTTCTTGCCGCGATAACGATCCGCTGGCCGATCTGAAGAGCCTCGCTTATTTTGGTGGAGGGCAACGCCACCACGAATTCCTCGCCGCCGTATCGCCCGAGAAAATCCATCTGGCGGATCTGGGATTGCATCGTCCGCGCGACTTGTCTGAGGGCGAGATCCCCGGCGGCATGACCGAAACGGTCGTTGATGTTCTTGAAGTGGTCGAGGTCAAAGAGCGCCACGGAGAACGGATGGTTCAATCGTTTGGTTTCGTCCAATATCTTTTCGGCGAGCGCGAAGAAATGGCCGCGGTTGTAGATTCCCGTCAGCGGATCGGTGATGGCGAGCAGTTTCAGTTCGCGGGTGCGTTCTTCCACCTGCTCTTCAAGAGTGTCCGCGTATTCTTCCAGTTTGTCGCGCGAGGCGTTGATCTCGGCTTTCATTTGATTAAGAGCCTGCGCCAACGCGCCCATTTCGTCGTCGGTGGAAATTTCAATGGGCCTTTGCAGGGACAGCTCAGGCTGCAATTTCACGTTTTCGGTCAGGGCGGTCAGCGGAATGATGAGCCGTTTTGCCAGCCAAACCGACATGCCGATTGCAAAGACGACCGCCGCGGCCGAGAGCATGGCGATAAAGATCGTCAGGTGAAGCGAATAGATGTCGGCCTGGGCATATGACGATTTTGCGGCGCTGCCTTCAAGTTTCTCAAAATCCTCCAGCGATTTGATCAGTTCGGGCTGGTAATGCTGGAGCAGGGCGTCCATCTGGCGTTTTGTCTCGGGCCCAAACCCGCCCTCCTGGTCGGAAAGATCCAGGATGCGGCGGCTTTGCACCTTGAAGGACATGATGTTTTGAAGCGCCAGGCCGACGGCGATGCTTTCATCCACGTTATCCGGATTTATCCCGTCCACCGCCTGCTGGAGCAGTTCTTCGAGCATGACAATATGTTTTTCGAGGGCCAGCCTTTCCGCCTCCCCGCTTTCCGCGTCAATGACGTATTGCTGGACGGAATTGGCGAGCAGCAGCGCTTCAGAGCGGATGCGCGCGCTGAGCAGCGACATTTCCTGCCGCTGGCGCGCCTCCAGGACGAGCCTCTGGTACAGCAGTCTGATTCCACCGATGGCGCCTGCCGAAACCAGGATCGTGACAGACGCCAGGCCGGAATACGCAAAGATGATTCTACGCGCGATATGCCCGCGGACAGGTTTCATTTGAACTGCGCGTCCAATTCCTGCTGGTAAACAGGCGCGATCTCGTCCATGGCTTGCTGGGCGATCTTTTCTCCCAACAAGATGGACTGCAGGGCGAGCGTGAATTCCCTGGTCAGCTCGTTAGAGATGTCGACCGGCGGCTCGTAGACGCCATAGGCGACGAGGCGCGAAATGACCAGGCGCGGCTCATTGGTGGCGTACATGGTGTTGCTGCGCCGTAAACTGGGAGCGAGTTGATAGCCGGGGATGTCCTGCGCCACCTCCGTGCCGGTTAAATAGCGCGCAAACAGGTGAGAGGCCGCCAGGACGTTGGGATCGTCGACCTCGACCACGCTGAACATACCGAAGCCGCCCGTCGTTACGAGTTGGCCGGTCTCGCCGACCGGGTTGGGGAAGACGACGAAGGGAATCGCCTCGCTTTCCAGTTCGGTGATGAAGCTGGGCGTTTCCATGATCATGGCAACCGTCCCCGCCTTGAATTGGGTCCGTACATCGGTCTGCCCGGCCATGCCGAAGTCGGGCGGGGTCACGTTTTCCGTCAGGCGCAGATCGGCCAGTTTTTGCAGGGCAGAGACGGCTTCCGGCTCCTGCAAGGTGAAGACGTGCGCGTCCGGGCTGCGTAACCGCCCGCCGTCCATGTAGAAAACGGGCAGGTAAAGTTCCTGTCCGGGCGCGGAGGCGGCGGAGAATCCATATACATGAGTCCCATCGGGTTGGGTAAATGTGAGTTTATGGCTGGCCTCCACAAATTCCTGCCAGGTCCATGGATCCTCGAGGGTCGGCGGGGTCACGCCTCTTTGCTCGAGCAGCCGCGTATTGCCGAACATCGCCACCGCCGTCACCCATTGGGGCCAGGCGTACACCTTGCCGTCCACCGTTGCAAGCTGCAGGGCGTTTTCGTAGTAATCTTTTTTGTCCTCTGCCGTCATGAACGGTTCGACATTTGAAATGAGGCTGCGGCGAATCAGGTCTGGCAGCATGCTGGGCGCGACGGAGAACACGTTAACTTCGCGCGCGTTCAGCGCCGCTTCCAACTGATTGGTGCCTTCGGGGGTGTACGGAATCCCGACGAGGGTCACGGTGATATGCGGATATCTTTTTTGAAACGCCTTGACGATCGAGAGCGCTTTGCGCGACGCGGCGTCCTCGCCGCCCTCCACATAACCGCGGCGGTAGTACATGATCGTAACGGGAACCGGCGTTTTCTGTCCGCAAGCCGCGAGGGTCAGCGCCAGGATCGTCACGATGAAACTTGCCTGGAGGAGATGACGGTTCTGCATTGGATGCTCCTTGATCAAAGGTGGATTTGATTCGCAAACTCGACTATAAGCCGGCCGGCAATTTCCGATTCTTCCAACGGCAGGAGGTGCGTGGTCCGTTCGAGCGTTTCGATCTGGATCTTCGGGTTGGCGCGGCGGACCCGGGCCGCGGTCCTGGCCCAAAATGTATCCGACTGCGCGCCGCGCAGGATCAGGGTTGGCGTTTGCAGCGTCTTTAGCCCGCGCCAGAGATCGAGGTCGCGCCAGATGCCCGTGCGGTAGATGCGCGCTTCCCATTCCGGCGAATAGACGAGTTCGTAGCCGCCGCCTGGGCGCGGACGCGTTATCCCTTCGATGTAGGCGCGCAGGTTTTCGTCCGACAAATGGCGGAAGACGCCGCGCCGGCGGTAGCCGCGATAGACCGTCTCCAGGTCGTCGAAATGACGGCGGCGATTCAGCGCGGCGGGGATCTTGGGGTGCGCTTTCCAATCCAATCCCGTTAGACGCAGCAAGTTCCAAAGCAGGATGAAATAGGGTGGAAAGAGGACTGGGTCTATCAACACAAGCCCGCGGAAGCGCCCTGGCTCTTTTAGCGCGGCGCGCAGGGCGACGATCCCGCCGACGGAGTGGCCGGCCGCCAGGACGGGCCCCATTTCCCGGTCCGCGAGGAAGCGGAGGAAGTCGTCGGTTAGGGGGAGCCAGTCGTGCAGTTTGCCGGGGTCCGCATCCGGCCAGAGAGGCCGAAGGTGCATCCCAACGACGCGAAGGCCGGGACGTAAATACTCAAACAGGGGGAGGTAGCAGGCGGGAGGGTACCCATTGGCGTGCAGGAAGTGAAGGGAAGGGCCAGAGCCGTTGAAATCGGTGAAGGGGATGGGCGGGTGTGTCATGCGGCTGTGCAAAGGGAGCGGCGGTCCGCTCCCTGATTGTTACGGGATTGTGTATGAGTCCAGTACGATGGTTTCGAAGTATTTTTGGCTGTTGAGGTTTCCTGAGCCGTTCGATTTGATCCAGCCTACGCCGGGCGCGTACCAGATGGTGTAGGTGGCGAACGACACGATCTGTTGGTTCTGTCCGTTTGCGCGGACAATTTGAAATTCGGTAGATGTTTTCACCTCGATGGCAAGGGCGTCGAAGGAGCCAGCGGGAACAGTCACGTTTCCTATGTTTCCAGCCTTGTAAGTCATGGAGATGCGCCCGGCTATGTTGCCGGCCGGTTCGCCCGGCTTTACTCTTTCTGTGCCTTGCAGGTCGAACGCGTATGCCCATTCCATGCCGGGGGCCAGGTTGGCGGGCAGGCTGACGCCGGTGATGTTGCTGGCGGTAAGGTTGGTAAATTGACGGATTGCCTGACTGCTGGCCATGTCGGTGAGGCCGATTCCCATTGCCGCCAGGCCTTCGGGTTTACATTCCCAGCGCAGCCTGTTTACAGCCTTCTTAAACCTCGAGGTGACCGTGAAACCCTTCCGAGTTGACTGGCTGATGACATTTTGAAACGAATAGGCGCCGGCTGAACTTCCCGTGCTGGTGTATTTGTAGACCGCTTTATTTTTAACTGGATAGTATATATTGTTGCAGAGATCGGGTTGGGCTGTCGGGACGGCGGCGGTTACAACCGGCGCGGGCAGGTCGACAGGCGGGGCCGTGGGCGTTGGACTGCTTCCGCAAGCCGCGAGCGCGACGGCGAGCAGCAGAACTCCGAGGCTCTTAATCATGTAATTTTTCATGGGTTCTCGAAAACTCCTTGGTTGATGGGTCGATGAGATTATACAATTGAAACGCAGACCGGGCGTTTGGGTTTATTCCGTTCTCATGTGCATGAGGCGGACGGGTTTCCCCGCGTGCGGAAATTGTCTGCGCGGCCCATTTAGCGGGAGGCGGCGAGCAGGAAGTCCAGCAGGTTTTCGCCAAATCCCGCCTCCATTTTGCGGGGGACGAAGAACGTCATGCCGTGTTTGACGCCGGGGTACTCGTAGATCCGGTAGAGGTCGTTTGGATTCACGCTCCAGCAGGTGGACGGGGACGGGTCATCTTTGGCCGCATACATGCAGCGGACGGGATACCCGCGGGCAAGGACGGCCTCCGCCGCGTCGTGATAATGGATTCCGAGCCAGCCGCCCGGCGAGACGCTGAACGCGCCCGCGCAGATCTCGCCGCAGGCGTCCACGACCGCGTCCGCGCCGATGGAGGCGCCGATTCCGATGACGCGGCTCGGGTCCACGCCGGGCAGTGTCCGCGCGAGGGCGTAGGCGGCGCGGGCGTCCATGAGGAAACCCGCCCGGTTTTGGTACAGGTCCCCGCTCAGCGGCGGCTGGCTTTCGCCGTGACCGCGAAAATCGAACGTCAGTACGGCGAAGGAGCGGTCTTTGGGCAGGTTTGGCAGACGCCCGCCGGCGTAGATGTAGGCCTGCCCGCTCGAGTCCAGCGCGCCGTAATTTTGCATCCACGCGATGATGTTGCTCTCTTTCCACGCGGCCTGGTTATTGCCGAATTCGTGCATCAACACGACCACCGGCGCGTTGGGCATCCACGAGGAATAGAAGTAGCCGACCAGTTCGCGTCCGTCTTCGGCGGTGAAGGCGACGCGCGTGCCGAACGGATCGGGCGCGGGCGTGTTCGTGACGGTCGGCGCGGACGGCGGGACGGGCGCGTCGGTTTGGGCGGGGGAGGCAGGGACGGCCGTCGAAGCGGGGACGGGAGTCAGAGTCGGCGCGGGGGAGGGAGCGGCCGGGGAGGCCGAATCCCGCGCGAGGTCCGCGAGAAGCGCCGCGAGGAGGATGAGTCCAACGAGCAGGACGAGTCGTCGTAAAGTCCGAGTCATCGCGGTCTGTCGGTCATCCGATCTTGTAGCCGATCTTCCGCAGGAGGTCTTTGCGCCAGGCGATGTCTTCCGCGCCTTCGACGCCTTTGGGCGAGGAGCCGTCCACTACGCCGAGGATGGCGCGGCCCTGCGCTGTCTGCGCGACGAGGACTTCGGCGGGATTGGCGGTGGCGCAGTAGACGCGCGCCACTTCCGGCACGGCTTTGACCGCGTTCAGCACGTTGACGGGGAAGAAGCCCTCGGCGAGGAAGATGATGAACGAGTGTCCCGCGCCGACGGCGAGCGCGTTCTTTTTCGCGAGTCCGATCATGGCTTCGTCGGAGCCGCTCCAGCGCACGAGACATTTGCCCGAGGCTTCGCAAAACGCCAGGCCGAATTTAATGCCCGGTACGGAGTTGACCAGCGCTTCGTGGAGGTCTTCGACGGTTTTGATGAAGTGTGCTTGTCCGAGGATGAAGTTGACGGTTTCGGGTTTTTCGATGGGGACGGTCAGGATTTCCATGATTGTCTCCTTAAAAGCATTTTATGGTTGGACGCGGATTTCGCGGATCGCACGGATTGTTTTTCTGTGAAACCCGCGCGCTTTCATTCTTTGTTCGCCTTTGCGGCTTTCCCATCACATGATACAACAATGTAGGATAATGGGAATGTCAGTTTCATAACGGAGACGAGAAATGATTCGTTCCTTTTTCCTGATTGTAACCGCGTGCCTGCTTTCGGCTTGCGCCGCGCCGACGCCCGCGCCGACCGTTACGCCGTCCGCGCTGGCGCCGACCGTCGCGCCTCCGCCGACGGCTGCCAGCACAGCCGTCCCGTCCGTCACGCCCAGTCCCACGCCCGCGCCGCTCGTCCCGAATTTCGAACACATCGTCGTCATCGTCTTTGAGAACAAAGAGTTCGAGCATGTCATCGGCAACCGCGACATGCCGATCTTCAACCGTCTCGCGGGCGATTACACGCTGCTCACACAGCATTACGCGATACGTCATCCCAGCCTGCCGAACTACCTCGCCATGATCGGCGGCGACACCTTCGGCGTGAACCGCAACTGCGAGGATTGCTTCGTCGACGCGCCCAGCCTGCCCGACCTCATCGAGGCCAGCGGGCGGACGTGGAAAACCTACCAGGAGGACATGCCGCGTCCCTGCTTCGTGGGCGACTGGGGGAACTACGCCCAGAAGCATAACCCGTTCATGTACTTCGACCCGATTCGACTGGACGCGGCGCGCTGCGAGCGGACGGTCCGTCCCCTCACGGATCTTCCCGCGGACCTCGCGGCGGGCGCGCTCCCGAACTTCGTTTTCATCACCCCGAATCTTTGCAACAACGCGCACGACTGCTGGCTCGGCGTCATGGATAACTGGCTGGGGACGCAGATGAAACCCATCATGGATTACTTCAGCGCGCACAGCCAGTCGTTCCTCGTCATCCTCACCTGGGACGAGGGGACCAGCGACGCTTCGTGCTGCGGCCTCCCCCAGAAAGCGGGCGGACGGATCGCGACCGTGCTGATCTCGCCGCAGGTCAAATATGGCTTCGAGGACGATACGCCGTACACGCTCTATTCCCTCCTGAAGACAATCGCCGAGGCGTGGGGGCTTCCCTACCTCGGCCACGCGGCGGACGACGACAACGCGTTGATCGTCAAACCATGGAAGTGACTTTATTCGTTGACGACATCCCCGCTTTGCCCGCCGCGTTTTTCCACGAGACGGATATTTTGAATCCGCATCGTCTTCTCGGCGGCTTTCGCCATGTCGTAGATCGTCAGCGCGGCGACGGAGACGGCGGTCAGCGCTTCCATTTCCACGCCCGTCTTCCCCGAAGTCTTGACCGTCGCGGCGACGACCACGCCCGGCAGGGATTCGTCGAGGGCGAGGTCCACGTCCACTTTGGAGAGAGGCAGAGGATGGCAGAGCGGGATCAAATCCGAGGTCCGTTTGGCGGCGGCGATGCCCGCGATCTGCGCGACGGTCAACACGTCCCCTTTTTTGATCTGCCCGTCGCGGATCAAGTCGAACGTGGCGCGCTTCATGCGGACTTCGCCCTTGGCCGTCGCCGTCCGCTCGGTGACGGGTTTGTCGCCCACGTCCACCATGCGGGCGCGGCCGGACGAGTCGATGTGCGTGAGTTTGGACATGCGGAAATTATACCGTGATAAAATCTGTGCGCCATGCTTCCCGCCGCGCAATCCTCCTACACCGTCGCGATCCCCGTTTACGAGGGGCCGCTCGCGCTTCTGCTCGACCTGATCGAGCGCGCCGAGTTGGACATCACCGCGGTTTCGCTCGCGCAGGTGACCGACCAATATCTCGCCTACGTCCACTCGCTTGAGCAGGTGACGGCGGACGAGATCTCCTCGTTTCTGGTGATCGCCGCGAAGTTGATCCAGATCAAGTCGGAGGCGCTGCTGCCGCGTCCGCCGGCGCGCGAGGCGGGCGCGG
>DKTP01000081.1:14518-14709 GCA_002473085.1 Anaerolineales bacterium UBA7227
GCGAGGCGGGCGAGGAGAATCCCGCCGACGACCTGGCGCGTCAATTGCGGCTGTATAAACGCTACAAAGAGATTGGGATGTGGCTGGAGGAGCGTCAAAGCAAAAACCTGCGGACGTTCCTGCGCGTCGCGCCGCCGCCGAAGGTGGAAGCCAAACTCGACCTTTCGGGCATCACCCTCGCCGACCTGCTC
>DKTP01000082.1:0-41360 GCA_002473085.1 Anaerolineales bacterium UBA7227
GTAACTCGCAACTTGTAACTCGTAACTCGCAACTTGTAACTCGTAACTCGCAACTCGCAACTCGTAACCTGTAACTCGTAACTTGTCACCTGTCACGTGCAACTCGATGCAACCCTCTTCCGATTTTTCTCACCGTATTTCGCGTTGGTTATGGGCCGCGGCGCTCGTGTCCCTGCCCGTCACCAGTTTTCGCTGGTTCCCCTTCCTCGGCGAGACCACCTACGTCCGCCCGCTGGCGCTCTATCCGCTGGCGCTGCTCCTTCCCCTTTTGCTGATCCAATCCATCCGCCGCGAACGCCCCTTCCCGTGGACGGGGAGCGTGACCCTGCTCGCGGTCTTCGCGGCCGCCGTCGTCGCCGCGACCGGCCTCGGACTCCTGATCGCCCCGATCTCCCTGCGCGGGCAGGAATATTCGGGACGCGCCCTCCGCGCCCTGGTCACCCTCGTCATCGGGCTGGCGTTCTTCCTCTCCGCCAGTTGGATGAACCGCGGCGAGTCCGACGCTCGCTTCACAATGCGCTGGATTCTCGCGGGCCTCGGTCTCGACCTGGCCTGGTGCGCCCTGCAAGCCGTCACGTTTTACACGCCCCTGCTCGAAAAAGAGACGGTCACGCACTGGCAGCTGGCGTTCTCGGTGCGCGAACTCATCCGCACGAATCGAATCTCAGGGATGGCCTACGAACCCTCCTGGCTCGCGGGACAGATCGTGACGCTGTACCTGCCGATCCTGTTCGCCGCGCTGCTGACGAACACCCGCCTCACGCGGACGAAGTGGCTGGAACCCGCTCTCCTCGCGCTTGCCGCGCTGACGCTTCTCGCCACCTACTCCCGCGGCGGATTGCTGATCGGCGTCGGCGTTGCGGGACTGGTCTTCCTTCTCGTCGGGCGCGTCCACCTGCGCGCCGCGCGGACCTGGTTCTTCGGCGGATTCCGCCGCGGCTGGCTGCCGCGTCTCGCGCTGATCGCGGCCGCCCTCGGCGTCCTGATCGGCGCGGCATTCTTCCTCGGTCAGAAAAATTACTTCCGCCGCCTGTGGGACGCGCCCGCGGAAAATCTCAACGAGTACCTGACCAGCATCAACGCGGGCGCGCGCAGCGCCTACGCCACAGGCGCGCTGGCCGCCTTCGAGGAACATCCCCTCGCGGGCGTGGGACTCGGCGCCAGCGGATTCTGGATCTACGGCAACCTGCCCGACTGGACGCTCACCACCGTCCCCGAGGTGGCGAAAATGCTGAACCCGCAGAGCAGGCTCTTTCCCAACCCGAAGAATCTCTACGTCCGCCTGCTGGCCGAAACGGGACTGACCGGGTTCGTCCTGTTTTTCGTCTTCCAGTTTTCCACGCTGGCGGCCTCCCTCGACTTTTTGCGGCGCGATGGATTTTTCCGCTTCCTCGGCGTGGCCGCGCTTTTTGCGTGGCTGGCGATTGGCCTGTATAATGTGACCCAGGATTCGCTTGCCACACCAAACATCTGGATCATTCCCGGGATCATGGCGGGGGTGGAAAGCGCCCTGCACACCAAAGCAACCGAGGCACATACATGATCGTCCTTTCCGTCGGAATGCCGCGCGCCGGTTCGGGCTGGCACTACAACGTCATCCACGACCTGATGGCCGCCACAGGCGCCGCCGACGCGCGCGACATCCGCGAGAAATACCGCCTGCAAAAGATCCTGACCGAAGTGAACTGCAACATCGGAGTCCTCTCCGCCCGGCGGCTGGCGATGACGACCGTCCCCGCGCTGATGGGCAACACCTTCGTCATCAAGGCTCACGCGGGACCGTCGGCCGCCTCGCGCTTTCTCGAAGCGATCGGCCTCTTGAAGGTCGCCTACATCTACCGCGACCCGCGCGACGCCATGCTCTCCGCGTACGAGTTCGGCCAGCGCGCCATCCAGAAGGGACGTCCCAACGCGTTTTCGCACCTGACCGATTTCGAGAAGACGCTGGAGTTCGCCGCCGAATACGTCCGCATCTGGGAGAAGTGGATGCAGGAAAAGCGCGCCCTCGCCGCCCGCTACGAAGACCTGCTGACGGATTACGACAACGAGATTACGCGCCTGCTTGGATTCCTTAAATTGGACGGGGCCCAGCCCGAGGTCCGGGAAGTGATCGATCGATACCGTCCCGGCGCGAACGACAACCAGCAGGGACTCCACTTTTACAAGGGCAAGATCGGGCGCTTCCGTCAAGCCTACGACGCGGCGCAGCAGGCGGTCCTGGCGGAGCGGTTCGGTCCCGCGCTGAAAAAAATGGGGTACGAAATTTAGCGTCCAGCTTCGCGCCTGAAAAGTCCGCCGCCGCGAAGAGCGCGAAGAAGCAAAGAGTCGTTCTTCGCGGGCCTGGCGGTTCAAAAAATTCTTGAAATCAGTTTGCAAACATTCGCTTAAGGATTTTCGGGTATCATACGCCCATGCGCACGTACGATTCGCCCTACATCGCCGACTGGTTCGTCATCTCCCTGCGCTGGATCGCGCTGGCGGGCATCCTCGTCTCGCTGGGACTGGGCGGCGGGCTTTCGCTCGCGGTGACGTGGCCGATCGTCGTCCTGCTGCTTTGGAACGTGGCGATGACCTTCTTCGCGGCCACGAACCTGCGCATGACCTGGCACCGCCAAATCGGCCTGGCGGTGGACTTCGTGTTCGCGGCGATTTTTTTCTTTTTGCAGGGCGGACTTTCCGGCCCGGCCGTGTGGATGCCGCTCCTGCCGATCCTGACCGCCTCCGTCTATTTCGAGCTTGCGGGGACGTTGATCGTCGCCTTCCTGTTCGCCCTCATTGAACTTGGGAGCGTGTGGCTTCGGGCTCACGCCCTGACGTTCAACCTGCCCCTGGCGATTGCCCTGGCGGCGACGCTGGCGCTCGGCGCGCTGTTCGGTTTCCTCGGGAGCAAATTGTCGGATTACCTGCACCTGGCGCGCGAGAAGCGCCTGCGCGAGCAGGAACGCAAGTGGTATATCGAGAGCGAACGCCTGCGCGCCATCTACGAATTGACCTCCACGTTGACGGCCACGCTCAGTTACAAGCGCGTGCTCGATTCCGCCCTGGACATGGGCTACACCGCGCTCAATCCCGAACCCGAGGCGGGCGATGACGCGAAACTCGTCAGCGCCGTCCTCCTTTTCAAGGGCGATAAACTTCGCATCGGTTCGGCGCGGCGCTTCACCAACGCGGACCTCAAAGTGACCCTGCTGGGCGCGGAGGGACTGCTCAAGCGGGTCGTGGACGAGGGCGAGCCCATCCTTTCCTCCAGCATCAGTTACGATCCCGAATTGAGCCGCATCGTGGCCCTGCGCTCCTGCACTTCCGCTTATTGCTTCCCCCTGCGGAGCGGGTTCAACGTCTACGGCGCGATGCTGTTCGCGCATCCCGACCCGCATTATTTCACGCCGGACCGCGTCAGTATGTTGGAGATCATCGGCCGTCAGGCGGTGGTCGCCATCCAGAACGCGCGTCTCTACCAGGACCTGGTGGAGGAGAAGAACCGCATGGTGGAGGTCCACGAGGAGGCGCGCAAGAAACTGGCGCGCGACCTGCACGACGGCCCGACCCAGTCTGTGGCGGCCATGGCCATGCGCGTCAACCTGGCGCGCAAAATGACGGAGCGGAATCCCAAAGCCGCGGCGGATGAACTGGTCAAGATCGAGGAACTGGCGCACCGCACCACCAAGGAGATCCGTCACATGCTCTTCACCCTGCGTCCGCTCATCCTCGAATCGCAGGGACTGACCGCGGCCTTGCAGGCCATGGCCGAGAAAATGCGCGAGACGTTCAGCCAGAACGTGATCGTCAACGTTGACCCCCGCGTGACCGATCAATTGGAGATGGGCAAGCAGGGCGTCATTTTCTACATCATCGAGGAGGCGGTCAACAACGCGCGCAAGCACGCCAACGCCCCCACCATCGCCGTCCGCCTCGGACAGTTCGAGCCGGGCATCGCCCTGCTCGAAGTGATGGACGACGGTATCGGATTCGATGTGGCCGCGATCAACAAAGCCTACGACAAGCGCGGCAGCCTGGGGATGATCAACCTGCGCGAGCGCGCCGAACTGGTGAACGGCCTGTTGAATATCGACTCGGCTCCGGGCAAGGGGACGCGCGTCCAGGTCTACATCCCATTCACCGAGGAAGCCGCGGACCGCCTGCATCATAAGAAGTAAGGCAAAATATTATCTCGCCGCTGCGCCATGCCTGTCAACAACATCTTTCACTTTTCTCACGGCGCGGAAAACGTCTCCCGCCCCCCGCTGATCTTCATCCACGGCGCGGGCGGGACTCACCTGCACTGGCCTCCGCAAGTCCGACGGATGCCCGGCCAGCGCGTCCTCGCGCTCGACCTGCCCGGTCACGGCAAATCAGGCGGGATCGGGAGCCAGTCCGTCGCGGATTACGCCCGCGCCGTAGTGGACTTCCTCGACGCCGTCCGCTTCAACACCGCGGTCTTCGTCGGTCATTCGATGGGGAGCGCCGTCGCCCTCACGCTCGCGCTCGACTTCCCGCAGCGCGTCATCGGGCTGGGACTCGTCGGCAGCGGGGCGCGCCTGCGCGTGGCGCCGCAGATCTTGGAAAACACCGCCAGCGAAGCCACCTTCCCGGCGGCGGTCAAACTGGTCAACGATTTTGCGTTCGGGGCCTCCGCGTCTTCATCCTTAAAGGAATTGGCCGCGCGCCAGATGGCGGAAATCCGTCCCGCCGTTTTGCACGGCGACTTTCTGGCCTGCAACGAATTCGACGTGATGCCGCGCCTGGGCGAGATCGCCGTCCCCACGTTGATTCTCTGTGGCGGCGAAGACCGTCTCACCCCCGTCAAGTATTCGGAATTTTTACGCGACCGCATCCCCGCCGCGCGGCTGGTCGTCTTCCCCGGCGCGGGACACATGGTGATGCTCGAACAGCCCGAGGCCGTGGCGCAGGCTCTTTCGGACTTCGCGGATTCGATTCCCTACCGGCCGGGACAGGCCTGACTTCCCCGCTTAATTCCAATCCATCAACAGGACTTCCAATAGCAGCCGCGCGTTGACGTTGCGCTCCGCCTGTCGGAGGGCGCGCCCGGCCTCGGTCACGCGGCGACGCGTTCCCGTCAGGCCAAGCCGCGCCGCCTGCGCGTCCAGCTCCTCGAGCCGGTCCGCGTTCAGGACGGGCGAGTCGGCTTTGGAGGCGCGGAGCAGCGCGTCGCGCCAGAAGGTCTCCCAGACGAGGAGCGTCTGCCGCAGGGCGTCTTTGTCTTTGGCGAGTTTTTCGGCGTAGGCGAATTTGTCCACGCGCGCCGCCGAGACGAGGCGGACCAGGTCGTCCAGCTTTTGGCGGCGGAATTCGAGCAGGGATTTGTCCTCGGCGAGTTGGAGGGCGTAGCCGGGACGTCCGCCGCTGACGTGCGCGATCAGTTCCGCCTGGCCGCTTTCCACGCCTCGGTTTTCCAGTTCCCGCTTCATGGCCTCGATGGGGAGCGGACGGAGGCGCAGCGCCTCGCAGCGCGAGACGATGGTCGGCAGCAGCGATTCGGGGGTGTCGGCCGTCAGCAGGACGATGACGCGCGCGGGCGGCTCTTCGAGGGTTTTAAGGAAGGCGTTCGAGGCTTCAATGTTGGCCTGGTTGAACCGCTCGCAGACGACGACGCGCCAGCGGGACTGGAACGGTTTTAAGTTGATCAGTCTTTGCAGTTCGCGGATCTGCGAAATGCGGATCTCGCCGTAACGCGCCGGGATCAACTCTTTGCGGTTGTCGGGATTGAGGACGGTCGGCTCGACGACGCTCAGGTCGGGGTGACGCCGCGCGGCAATCTCCCGGCAGTCGCGGCACTCGCCGCAGAACTCGCCGGGCGCGGGCGGGTTGGCGCAGTTCAAGGCCTGCGCGAACCGCAGCGCCAGCGTGCGCCGCCCCACGCCGGGCGGACCGAGGAAGAGATAGGCGTGGCGCGCCTCGCCAGCCGCGACGTGACGGCGGAGCATGTCCACAGCCCAGGTGTTTCCGAGGAGGTTCCAATTGTCAGTCATCCGTCATCCGTCATCGGTCATCCGTCATCAGTTCGGTCAATCGTAAAGCGTAAAGCCAAAATCGTAAATGCTATTCTTGTCCCGCTCTCAACCTTAAATACGATTCGTACCGTTCGGGATGGATCTTCCCCGCCTCCAGCGCGGCGCGGACGGCGCAGCCGGGTTCGTGTTCGTGGGTGCAGTCGCTGAACTGACACTCAGCCACGAGCGGCGCGAGTTCGGGAAAGTAGGCGTCCATCTCTTCGGGCTCGGTGTCCCACAGCGCGAGGGACTTCCAGCCGGGCGTGTCGGCCACGTAGCCTCCATCGGGAAGCGGGATCAGTTGCCGCGTCACGGTGGTGTGTTTGCCCTTGCCCATCGTCGCGCTGACCTCGTTCACCGCCAGGCCCAAACCGGGCTGCAAAGCGTTGAGCAGGGACGACTTCCCCGCGCCGCTCGGCCCGGCCAGCGCGCTGATCTTATCCGCGAGGACGGCGCGCAGTTCGTCCATGCCCGCGGCGGTCTTGGCAGAGAGGTAGATCACGCGGTAGCCGATGTCTTCGTACATGCCAAAGATTTTTCGCGGATCGTCTGCCAGGTCAATTTTGTTGGCGACGACGATGGCGGGGATGCGCTGTTTCTCCGCGACGACGAGGAAGCGGTCGAGCATCCGCAAGCGGGGACGCGGCTGCGCGCAGGCGAAGACGAAGACGGCCTGGTCGGGGTTGGCGAGCAGGATCTGTTGATAGACTCCCAGCGGACGCGGGTCGAGGCGGACGATGGCGCGCCGGCGCGGCTCCACCTCCTCGATCACGCCGGACCCGTCGGCGAGGCGCGTGACGCGGACGCGGTCGCCCACCGCGGCGAGGTCGCCGGTCCGGGGTCCGCGCTTGATGCGTCCGCGCAGCCCGCAAACGACCGCGCCCTCCCCGGTCTCCACGGTGAAGAAACCGGATTGGGCGCGGACGATGAGTCCCGAAAGGAAGTCGGTCATGGCGGGAATTATCTGGTCACGGCCTCGGCGTCTTTGTGGGGATGCCGCCGAAGGGCGTGGGGGTGAAGAGGGCCGGGCCGCCGATGGGGCCGAACCAGGTGGTGGTGTGCAGCGGCCGGTCGTAGAAATAGGATTCGATCATATAGAGGAAGATGGGCGCGGCGTAGTCGGAGCCTTCGCCCACGTATTCAGAGATGACGGCCACGGCGATATCGGGTTTGCCGTTGAAGTTGTTGTAACTGTAGCCCGCGAACCAGGCGTGCGGCAGACCGGGGATGTTCGACTCGGCGGTGCCGGTCTTGCCCGCCACGGGGACGGTCAGGTTGCCGTTGCGCGTCAGGCGGAAGTAGGCCGTGCCGCGCGGGTTGGTGACGACCCACGTCATGGCCTCCTGCAGGGCCTTGAGACGGTCGGGCTGGATGGGGAGAGTCCCCTTCGGGTCGGGCGCGAACGTTTGGAGGGTTTCCCCGTTTGGGCCGACGATCTTCTCGATCAATTGCGGACGGTAGAGCGTGCCTCCGTTGCCGATGGCGGCCATGAAGCGCGCCACTTGCAGCGGCGTCACCAGCACGTCGCCCTGGCCGATGGACTGGTTGGCGGCTTCGAGTTCGGTGGCGGGATCGAGGATCTGTCCCGGCTCTTCCTCCACGCCGACGATGCCGGTGAGGGAACCCAGCCCGAAGGCGCGCGACATCTTTGCGATGTCGCCGCTGCGGTTGTTGTTGTAGAGGTCGAGGCCGATGTGCCAGAAGTAGGGATTGCACGAGCGCATGAGTCCCTGCTGCAGGGTGATGACGCCGGAAGGTGTGCTGTCGCTGGTGTTGCAAAACAGGCCGGCCCGCTGGCGGGTCTGGCAGTGGTCCCATGTCCAGTCGTGGAGGGTGCGGTCCTGTAGTTCGGTGAAGTCGTACTGGCAGTCGTAGGTCGTCTCGGGCAGGTAGAGTCCGCTTTCGAGGCCGGCGGAGAAGGTGATGACCTTGAAGACCGAGCCAAGCGGATACTGTCCCTGCGTGGCGCGGTTATACATGGGGCGGTCGGGGTTGTTGAGCAGGGCGGGCAGCAGCTCGCCGTTGTTGTAGTTTTGCGGGTCGAACAGGTTGGGATCGAAGCCGGGCGAGGAGGCCAGCGCCAGCACGCGGCCGCTGTCGCGCTCCATGACGACTACCGCGCCGGTGAAGTTCGCCAGCGCCTGTTCGGCGTAGAGTTGCAGGTTTTTGTCCAGCGTCAAATAGACGTTGCTGGAGGGCTTCTCTTTTTTCTGCGCCAGGTCCGTGACGATCTGTCCCTGCGGGTTGACGACGTACAGCGAGCCGCCGTGTTCGCCGGCCAGGTAACTTTCCTCCGCCTTTTCCACGCCGATCCAGCCGACGCGTTCGTTGCCGCAGTAGCCCTGGCGTTTGTAGGCGTCCAGGTTTTCAGGAGAGATGCTCAACGTGTAGCCGATGGTTTGCGAGGCGATGCCGCTGTTGTGGTAGTAGCGCGTCTGGTAGGGATTGACCACCAGCCCGCTGAATTGCATGCCGAGCAGCCGCGCTCCCTCCTCGCGCGAAGTCGTGCCGACGGGGATGTACCAGCCGGGCCCCGAGGCGACGATCTTGTTGTTGAGCGTTTCGGGGTTGACGCCCGTCACCTGCCAGAGTTCTTTGGTGAGATCGAAGAGACGGTCGAAGTTGACGTTGCCGGTGTCCACGCCGAGGGCGATGGCTTCCATCTGCGAGACGAGCGGCTCGCCGTTGCGGTCGAAGATGTCGCCGCGGGCGGGCGCTTTGCAGTCCAGCGCGAGGCGGTTGCCTCCCGCCAGTTCGGGCAGGATCATCCCCTCGTCCCATTGGACGCGCCATCCGCCGCTCTCGCGGACGAGGCGGGCGGTCATATCGCGGGCGATGTCTCCGGCCAGGACGGAATGGTAGGTGACGCGGAAGGGGACCTGGGCGGCGGCGGGGCCGGTTGCGGCCGCGCCCGCTTCAAAGTCCAGGGTGGACGCGCTGAGGGTGTTCAGAGTCTCGCGGTAGCGCGCGGTAAAATCGTCCTGCGTGACGGCGGCTTGCGAGGCCGAGTCGAGCAGGGCGTACATGGATGCGTAATCCCCATTTTTTAAGGATTCCAAAAACGCGGTAACGACCGGCGCGGCGTCGGGCGCGTGCGTGACGCGCGCGATGGCGGTGGGCAGGGGCGTGGACGTGGGGAAAAGCGAGCCGCCTAATTTGCCCCCGCCGGAACAGCCAGCCAGAAACAGAAGCGCGAGCGCGACGCCGAAATGGAATTTTTTCATTCGTTCCTCTTTCACTCCGCGCGTTGGGGAGCGAGAATTTCCTCGTAAACGGGACAGTTGTATTTTAAGAAGGACTGGCAATTGGACGGGACATCCGCGCGCGGCGCCGCCTCCATTTGCGAGAGCAGGCGCGCGGCGTGACACAGGGGCAGTCCCATCACGCTGGCGTAGCAGCCGCTCATCGAAGCGACGGGCTGGAAGCGCGGATGCTGGATGGCGTACGCGCCGGCCTTGTCGAGCGGGTCGCCGGTCTGCACGTAGGCTTCGATCTCGTCGTCGCCATAGGCGCGCATCGGCACGTCGGTCACGCACACATCCGCGGCGAGACTCCCGTCGCGGACGCGCAGGACGGCGATGCCGGTGAAGACCTGATGGACGCGCCCGCGCAGCTGACGCAGCATCCGCGTCGCGTCCGACGGGTCGGCGGGCTTGCCCAAAACCGCGTCTCCATCCACGACGGCGGTATCCGCGGCGAGGATGACCTGCGACGCGTCCGCCCGCGGCGACGCGGCCCGCGCCTTCGTCACGGCGAGGCGGCGGACGTAGTCGCGCGGCGCTTCGCCGGGGAGGAGGCTTTCGTCCACATCCGGGACGATGGTCTCGAAGGGAAGTCCCGCGAGGGCGATCAATTCCCTGCGGCGCGGCGAGTTGGACGCCAACACGAGGAGCGGCCGTTCTTTCATGGTGAGAAATTCTAACACAACCCGATGACGTCCTTGACCGGGAGGCCGCCGCTTCCCGTCCGTCGGTTGACTCGCTTTGATATTTGGGTATAATTCCCCCATTGGTTTGAACCCAAAGGCTTTTTTATCCTACAACACAAAAGGATCTTGCTAATGCCTGATACCATTCTAGATGTGCAAGGCCTGGAGACTGTGTTCAAAACTCCGGATGGGACGGTCCATGCAGTTAACGGCGTTTCATTTGGGCTGAAAGAGGGGGAGACCCTGGGAGTGGTCGGCGAAAGCGGGTGCGGAAAAAGCGTCACCATGCTTTCCGTGCTGGGACTGATCCCAAACCCGCCCGGCAGGGTGGTTGCCGGGACGGCCAAATTCGCCGGGCATGACCTGCTCAAAATGACCAATGAAGAGATCCGCCACGTGCGCGGGTCCCAGATCAGCATTGTGTTCCAGGACCCGATGACTTCATTGAACCCGGTGCTGACCATCGGCAAGCAATTGACGGAGCCGCTGGCGCTGCACCTCGGCATGACGAAGAAACAGGCGGAAACACGCGCGGCCGAATTACTGGGTATGGTGGGCATTCCCAATGCGATGGAGCGCTTGAAGGATTATCCTCACCAGTATTCCGGCGGTATGCGCCAGCGCGTGATGATCGCCATGGCGCTTTCCTGCAGCCCGCAGATCTTGATCGCGGACGAACCCACGACCGCGCTGGATGTGACCATCCAGGCCCAGATCACCGACCTGGTGAAGCGCTTGCGCCAGGAACTGGGCATGGCCGTCATTTGGATCACGCACGACCTGGGCGTGGTGGCCGGACTGGCGCACCGCGTGGTGGTCATGTATGGCGGCTTTATTATTGAAGAAGCCTCGGTGGGGGAACTTTACGCCAACCCTTCGCATCCCTACACGATCGGCTTGCTGGGCAGCCTGCCCCGCGTGGACGCAAAGCAGCACGACAGGCTGTTCTCCATCGAGGGGCTGCCCCCGGTGCTTTATCAGAAGCCGCACGCGTGCCCGTTCGCGCCGCGCTGTAAATGGGCGTTAGAACGTTGTTGGAAGGAAAATCCCGCCCTCGAATCGATCACACCCGAACATCGCGTTGCCTGTTGGGTGGACACCAAAACCGGGAGGCCCCGCTCATGAGCGCCAATAGCGAAGTCCTGCTTCGAGTCGAAGACCTGAAGATGCACTTCCCGATCTATCGCGGCGTATTCCAGCGCCAGGTGGGAGCGGTGCGCGCGGTGGACGAGATCAGCTTTGAAGTCTACCGCGGCGAGACGCTCGGCCTGGTGGGCGAATCGGGATGCGGCAAGTCTACGGTGGCCCGCACGGTCCTTCAACTATACAAACCCACGGCCGGAAAAGTCCATTTCGAAGACAAAGACCTGGTCCATTTGAAGGGCGAAGAGATGCGGCAGATGCGGCGCAAGATGCAAATGATCTTCCAGGATCCCTACGCCAGCCTTAATCCGCGCATGACCGTCGAGCAGATCGTCGGCGAGCCGCTCATGGTCCACAACGCCGTCACCGGCAAAGAGATCCGTGAGCGCGTCGAACATCTCCTCGATGTGGTCAAGCTCAACCCCTCGTTCGCCAGCCGCTATCCGCACGAATTCTCCGGCGGGCAGCGCCAGCGCATTGGCGTGGCGCGCGCGCTGGCCCTCCAACCCTCCTTCATCATCTGCGACGAACCCATCTCCGCGCTGGACGTTTCCATCCAGGCGCAGATCATCAACCTGCTCGAAGACTTGCAGGAAGAGTTCGGCTTCACTTATCTTTTTATCGCCCACGATCTTTCGGTGGTCCGTCACATCAGCGACCGCGTGGCGGTGATGTACCTGGGAGTGATCATGGAACTGGCGGAGCGGGATGAGCTGTACAAGAAGCCGCTCCATCCCTACACCCAGGCCCTGCTTTCGGCAGTCCCCATACCGGACCCGGTGGCGGACGCGAAGCGCGCGCGCGTGATCCTGGAAGGCGACGTGCCGTCCCCGGCCAACCCGCCTTCCGGCTGCCGCTTCCGTACGCGCTGCCCGATCGCCCAGCCAGTCTGCGCGGAATCCCGCCCCGAGTTCCGCGAGATCACGCCAGGCCACTTCGTTGCCTGTTTCTTCGCTGAACGTTTCCTTTAGCGTTCCCGATCCATCCTGGAAGGAGGTGATGTCCCCTCAGGTAGCTTTGTCCCTGAACCCGTAAGTATGTTCGTTCAAAATCCGTTTCTAATTTACGAGGAGAAGAAAGATGCGTAAACTATTTACCCTGTTCAGCCTGTTGATCATCGCGAGCATGGCGCTTGCGGCGTGCGGCGCGCCCGCTCCCACCGCTACACAGGCCCCCCCGTCCAGCGGCGGCGAACCCACCCAGGCGCCCGTGGAAACTCAGGCGCCCCCCGCTCCGGCTTCGGATTTCGCGTCGGCCGATGCGACCACCTACTTCCGCCCGACGTTCGGCGAACCTGAAACGCTCGATCCCGCTCTCGACTACGAGACCGCGGGCGGCGAGATCATCGCCAACATCTACGAGACCCTGATTTGGTACAACCGGCAAAACGCCGACGAGTTCATCCCTCAACTGGCCGAATCCTGGGACATCTCCGCGGACGGCAAGACCTACACCTTCACCATCCGCAAGGGCGTGAAGTTCCATGCAGGCGGCGACCTGACCCCGTCGGACGTTGCCTACACCTTCCAGCGCGGTTTGCTGCAGGGCAGCACCGCCTCCCCGCAGTGGATGCTGACCGAGCCTTTCTTCGGCGTTGGCGTTGACGACATCTCCGTGCTTGTCGACCCCGAAGGCGGCCTCTATGACGACCGCGAAGCCCTCGTGGCCGCCGACGCGGCTGCCCTGAAGGCTGCCTGCGAAAAGACCCAGGCCGCCATCGTCGCTGACGACGCCGCCGGCACCGTGACCATGACCCTCGCCGTTCCCTGGGGGCCCTTCCTGGCGACCATCGCCAACAACTGGGGTTCCATCATGGACAAGGAATGGGTCGTTGAGAACGGCGGCTGGGACGGCTCCTGCGACACCTGGCAGAACTTCTATGCGTTCACTTCCGAGGATGATCCCTTCACCTCCATCGCCAACGGCACCGGTCCCTTCAAACTGGACCACTGGACCAAGGGCGAGGAAATCGTTCTTGTCCGCAACGACAACTACTGGCGCACCGAACCCGCCTGGGAAGGCGGCCCGACCGGTCCTGCCGCTCTCGAGCGCGTTGTGATCAAGAACGTCAGCGAGTTCGGCACCCGCTTCGCCATGTTCCAGGCTGGCGATTCCGATAACCTGGTTGTGGGTTCGCAGGCAGACTATGCCCAGGTGGACCCGCAGGTCGGCGAAGAATGCGCGTACGATTCCGCCACCGGCGACTTCAGCGCCTGCACCCCTGTGGGCGACGGCTCTGGCCCCTATCGCCGCTATGTCGGCATCCCGCAGGTTACGCACACTGACGTATTCTTCAACTTCAACATCGCCAGCAACCAGTACATTGGTTCCGGCGCGCTGGATGGCAACGGCATCCCGGTTGATTTCTTTGCCGATGAGCATATCCGCAAGGCCTTCAACTACTGCTTCGACTGGGACACCTACATCCGCGACGTGATGATCGGCGAAGGCGTGCAAACCCTGACCATCCCGGTCCAGGGCATGCCCGGCTACGACGCCAATGCGCCGCACTACAGCTTCGACGAAGCCAAGTGCGAAGAGGAATTCAAAGCCGCCGACCTCGATAAAGACGGCAAACCCGCCGGCGAGGACGATGAAGGCGACGTTTGGACCACCGGCTTCCGCTTCCAGGCTACCTACAACCAGGGCAACACCGCCCGACAGACTGTGGCCGAGATCATGGCCGCCAATCTCTCCGCGGTGAACGACAAATTCCTGGTTGAGGTGCTCGGCCTGCCGTGGCCCGCGTTCCTGCAGGCCCAGCGCGCCAAGACCCTGCCGATCTTCATCAGCGGCTGGCTCGAAGACATCCACGACCCGCACAACTGGTATGTGCCTTATCTCACCGGCACCTATGGCCGCCGCCAATCCCTGCCGGAAGACATGGCCGCCGCCTACCAGGACCTGCTGAACAAGGGCGTGGCCGAGGTTGATCCCGCCAAGCGCGCTGAGATCTACGCGCAGGTCAACCAGATGCAGTACGACAACCCGTCCCTCATCCTGCTGGCGACCGCCACCGGCCGCCGCTACGAGCAGCGCTGGGTGAAGGGCTGGTACTACAACCCGATCTACTCTGGCATGTACTGGTACGCGCTTTCCAAGGACTAACCTGTCAGAGAACCTGTAAAAAAATTGGGGAGCCTGGCAACAGGCTCCCCAACCTTCCTTTTTGGTATCTGGAGCCTAATCAAAGTCTGCCGCTTTTATTGCGCTCCAGATGGCAAAAACAAAGCAGAATTGAGGTGCCACAATGATCAACTTCATTATCCGCCGTTTGCTGCTGGTCCCGCTGCTCTTATTTGGCGTGACCGTCCTGATCTTCCTCATGTTACAGTTCCTCAGCCCGATCGAACGCTCGGCCCTGTACGTACGCGATATCCCCAAGAACGACCGCGCGGTGGAAGGCATCATCAAGCAGTACGGACTGGATAAGCCTCTCTACGTGCAGTATTGGCGCTGGCTGGTGGGACAACCCGGCCCGACCGGCGAGCGAAAGGGCGGCATCCTTTTCGGCGACTTTGGCTATTCGCGCGTGGCCTCCCAGCCTGTGGCGGACCTCATTAAGAACCGCTTCCCCAACACCCTTGACCTGGCTATCTGGGCGGTGGCGCCCATCATCCTGGTCGGAATCTGGCTGGGCGTGCAGGCGGCGGTGCATCAAAACGGCTTCATTGACCAGGCCGCCCGCATCTTCAGCATTGTCGGCACGTCCTTCCCGACCTTTGTGTTCGGCCTGCTGGTGCTGATGATCTTCTACGCCAACCTGAAATGGTTCCCGCCGGGGCGGCTTTCAGACTGGGCTTCCCAGGTGGTCAACGCCGCCACCTTCCATCGCTACACCACATTGCTCACGTTTGACGCGTTGCTGAACGGCCGCTTTGACGTTTTCCTGGACGCGCTGCGGCACATGTTCCTGCCTATTTTGACCCTTTCCTACATCTCCTGGGCGACCTTCCTGCGCGTGACGCGCTCCTCGATGCTGGAAACGCTGCGCATGGAATACGTCACGACGGCGCGTTCCAAGGGACTTCCCGAACACGACGTGATCTACAAACATGCCCGGCCGAACGCCATGCTCCCGGTGGTCACCCTGGCCGGCTTCCAGATTATCGGCCTGCTCGGCGGCGTGGTCATCACGGAAACCGTCTTCGTCTATCCGGGCATCGGCTCGGCGGCGGCCCAGGCGGCCGCCCAACTCGACGTAGTGACCGTCCTGGGCTTCGCCCTGTTCAACGGGCTGATCCTCATCCTTTCCAACCTGGTGGTTGACGTCATGTACGCGTTCATCGACCCCCGCGTCCGGCTTTCGTAGGAGGCTTTCATGGACCAATCTGCCGCTCCCTCAGAAAACAATCCCCTCCTCGGCGAGACCATTGCCGTCCGGCCCATCGGCCGCCTGGAACGCTTCATCGGCCCCGAAAACTACCGGATCCTCAAAGGCCTGCTCAAAACCCCGGCGTCCATAGCAGGGTTCATCCTTATCGGCATCTTCATCCTTATCGCCGTCTTTGCCCCGGTGATCGCCCCCCCGGTCACGCCCAAAGACCCCTATAAGATCCCGCGTGACGGATTCAGCCCCAACCCTCGTCCGCCGGGCTCGGAGTGGAGTCGCAATGTCCCCGAAACGCCGTTCTGGTACAAACCGCTCACCGGCCAGGATAAATGGACTCACCTGCTTGGCGTCTCCACCGGCCAGTATGACATCTTCTACGGCATGGTGTGGGGCACCCGCACCGCCTTCAAGACCGGGCTGATCGTGGTCATCGCCACCGTGCTGATCGGCATCATCGTAGGCTCCGTCTCCGCTTATTACGGCGGCCTGGTGGACAATATCATCATGCGCATCGTGGACGTGATGTTGACGCTCCCGTTCCTGCTGGCCGCCCTGATTTTGGCGGCTGTGATCACGCCAAGATTTGGAAGGAGTCTGGCCCCGGCCATCATTGCCCTCATCACTTTTGGGTGGATGGGCTACGCCCGCATCATTCGCGGCGACATCCTCTCGGTGAAAGAGCGCGACTATATCATGGCGGCCCGCGTCATCGGCGTGAAAGACAGCCGCATCCTCTTCCGCCACATCATCCCCAACGCCATCTTCCCGACGCTGGTGCTGGCCTCGCTCGCCATCGGCGACGTGGTGCTTTCCTTCGCCGCCCTCTCCTTCCTCGGCATCGGCACCGATATAGGTTACGCAGACTGGGGACAGATCCTCTCCTTTGCCCGCAACTGGATCACCAGCCTCAACGTCTACTGGTACATCATCATCTACCCCGGCTTGATCCTGGTTCTATACGTCATGGGATTTAACCTGGTCGGCGACGCCCTGCGCGACGTGCTCGACCCGCGTATGCGCGGCAGGACTTAAACTTGTGCCGGCTCGGAATCTTTCCCGCCTCATCCTGATCCCGTTTGGAATAGCCCTGCTTCTGGCAGGGCTGTTTTTCGACGGAGGACAAGCCTCCTCCGTTCGGCAGGCCGCGCCGACTCCCACTCCCGACCGCCTCGCCCAACCCATTTTGCCAGCCATTCCATCCCAGGCTGATTACGGCGCCCAGGTCTACTGGCTCTCATGCCTGCCCTGTCACGGCGACCGAGGCCAGGGACTGACCGACGAATTCCGCGCCGCATACCCGCCGGAAGACCGCAACTGCTGGATCTCTGGCTGTCATGGCGAGCGTCCCTACGAGCATGGCTTCCGGCTGCCGCGTGAAATCCCCGCCGTGATTGGGCCGGGCGCTTTGCAGAACTTCCCGAACGCCGCGGCCCTGTACGCCTACACGCGCGCGGCGATGCCGTTTTGGAAGCCAGGCAGCCTGACCGAAGAGGAGACCTGGCGGGTGACGGCTTTTCTTTTGCGGCAAAACGGACTGTGGACCGGGGTCGGGGAATTGGACGCCGCGGCCGCCGCCGAAATCCCCATCCTGCGCGCGACGCCGCCCCCGACTCCGCTCCCCGCGCCGGGCCGGGTCCCGGTCGAGACGGGAGACGGGGGCGGCCGCTGGGCGCTGCCCGCCGCCGGCGCGTTGACCCTCCTCCTGATCCTGTTCCTCATCCTGCGGAGAAAACGCGCCTCGTCAAACCTGGACGAGTCTCTTGAATAATCCGCTCGAACCGGCGTTTGACGGCCTTCACAATGGCAGGCGGTACTGCCCGGTCTTTGGCGTTTTGGGCATATCGCGGTCGCAACCGTCCGCAAACGCGACTTCTTGACTTTATAACTTCCTTATGCTACCATATTGCCTCACGCGCAAAAAAGCGCGATTTAAACGACTTCGGAAGGAGGTGGTTTCGGGAAGAGTATTCTGTTGAGCGTTTTGTAAGGCACACAACCATCTAATCCCACATTTCTCTGTAGGAGGAGAAAACCATGTCTAAAAATCGTTTGATGCTTGCGTTCAGCGTCCTGATGATCGCTGCCATGCTGTTCACCGCGTGCGCTCCCAAGCCGACCGAGGCGCCGACGCAGGCCCCCGCCCCCACAAAACCTGCGGAACAGCCCACTGCCGTTGCGCCCACGGAGGAGCCCACTCCTGAACCCTCCACCCGTGTCGGCGGCTGGCTCGATGAGATTGTCATGTCTGTCGTCTCTGGCGACTCGGCGGTTACCCAGCTCAAGGCTGGCGCCATTGACATCTATGCCAACGGCCGCTCCTCTGCCGACCTGCCAGCGATTAAAGAAGCGGGCTTGAGCTACTCCAGCTCAAACGGGTTGTATTACGACATGATTTACAACCCCGGAGTTTGCTCTGACCCGAAAATGCTGAATCCTTTCTCCAACCGCAAAATCCGCGAAGCCACCAACTGGCTCTACGACCGCAACTACATCAACCAGGAAGTTTACGCCGGCGGCGGTTTGGTGAAATTCTTCGCCATCCAGACCAACGGCCCCGATTATGCCGAGTTGGCAGATGTTGCCCGCGCGCTTGAAGCCAAGTATGCCTACAATTTCGACAAGGCCAAAGAAGTCATCAAGACCGAAATGGAAGGCATGGGCGCCACCCTCGGAGCCGATGGCAAATGGGAATATGAAGGCGCTCCCGTCACCATCATCCTCCTGACCCGTCCCGACAGCGACGGCACCCGCAAACCGATCGGCGATTACGTAGCCGCCCAGTTTGAAGCCGTCGGCTTCAAAGTCGACCACCAATACAAGAACGCTGCCGAAGCCTCCCCGCTTTGGATTCAGAGCGAACCGACCGATTGCTTGTGGCACTCTTACACCGCCGCCTGGTCCTCAACCGCCATCAGCCGCGATGAAAAGAACATGTTCCAGCAGATGTACCTGAACACCAGCGTCCAGGGCATGCCGGTCTTCCTCGCCAACGTCTCCGATCCTGAATTCCAGAAAGTCGGCGACGACCTGAACAACGGCAAATTCACGACCCTTGCCGAGCGCCACGACATGTTCGCCAAGGCCATGGAACTGAGCCTGCAAGATTCGCTGCAGGTCTTCCTGATTGACGGCAAGAACTACACCCCCTACAACACCAACGTTCAGGTCACCTCCGACCTGGCGGCCGGGGTGGAAAGCGCCCAGCTGTACCCCTTCACCCTGCGCTTCAAGGGCCAGGAAGGCGGCCAGCTGAAATGGGCCACCCAGAACATGTTTGCCGATCCGTGGAACCAGATTGGCGGCAGCAACTGGACCTTTGACCAGGGCGCCCAGCGCGCCACCGCCAGCGCCGGCTTCATGGCCGACCCCTACACCGGTCTCGCCTGGCCTCTGCGCGCTGAAAAAGCGGAAATCACCGTCCTCGACAGCCTGCCCCCCACCAACAAGACCCTCGATTGGGTGACGCTCTCGACCGCGCCTGAAATTCAGGTCCCGGCGGATGCCTGGGCGGATTGGGACGCCAAGACCCAGACCTTCATCCCGGCTGGAGAAGGCGTGACCTCTCAAATGAAATCGGTGGTCTACTACCCGGCTGATCTGTACAGCACGGTCAAATGGCACGACGGCAGCAACTTCAGCGCCGCCGACGTGGTTATGGCCCTGATCCTCACCTTCGACCGCGCCAAGCCCGATAGCGCCATTTACGACGAAGCCGCGGTGCCGGTCTTCGAATCCTTCATGTCCTACTTCAAGGGCGTCAAGATCGTTTCGACCGAACCGCTGGTCGTCGAATATTACGCCGACCTGACCCAGCCTGACGCCGAAAATATGGCGACCTCGCTCTGGCCGAACTACGGCTTTGGCGAAGCCAGTTGGGACGTCATCGCGCTGGGCAACCTGGCCGAAGCGGCTGGCGAACTGGCTTACTCCTCGGATAAGTCCGGCGCCAAGGAAGTTGAATGGACCAGCTTTGTGGGCGGCCCCAGCCTGGAGATCCTGAAGAAACACCTCGACCAGGCTGAAACCGACAAGTACGTCCCCTACGCCCCCACCATGAGCCAGTACGTCACTGCCGACGAAGCGGCTGCCCGCTACGCCAACCTGCAGAAATGGTACGCCGACCACGGTCACTTCATCGTTGGCACCGGTCCGTACTACCTGGACAAGGCGTTCCTGACCGAGAAGACCCTGACCCTCAAGCGCTACGAAGGGTATCCCGACCTGGCTGAACGCTGGTCCGGCTTTGGCGAACCCATGCTGGCAGAGGCTGAGTTGGACGGCGCTGGTCAGGTTAAGATCGGCGAAGAAGCCGCCTTTGACGTCTACATCACCTACAACGACCAGCCCTATCCGCAGGCCGACATCAAGCAGGTTAAGTTCCTGCTCTACAACGCCAAGAACGAAGTCGTTCTGGTTGGCGAAGCTCAGGCAGTTGCCGACGGACAGTATCAGGTGATTCTACCGGCGGATGTCACCGCCAAACTTGAAGCTGGCTCCAACAAACTTGAAGTTGCGGTCATTCTGATCCCTGTGAGCGTTCCGACCTTCACCAGCATTGACTTTGTGACTGCCCCGTAATGGGATAGGCACGTTTCGCTGTGCATAAAATGCCAGGGGCAAGGAACTTTTCTTGTCCCTGGCATTCTTACTTTGAGGAAAGAACATGACCACAGCCAATCAGTCAGACTTCGCGCTTGTCAAAAAGAAATCCGCCAGCGGGACTTTCGCCCGTGTGGCAAAATATACAATCGTTCGGCTGCTTACCCTCTTTGTCACCATCGTAATTGGCATCTATCTTACGATTATGATCGCGAACATGGGCGGCCATGTTGACACCATCATGCGCAACGAGATCCGTGAGCGAGTTACGCAAATGGTGGTGAACAATCCCGCCAGCCGAAATATGAGCAACGAAGAGAAGAAGACCCAGATTGAAGAGCGGATTCGGCTGGAAGAAAAGCGCTTGAATTTGGACCAGCCGCTCGTTTTGCGAACGCTCAAATACTTAAAAAACGCGCTGCAATTGAATCTGGGGCGCGCCCTCCATATGACCAGCGACAGCGGTTCACGGCAGGTGCGCCTGATCATCCTGGAGAGGCTGCCAGCCACCCTGCTCTTGATGGGGACCTCGAACCTGATTCTGTTTTTCGTCAGCCTGTTTCTGGCGCTTTCTCTTTCGCGCAAATACGGCAGCTTTTGGGATAAGTTAGTGATTGGACTTTCGCCCACCTCGGCCGCGCCGCCCTGGTTCTATGGCATCTTCTTTATCCTTATCTTTGCCGCGCTTTTAAAGTGGCTGCCTTTTGGCGGCATGGTAGACGCGCCGCCGCCCGATAACCCTCTCGATTACACGCTGAGCCTGCTTAAACATATGATTCTGCCGGCGTCGTCGTTGATTTTCAGCGCCTTCTTCATCAGTATTTATAACTGGCGCACGTTTTTTCTGATCTATTCCAGCGAAGATTATGTCGAAATGGCGAAAGCCAAGGGCCTGGTCGCCCGCGATATCGAGCGCCGGTACATCCTGCGCCCCACGCTGCCCACCATTGTCACCAGTTTCGCGCTGATGTTGATCGGCCTGTGGACCGGAGCCATCGTTACCGAAACCGTCTTTCTCTGGCCCGGACTGGGGCGCACTTCGTTCCAGGCGATTGGCTTGTACGACATCCCGGTCATCGTGGGAACCACCATTATTTACGCTTACCTGTTAGCGATGACCGTCTTTTTGCTGGACTTCGTTTACGCCCTGGTTGACCCCAGAGTCAAAATCGGCGGAGGCAACTAACCCATGAATGCATTGAAGAGTTCTTTCCGCGAGATTTTACGCTATCCTTCCGCAGTGGCCGGCTTGGCGGTCATTTTTTCGCTGACCCTTGTGGCCGCTTACGCCATGATCACCATTCCCTACGCCGAGGCCGTTCGTTTATGGCGCGGCGGCGAAGATGTTTGGTATAAAAATCCGAAGTTCGCGGCCCCTGCCTGGACCAATGTGTTTTCCAGGGTCAAATATCCGGTTTCCTTTGCGGTCAGCAGCGCCGATGGCGGCATCGCCAAAGTGACGACGCCAGGCGAAAAGGGAACCAGCCGGATCGAGTTTACCCATTCCTTCGATTACTCTTACGATACCTTTCCGCAGGAGATGTTGCTGTACTTCACCGCAAAATATTCGGAAAAATTGCCGTTTGTGTCGATTTATCTGATAACCCCTGACGACCGAAAAGTCCGCATTTCCGATTTTGGAGTCAGCCAAAAGACCACCTTCCGTTTTTCCCAGGATGAGAAATTGCAACGCCGATTGAAAGGGCAGGAGGTGATGACCGGCTTGTTTGCCCGGCCTGATTCCGACCCGGCGGCGCCGCTCAAAGGCCGGTATCAGCTGCTCGTCGAAGCGGTGACCTTCGAGGAAGATTCCGACCTGAATTTTGAATTCGTCTTTCATGGTCAGGTCTATGGCCTGGCCGGGACGGACCAGGCCCGCCGTGACCTGATGGTGCCCCTGTTGTGGGGCGCGCCGATCGCGCTCGCGTTCGGCCTGCTGGCCGCGCTGGGCACCTCGGTTCTGACGATGATCATCGCCGCAGTCGGCGCCTGGTATGGCGGCTGGGTGGACGAACTCATCCAGCGCATTACCGAAATCAACCTGGTGCTGCCCTTCCTGAACATCCTCATCATGGTCGGAACTTTTTACTCGCGTAGCATCTGGGTGATCTTGGGCGTAACCATCTTGCTCAGCATTTTCACCGGCAGCATCAAAAGTTACCGCGCCATTTTCATGCAAGTGAAAGAGTCGACCTACATCGAAGCCGCGCGCTCCTACGGCGCAAGCAACACCCGCTTGATCTTCCTTTACCTCATTCCCCGCATGATCCCGCTGCTCATTCCCGGCCTGGTTTCCTCGGTGCCTGCCTTCGTCTTTCTCGAAACGACCCTTGCGGTCCTGGGCTTGGGAGATCCGGTGCTGCCGACTTGGGGCAAGATCATTAACGATGCCTGGGGCAACGGCGCGCTTTACAAAGGCTATTACTATTGGATCCTGGAGCCGGCAGTCTTGTTGATGATCACCGGCCTCGGTTTTGCCATGCTCGGCTTTGCATTGGATCGAATTTTCAATCCACGATTGAGAAACATATAACGCCATGAACAACGATAAACTTCTACGCATCGAAAAATTGGTGTTACATTTCAACACCACACAGGGGCCGGTTCAGGCCGTGGACGGCGTTGATTTCAGCCTGGATACCAATCGCGCAGTGGTCATCCTGGGCGAATCGGGCTGTGGAAAAAGCTCGCTGGCCAAAGCCATCCTGCGCCTTTTGCCGCGAAACGCGGGAGCCTATTCCGGTCATATCTACCTCGAAGGAAAGGATATCATGGCCCTCCCCGAGGAAGAGTTCCGGCAGAACGTTCGCTGGGCGGCCATCTCGATCGTGCCGCAAGCCGCCATGAACGCGCTGAACCCGGTGATCCGGGTTGGAGAGCAGGTGGCGGAACCGGCCATCGTCCACCTCGGCGTGGACAAAGCCGGCGCGCTGTCTTTGGTGCAGAAAATGTTCCAGCACGTCGGCGTTCCCGAAGACTTCATCAACCGCTATCCCTTCGAACTCAGCGGCGGGATGCGCCAGCGCGTCGCCATCGCCATGGCGCTGGTCACGTCTCCCAACCTGATCATCCTGGACGAGCCGACTTCCGCGCTGGATGTGCTGACCCAGGCGAACATCTTCAACGTCCTCAAGCGCCTCAAAAAGGAACTGGGCATCAGCTTCATCTTGATCACACACGACATTGCCACCTCCAGCGAACTGGCCGACGACGTCGCCATTATGTACGCCGGCCAGATCGTGGAAGTGAGCGACGCGCACCGGTTTTTTGAAGAGCCGCTGCATCCCTACTCTAAAAAGTTGATGGCCAGCGTGCCGAGGCTGCGCGGAGATACGGAGCCGGAGTTTATCACCGGCCGGCCGCCCAGCCTGATCAACCCTCCCACTGGCTGCCGGTTTGCGGATCGCTGCCCGAGCCGATTTGACAAGTGCGTGGAGGAACCGCCGGTATTTGAGATCGAAGGCCGCAAGGTTAAATGCTGGTTGTATGAAAGTTAGGAGAACACAGTCATGGATGTAACTTCCCCGGTTGAAAAGATCGAGAATGAAGCGGGACGAAAGGCCGTCCTGTCCATTGACGATCTTCATGTCTGGTTTGAACTCAAGCGGTTTGGCTTTGGGCATGCGGGCTACGTGAAGGCGGTGGACGGCGTCACCTTTAACGTTTTGCAGGGCGAAACGATCGCCGTGGTGGGCGAGAGCGGCTGCGGAAAATCCAGCCTGATGAAGACGATCCTTGCCTTGTACAAGCCGACGAAAGGCAGCATCATCTTTAACGATAAAAACCTGTCGGAATTGGACGGCAAGGGCCTGCATTGGTACCACTCTCATGTTGGATACATCCAGCAGGACCCCTACGGCGCGCTGCCTCCATTTATGACCGTTCGACGAATTCTGGAGGAACCTCTCCTGGTCGGCGGCGTGAAGGATAAAGAGGAGCGTCGGCAGCGTATCCACAAGGCCATGGATGAGGTAAAACTTACCCCGGTGGATGATTTCCTGGAAAAATATCCTCACATGTTGAGCGGCGGACAGCAGCAGCGCGTAGTCATCGCCCGCGCCATGATTATGGAACCGAAGTTCCTGGTGGCGGATGAGCCGGTCTCGATGCTCGACGCCTCCGTGCGCGTGGAGATCTTGAAACTCCTTCGCGCCTTGCAGGAAGAACACCACCTCTCCGTCATCTACATTACGCACGACCTGTCCACGGTCAGCTATTTTTCGGAGCGCATCTTCGTCATGTACGCCGGCAATCTGGTCGAAAAGGCCAAAGTGCGCCAGGCGCTCGATAACCCCCTGCACCCGTATACGCAGGCCCTGTTGACCGGCACCTCCGAACCGGACGCGAAAAACGCGGAGACGTTCAAGGAACTTCCCCCGGGCGAACCGCCCAGCCTGGTCAACCCTCCAACCGGCTGCCGCTTCCATCCGCGTTGCTCGAAGATCATAAAAGGCCTCTGCGAAGTGGAGGAACCCCCCGATTTCGAGCCGGAACCCGGCCACCTGGTGGCCTGCTGGCTGTATAAATAAACATGCTGCGCGAACGATTATTTGAACATATTGGCCTCGTCCTGGCGATTAGCGTCCTGTTGATGGTCGGGGGCGTAGTTTTACCGTTCCTGATGGTGATCCACGCGATCGAGTCCACGTTCTTCCTGAATTTTCTCGCGTACGGCATGTCCGTTTTGGGGTTGATGCTGGGCATTGTGAGCATTGTGAGCATCCGTCTCAAGCAAAAGCGCAAGGATGACGGGAGCCGCAATCCCTATCGCAACGACGGCGGGATCTGATCTCCGCCGGCCAGACAGCCTCGTTCGTTAACCAATTCCTTCATGGGAGAACGCTCGTGACCAGCGAAACCAAACCGCCCCTGCTCGAGGTCAGGAACCTCAAAACCTATTTCTTCACGGAAGACGGCGTCATCAAGGCTGTGGACGGCGTGGACTTCTACGTCCGCCCGGGCGAAGTGCTTGGACTGGTGGGCGAATCGGGCTGCGGAAAAAGCGTCACCTCCCTCTCCATCATGCGGTTGATTGGAACGCCCGGCAAGATCGTGGACGGCGAAATGCTCTTCGAAGGCAGGGACCTGGTCAAAGCTTCCGAAGCAGAGATGATGAAGATCCGCGGCAACCGCATCTCCATGATCTTCCAGCAACCCCAGTCCGCGCTCAACCCGGTCTTTCGCGCGGGCGACCAGATCTCGGAAGTCCTTCAGATCCACCAGGGACTCGACAAAAAAAACCGCCGGCAGCGGGCCGTCGAAATGCTCCGCATGGTGGGCATCCCCGAACCCGAGCGCCGCGCCGAAGCGTTTCCGCATGAACTTTCGGGCGGCATGGCCCAGCGCGTCATGATCGCCATGGCCCTGGCCTGCGCTCCCGACCTGCTCATCGCCGACGAACCCACCACCGCCCTCGACGTCACCATCCAGGCGCAGATCCTCGACCTGATGCGCGACCTGCGCGCCAAGATCGGCTCGGCGGTCATCCTCATCACCCACGACCTGGGCGTGATCGCCGAAATGGCCGACCGCGTCGCCGTAATGTACGCCGGCGAGATCGTGGAAGAATCCCCGGTGGCGCAACTGTTCGACTCGCCGCATCATCCCTACACCATCGGCTTGATCGGCTCGGTGCCGGTCCTCGGGAAAGTGCGCGACCGACTGGACGTCATCCCCGGCTCGGTGCCAAACCTCGTCAACCTGCCGCCCGGCTGCCGCTTCGCCCCGCGCTGCCAGGCCCGCATAGACTACAACCTCTCCATCTGCACGGAAAAACGCCCTCCGCTGGCGGACATCGCCGAAGGCCACAAAGCCCGCTGCTGGCTGTACACCGACGCAGAGAACCACTCCGCCCCGCTGAAGAGCGGACAACCCTATGTCACGAAGCGAGAGTAGCGTCATGAACAACCCGTCACAGACCTCTCAAAAAGCCGACCTGCTGGTCGTGAAAGACCTGGTCAAATACTTCCCGGTGCGCGGCGGACTGCTCCAGCGCACGGTCGCGCAGGTGCAGGCCGTGGACAAGGTCTCCTTCGCCGTCAGGAACGGCGAGACGCTGGGGCTGGTCGGCGAATCGGGCTGCGGCAAGACCACCGTCGGGCGCGCCATCCTGCGCCTCATCGAACCGACCTCGGGACAGGTCTATTTCAACGGCGAAGACCTCCTCGCCATGCGCCCGGGCTCCCTCAAAGCCATGCGCCGCAACATGCAGATCATCTTCCAGGACCCCTACGCCTCGCTCAACCCGCGCATGCCCATCGGCGAATCGGTGATGGAGGGCTTGCAGATCCACAAGATCGGCCAGCCCAAGGAACGCTGGGAGACCGCCATCCAGATGCTGAAAAAAGTAGGGCTGGAGGAATACCACGCCCGCCGCTACCCGCATGAATTTTCAGGCGGACAGCGCCAGCGCATCGGCATCGCCCGCGCCCTGGCGTTGCAGCCCAAGTTCATCGTCTGCGACGAACCCGTCTCAGCGCTGGACGTGTCCATTCAATCGCAGGTGCTTAACATCCTCAAGGAACTCCAGAGCGAGTTCGGCCTCACCTATCTCTTCATCGCCCACAACCTGGGCGTGGTGGAACACATCTCCGACCGCGTCGGCGTGATGTACCTCGGCAAGATGATGGAACTGGCAAGCCGCGACGACCTTTACCGCGAACCCCTGCACCCCTACACCAAAGCCCTGATGTCCGCCATCCCGATCCCGCATCCCAACGCGAAGCGCGAGCGCGCCATTTTGAAGGGCGACGTGCCAAGCCCGCTCAACCCGCCCACGGGCTGCCGCTTCCACACGCGCTGCCCGATCGCGGTGGAGATCTGCTCGCAAAAAGAACCCGAATTCAGGGAAGCCCGCCCGGGTCACTGGGTGGCCTGCTGGCTGGTGGACTAAACGCCGCTTGTTGGAAAGTTGATAATGAGATAGGATTCGGGTCACGCCCGAATCCTGTTTTTTTAGGAGACCGCCATGCCCGTGTCGAACCGCCCGCTTCATGCCATCTTTGCGATTTTCATCCTGCTTTCACTGACGTTATCCGCCTGCCAGCCGGGGCAGGGCGGGACTTCCGCGCCGCCTCCGGCCCCCGCCGCCACGCAGACTCCCTCTCCCGCGTACACGCCCACCCCGCTCCCGCCGCGGACGCTGAACGTCTGCCTGGGCGCGGCGCCCAACACGTTGTACCCGCTCGGAGGTCCGAACGCCGCGGCGCGCAGCGTCCTCGAAGCCGTCTACGATGGGCCGTTCGACGCGCTCGGCTACGATTACAAGCCGGTCATCCTCGAAAAAATGCCCAACCTGGAAGACGGCAGCGTGCAGCTGGCATCCGTCTCGGTGACGAACGGAAACGAAGTGGCGGACGCGGACGGGATCTTGACGATCCTCAAAGCGGGGACGCGCGTCCGCCCGGCCGGATGCCGGAGCGACGAGTGCGCGGTCGTCTTCGACGGGATCAACCCGCTCGCCATGGACGCCATGACCGTCATGTTCAAACTGAAGTCCGGCCTGCTCTGGTCCGACGGGACGCCGGTCACCGCCGAAGATTCCGCCTATGCCTTTACCCTCGCGAAAAACGAAGAGACGCCCGGCTCGAAATTCATCTTTGACCGCACGCAGTCTTACGAGGCCGTAGACGATCAGACGCTCCAATGGTGGGGCAAACCCGGTTTCATTGACCCGACCTATTTCGTCAACTTCTGGACGCCTCTGCCAAAACATGTGTGGGGACAACTTTCCGCGTCCGAGTTGCAAAAATCGGAACTCTCCTCGCGCGCCCCGATGGGATACGGCCCCTACGTCGTCAAAGAATGGAACGACGACAGCCTGCGGCTGACGAAGAATCCCTACTACTTCCGCGCCGCCGAGGGACTGCCCAAATTCGACGAACTGATCTTCCGCATTGTCCCCAACGCGGAAGCGGCCATGGCCAACCTCATCAACGGGCGCTGCGACCTGATCGACTCCACCGTCAATCTCGACGCGCAAACCTCCCTGTTGAAAGAGATGGACCGCACCGGCCAGGCGCGGGCCTACTTTGGGCAGACGCCCACCCTCGAATGGCTGGCGCTGGGGATTTCCCCGGCCTCCTACGACGACGGCGTCCAGGCCAAAGACCGTCCCGACTTCTTCGCCGACCCGCGCCTGCGGCAGGCGATCGCCTACTGTCTCGACCGCCAGGCGATTGTGAGCAATGTCCTGTACGGCCTGGTGGACGTGCCAGACTCTTTTGCGGCCTCGGCCAGCCCGCTGCACGCCGCGTCCCTGCAAGCGTATCCATTCGACCCCGAAAAGGGCAAGCAACTCCTGAACAACATGGGCTGGCGCGACCACGACAACAACCCCGCCACGCCGCGACACGCCCAGGGCGTGGACCGCGTCGTCAACGGGACCGAACTGAACCTGACCTACATCGCAACATCGGCCGCGCAGCGGCGCCAGGTGGCCGACATCCTTTCCCAGTCCCTGATCGGATGCGGGATCGGCGTGAACGTCGTCCATCTTTCGCAGTTGGAATTCTACGCCGAGGGCCCGGCCGGCCCGCTCTTTGGGCGCAACTTTGACCTGGCTGAATTTGCCATGCACACGCCCTCCGTCCTGCCTGCCTGCGAGCGGTTCGCCTCCTTCGAGATTCCCTCGGCTGCCAACCATTGGGTCGGGACGAACGTCAGCGGGTACAAGAATCCCGAATACGACGCGGCCTGCTCCTCGGCGCGTCAATCCCTGCCGAGCGAGGCCTCTCACGCCGAAAACTACCGCCTCGCCCAGGCCATCTTCGTCCAGGACCTGCCCGCCATCCCGCTCTTCTTCCGCATCGAGACGGCCGCGGCGCGCTTCGACTTCTGCAACTTCGCGCTCGATCCCACCGCTGCCAGCGATCTCTACAACATCGAAGCTTTCGATTACGGCGACGCCTGCCTGCCCTAACAAAATTAGAAACCTGGTTTCGCGAGGAATCAGGTTTCTTTTGCTATAATCGCCCCATGTCATCTCCCCGCATCCTCCTCGTGGATGACCAGCGCGACATCCTGCGCCTGCTCCACGCCACCCTCGATACGCTGGGACATAAGCTCGAGATCTACGAAGCGCCCTCCGGCGAGGAAGCCCTGCTCGAAGCCGCGCGCCATCGTTTCGACCTGCTGGTCTCCGATTACAAATTGCCCGGCATCACCGGCGTGGAATTGATGAAGAAGGTGCGCGTCAAAAACCCCGACGTGCGCTCCATTCTCATCACCGCCATGACCGACAAAAAGACGCGCGACGAGATGCTGGCGGCCGGGGCCATGGCCATGTTCGACAAGCCCATTCCGCTCGCCGATTTCCTCGACGTGGTGGAGCGCGCCCTCGGCCTCAAACGCACCATCCTGCCGCCCGAAGACGAAAAAGTGGAAGCCAGCCGCGAGACCATCGCGGACCTGCTCACCAAACTCCGCAGGAAAACGAACGCGCAGGCGGTCTACCTGCTCAGCGACCGCGGGCGCATCCTCGAGCGCGCTGGCGACCTGTACGACTCCAGCATGGAAGTCTCCCTGCTCTCGGCAATCATGGCGATCTTCGCGGCCGGGCAGAAAGTCTCGCGCTTCATCCACCAGGGAGGCCCCAACCATTATCACGTCTTCAGCGGCGGCGACCACGACCTGATCCTCATCCCCGTCGACGCGCTCTACGGCCTGCTGGTGGCCGGGGAGGGACTGACCGCCCCGGACCACATCCTCAAAAACGTAAACGCCATGCTGGACGTCCGCGAGGCGATGGAGAAGGCGCTCCGCTCGATGGGCATGCCCACCGCCCCGGCGGAGGAGACGCCGCGTCCGCTGACGCCCATCTCGGCCGCGGTCAACGTCCCCACGCAGGACATCGAAAACCTCTTCGCCCAGAAGAAGCAAAAGATCAAGGCGCGCGACGCCGACGCCTTCTGGGACGAAGCCGTGGAAAAACACGGCAACCCGCCGCTTCACCCCGACGTCATTTCCTACGAACAGGCCAAACAACTCGGCATCGCGCCCAGGGGACGGACCAAGCCGCTCGTTTCCAAACCGTGACATTGCCCGCCCGCCGTCCCTGTGATACAATCCCGCCCGCACTGGGGCGTGGTGCAATGGCAGCACACCAGACTTTGGATCTGTGGATCTTGGTTCGAATCCAGGCGCCCCAGCCTCTTAAACATCCCGCGCAGGCGGGGCTTTTTTCCCGACAGGCTCGCCCCCGCCGCGGCGGATGCAGCCTGTTTTTATTTTAGGAGCCGCTTATGAAAATCACCGCCATCCTTCTCGCCGCCGGACAGGGCACGCGCATGAAGTCGGACCTGCCGAAGGTGCTCATCCCCGTTTTGGGACGCCCGATGATCTGGCACGCGCTGGAAGCCGTGAAGCAGGCCTCGAACGAGACGCCGGTCGTGGTGATCGGACACGGCGCGGAAAAAGTGACCGACTACCTCGGCGATTCGGCGCGCACCGTCGTCCAGGACCCGCAGCTGGGGACGGCTCACGCCGTGATGCAGGCCGCTCCGCTTCTGCGCGGGACGGGAGGGCTGGTCCTCGTCTGCTACGCCGACATGCCCCTCCTGCGCGGCGAGACGCTGGCGCGCCTGGTCGAAAAACAAAAAGCCAGCCGCGGCCCCATCTCCATGCTGACGGTCTTCAACGACGACCCGCACGGGTTCGGGCGCGTCGTCCGCGCCGCGGATGGGACGGTGCAGGCCATCGTCGAGGAGTACGTCGCCACCGAGGAGCAGAAGCGGATCAAGGAACTGAACGTCGGCGCGTACTGCTTCGACGCGGATTGGCTGTGGGACGCCTTGACCCGCATCGAGAAGAATCCGCAGAAAGGCGAATACTACCTGACCGACGCGGTCGAGGTGGCGGTGAAATCGGGGTTGACGGTGCAGGCCGAGGTCATGGAAGACGCGGAGGAGGCGGTCGGCGTCAACACGCGCGTCCACCTGGCGGAGGTCGAAGCGGAGATGCGTCGGCGCGTCAACCTGGGTCACATGCTGAACGGCGTCACGTTGATCGATCCCGCGTCGACGTACATCGAGGTCGGCGTCGAGATCGGACGCGACACGGTCGTCTGGCCGAACACGTACCTGCACGGCGGGACCGCGATCGGCGAGGCGAACGTCATCGGGCCGAACACGCTCATCCGCGATTCGAAGATCGGGAATCGCTGCAAGGTGTTGATGTCTGTGATGGAGGGCGCGCGGCTCGAAGACGACGTGGACATGGGGCCGTTCGCGCGGCTGCGGAAAGGCGCGCATCTCGGCAGCCGCGTCCACATGGGAAATTTTGGCGAGGTGAAGGACTCGTACCTGCACGACGGCGTGAAGATGGGACACTTCTCGTACATCGGCAACGCCGACATCGGTTCGGGGACGAACATCGGCGCGGGGACGATCACCTGCAATTACGACGGCGAGAAGAAGCATCCCACCGTCATCGGCGAGAACGTCTTCATCGGCTCGGACACGATGCTGGTGGCGCCGGTGAACCTCGGCGACGGCGCGCGCACGGGCGCGGGCGCGGTGGTGACGAAGGACGTCCCGCCCGACACATTGGTCGTGGGAATCCCCGCGCGGGCGATCCGTAAGGTGAGTGGGAAGAAGGAAAGATGAAAGATGAATGCCATGTTTCTTTTCTTCATCGCAAGGAGACTGAATGATCAGCGAAGATTACAAGACATTAATTAACCTCGCCGACAAAGCGCGGGAACTCGCCTATGTGCCGTATTCGAAATATCCCGTCGGCGCGGCGCTGCGGACGAAGAGCGGAAAAATCTACACGGGCGTCAACATCGAGAACGCGGCCTATCCCAGCGGAGTCTGCGCGGAACGCGTCGCAATCTTCAAAGCCGTCTCGGAAGGCGAGCGCGAGTTCGACGTCATCGCGGTCGTCACCGATAACGGCGGCTCGCCCTGCGGCGGATGCCGCCAGGTGATGGCGGAATTCGGCCTGGAGACTGCCGTCCTGCTCGCGAACGGAAAGGGCGAGATCGTCACAGAGACGACTGTCGCCGGGCTGCTGCCCGGAGCGTTCACGCCGGAGTGGCTGCCGCGCCGATGATCCGAGAACGGCGGCCGCTCTCTGCTCCCCGCTCCCTGCTCCCTGCTCTCTACTCTCTTCTCTCTGTTCTCTATGGACAAACCCCGCTCCCTCCGCGTCGAAGCCGTCGTCCTGCGCCACAGCGATTTTGGCGAGGCCGACCGCCTGCTCACGCTCTACACCCGCGAGCAGGGAAAAACGCGCGCGGTCGCGAAGGGCGTGCGCAAGATCGCCTCGCGCAAAGCGGGACACCTCGAACCCTTCACCCGCGTCAAACTGCAACTGGCGCGCGGACGCGACCTCTTCATCGTCACCCAGGCCGAGACGGTGGACGCCTACCCCGCGTTGCGCGTCGACCTGACCCTGACCGGCTACGCGGCCTACGTCCTGGAACTGATTGACCGCTTCGTCCCCGACGAAGAAAGCGCGTCGCCGTCCCTCTACCGCCTCCTCACCGAGACGTTGTCTCGCCTCGACGCCGGGGAGAACCCCTGGCTGACGGTCCGCTCCTGCGAAATGCGCCTGCTCGACCTTCTGGGATTCCGCCCGCGGCTCTTCGAATGCGCCAACTGCGGGAACGAGATCCAGCCTGAAGACCAGTTCTTCTCCGCCGCGCTGGGAGGCGCCGTCTGTCCCCGCTGCGGACAGGGACTGCCGCGCCTGTGGCCCGTCTCGGTGGACGCGCTGAAATACCTGCGTCACTTCCAGCGCAGCGACCACCGCGCCGCGGCGCGCGCCCGTCCCGACGCGGAGACGCAAAAAGAGATCGAAGCCGTGATGCAGGGCTACTTCCAATATTTGCTGGAGAGGGAACTGAACACCCCCGGGTTCATCAAACAGATCGCAAACTGATCCACAGACGACACAGATCGCACGAAAACAGGTTCTCTGATGGCGGCCCCGGCAGTTGCCCTGCTGTGCGGCGGCAGAAAATCCATCCGCAGATAACGTTGATTTCCCTTTGAAAAATCTCTCTACCGTACAACCGCCATCGCGAATGCCGCGAACACCTGCACTTGCGCCAGGTGCAAGTGTGGGCGAACCCTTGCGCCGTCCGCAAGGACAGGTGTGGCGCGAAATTTTGTTTTTTCAGCCGAAAAATTCGCGTTATTCGCGCTATTCGCGATAAAAAAGCCTGACGATTCCTGCCATGTACGATAGAGAATGAAAAATTTAAATCTGCGTAATCAGTGAAATCTGCGGATTATTTCCGACTCTTATTTCTTCGCCTTCTTTTCCATCATCATCTTCAACAACGCGCTCCGGTCAAAGCGCTGCGTATTGACCGACGACGAGGCCGAGACCGCGTCGGAAACGAAGCCCAGCCGCCGCAGAATCATGCGCCGAAACCAGCTCAGCAGGGGCGGCGCGGGCATCTTCCCCTCGAATGGGAGCGGGACGGTGGTCGCGGCCTCCAGCGCGCGCCGCAGGTCGTCCGCGCTTGAGCCGGGGAATTGCGTCCGCCCCACGCCGATGGCCCAGTAGACGTGCGCGTCGCTGGCGGCGGTTTTGGCGAGCGGCAGGTAGCGCGACAACTTCTCCGCCGTCTCGGTGAACGCCCGCGTCGCCATGTTGTAAACTTCGATGCCTTTCAACGTCCCCTTTGAGCGCGGGCGGTTGAACACGCCCACAATGGACTCCAGCGTCAGGCTGTTCGGCAGGTTGTTGAACGGGTGCGGCGCGATGGCGATCCCGCCGCGATGCCCGATCCACAACAAAGTGTCGTCGAGCGACATCCCCGCGGGCGGAAGTTCTTCGATGTACAGCGCCACAATGTGACCGTCGGCGGAGGTGACCTCCGCGCCGGTCACCGCTTCGATCCCGTACTGCGAGGCGAGTTCGCGCGCCTCCAGCGAGCCGCGGATCTCGTCGTGGTCGGTGATCGCCACCACATCGAGTCCCACGTCGGCGGCCTGCTTCAACACGCCGCGCACGGTGGTCGTCGCGTCGGGGCTGTACATACTGTGGATGTGAAGGTCTGCGTAGCCCATCTTTTTAACGACGACTCTCGTCTCCCTTTTCTTTCGACGCGGGCAGGCGGCGCGCCCAATTCAGCACAAAGACCCACGCCGCCGCGACGACGACCGGTTTCAGGACGCGCCAGAGCAGGATCTGGAACCACCTCCACGGGACGGAGTAGACGACCTGCGCGACCGCCCGGCGGACGACCAGCGTCTGACCGAGTCCGCTGCGCGCCACCCGGCGGCGGTATCCCGCAAACGAAAATTCCCCGCGCTCGAACGCCTCGCCGACCTCGCGCGCGGCCAGCGCGCCGTATCCCAGCGCCATGCTGATGCCCTCGCCGAACAGCGGGTCGGACCCCGCCGCGTCGCCCGCGAGCAGCACGCGCGGGACCGACATCCGCGCCCGCCGCCTGTACCAGCGGATGGGATGTCCCTTCAACTCGTAATCGCCCAGGTCGAGCCCGTGACGCGACATCTCTTCGGCGAGAGTCTCTTTCAAAGGCGGTTTGTTCCGGTCGGTCATGTTCGCGTCGTAAATGCCCCAGCAGCGCGTCGGCTGTCCCTGGACCTGAGTGGGGAAGTCCCAGGTGTACCCCGCGATGCCCGCGGGGACGGCGAAGAAATCGAAATACGCGCTGTCGGCTTTGTGACGCGAATTGCTCATTTGCGGTTGGCCGGGCGTGAGCGCTTCCAACACCCTCGCCGTGCCGACCGCCTCGCGCGGCAGGATGCACCGGCGCGTCACGCCGTTTGAGCCGTCCGCGCCGACGACGATCTGCGCGCGGAACTCTCCCTGGTCAGTGACCACCGTCACGCCGTCGGCGTCGGGGACGACCTCTTTCACTGTGACCTGCTCCCTGATTTCCATGCCCCGCTCGCGGACTTTTTCCGCCAGCCACGCGTCGAACTCGTCGCGGCGGATGACGCGCAGGCTGTGGCCGCGAGGGTTGCGCAGGGAGAGTCCCTTCGCCTCGAAGTCGAAGTGGATGCCGGACGCGTCCGCGTGGGGGACCTCGCCCGCGTCGAGGCCGAGGCGGCGGAGGACGGTCTCCGCGTCGAGGGTCAGTCCGCCGGCGCAGAGTTTGGGACGCGGGTGCCGCGCCTTTTCGAGGAGCAGGACGCGGGCCGCGAGATGCGGGAAGTCCCGCGCGAGGTGGAGAGCGGTCGAGAGCCCGGCCGGGCCCGCGCCGACGATCAGGATGTCTTTGTCCATTTGCCTATTTTGCCATAGAATTGGCGCTTTATCGCGAAACGCGCAAACCCGACAAAGAAAAACCCGCGCGCTCCGTGAAATCCGCGTCCAAAATTGGCAACGCGGCTGTCGTTTTCCCGCCGTGTGCGTTTTTCAGTCCGTCGGCGCGGGGATGGGGACCGCCTCCGCCTCGGCTTTCGGTTTGCGCCTCCAGAAGAACGCCCAGTACATGATCACCGAAATCGTGTAAAGGATGATCGTGCCGATGAACGGCGGGCCGAACCCATAGCGCACTTGCAGCCAGCCGCTGACGGTGGGACTGAACGCCCAGCCGAAATTCCACGACATGCTGGTGAGACTGGCGACCGTGGCGCGGGAGGACGGTTCCACGCGCTCCATTACGAAGGTCTGGTAGACGGGACTGCTCATGTTCATCAGCGCGAGGCGGACGTAGTAGGTGGCCGCGCCGACCCAGAAGATGGGCGAGAAGCCGAGCAGGATGAGGAAGGGGATGGAGAGTCCCTGCGTGACGACGACGAGTTGGATCTTGCCGAAGCGTTCGGCCAGGGGCGGCGCGGCCAGCAGCCCGATGCCCATGGCGAGCGATCCCCAGGCGAACAGCGTCCCGATGACGGGATCGGGCTGGTGATGCACTTCGCGGAAGAAGACATTCATAAAGGGCATGACAAGTCCCGCGCCGAGGGAGGTGAGCAGCATGGGCAGAATTAACTTGGTGAGCAGGAGCGGATGCTTTGCCGCGTATTGGAACGGGGCGAAGATGGCGCGCTGTCCGCGCTCGAGGCGGGGGGAGGCGAGGAAGAGCAGCGGGATGACCGCGACCGCCGCGCCGATCCCGACGACGAATACGGAACTCCCGTAGGCGGCGCTGCTGGTGGCTGGGGCGTTTTGGACGCCGCCCATCCAGGTGGGGAGGTAGCCGCCGATCCAGTTGCCGACGGAGGCCATCGTCATTTGGAGTCCCTGCCCGAAACTGAAGAGGTAGGTGCGTTCCTTTTCCTCGCTGTTTTCCATGAGGAAGGGCGACATGGTGACGCCCGCCAGACTCTGCGCCACGCCGGAGACCATGTTCATGGCATAGAAGATGAAAGCCGTCGGCCAGAGCGCCATCGCCAGGATGGACAGGCTCAGCAGCGCGCCGGAGACCAGGAGCGAGTTTTTGCGCCCGAGGAGGTCTGCCAGGTAGCCCATGGGCAGGGCGACGACGAGGGCGGTCAAACTGCTGGCGGTGGTGAGGTTGCCGATCAGGGCTTCGTCGTGGCCGAGACTGAGGACGAAGAAGTTGAACAGCAGGCGGAATATCCCCATCACCACGCCGGTGATGATGACGTTCCAGAGATAGAGTTGCGCGTTGGGTTTGAACTCGCGGACGCGCGCGGCGTATTCCCGGAGGACGAGGAAGGGTTGGAAGGTGTTCATCGGCTGGTTTTACGCCGCCTCTTTTATTGCGGTCCGTTCAGGAAGGAAGTCAGGCTGTCGAACGCGGCGTCGAGCGCGGGCTTGCGGATGGCATACCGTTTTTCGCCGCGCGCCATGGAGAGCTCCACGAGGCTGGCGAGGCGCAGTTCGTTCAGGTGATGGATGACGGTGGGCGCGCGCAGTTGGAGCCGCCGCGCCAGTTCGGAGGGAGTCAGGCTTTCGCGCGAAAGATAGAAGAGGATCTTCAGGCGGGTGGGGTCGGCCAGCGCCTTGAGCGAGCGCACCAGGCCGTCGGGCAGGGTTTCGCCGGGGACCACAGACATGTCCGCTGGCCGCGCGCCGAAGACCAGCATTTGGGTGTCGCGGTCGAGACGTTCGAAGATGATCAGCGGCGTGGTCCAGAAGGCGGGGACGAGGATGAGCCTGGAGGCGTCAAGTTCGTCGCCGAGCTGGACGCCCTGGGAGAGTTCCTTGAAGAGTTCGTCCAGCGTCAGGGAGGCGGAAAGTTCCCGGGCGCGGGCCAGGGCCGAAGTCAGGACGGGGGCGACGCGCTTTTCTTCCTCCTCGAAGAAGGACTGGTAATAGGATTGCAGGGCGGAGAGGAATCCCTCGCCCAGTTCGTCGGGACGGCTCCACCAGTGGAGGGCGCGCTCGACGGCTTCCGGTTTGAGCGAACTCTTTCCTTTTTTGTAGATTTTCAGGAAGAAGTCGGCGTCTTCGGGTTTCCAGGCTCGCTCGGTGACGATCCGCAGCAGGGTCTCGTTGAAGAGTTTGCGCTGCGCGTTTTCTTCGGGAGTCCCGGCTTCGCAGCAGGGTTCGTCCAACTGGTGCAGTTTGGCGACGCGTTGAGCGGGAGGAATCTGCTTCAACGCCCAAAGCGCGCTGATGGCGTCTTTGGGCGCGGGCAGGCTGTGGATCCAGCCGATCGGGATGCCGGTGAGGGCATAGACTTCCTCCAGCAGTTTGCGTTCGGCGGCGGGGATGCGCGAGCGCACGCCGGCCGCCCAGGAGGCGCGCACGCCGAAAAGTTCAGGCTCGAGCAAAACGTGGAGGCTGATGAAGAGCTCGTAGGCGGTTCCGTATTCCCATTCGATGACGGGGGCGTGGAGATCGGTCATTTTGTTTTCCTGCGGCTAGCGCGCCGCCTCGGTGAGGTTTTTGCCGATGGCGATCAGCAGTTCGCCGGTGTGACGGCTGATGTGAGCGTTGAAAGCCGGCAGGCGGACGAACATGTAGCCGAGCGTGGTCAGCAATTGACCAGCCTGCCGGGCGAGGAGGCCGCTTTCGAAGACGGGAGCCATTTCAGCAACGCAGTCTCCGCCGGAATCCGCGCAGGCGTGCGTTTTCTGACTTTGAAGCGGGGTGGGGGAAATGACGCTTGACATTTTGGCTCCTTTCTTGATAATCGTTGAAGTTAGGTATATGGCTACATTAGATGGCCGTCTAATTAGATGATAGTCTAATAGTCGCTTTTTGTCAAGAGGAGATGGGTTTTCCCAAAGTCGGGAGTTTTTAACGCTGACGCCGGAATTTACCGCGAAGCGCGCTAAGAGCGCGAAGCCGAAATGGGTTTCTTTGCGGCCTTCGCGGACTTGGCGGTTCACTTAGCGCCGCTGTCCCTGCGCCAGGATGTATAATGACGGGGAAAGGATGCCTCATGCCCCGTTCCAAATCTCCCGTGCGGCTCGAATGGGTGGACCCCGCGTTTTGTTCGCTGGACTATCGCTTGAAGATCGTCGGGCGGCTGCCGTTCTTCAAATCCCTGTCTCCCGAAGCGATTACGAAGATCAACGCGCGCTTTCACGACCGCGAAGTCCGCGCTGGGGAACGGATCTACTTTGAAGGGGACGAGGCCGATCGTCTGTACCTGGTGGCGATGGGCAAAGTCAAATTGACGCTCAGCGCCGCGGCGGGACGGGAGGCGCTGCTGGATATTTTGCACGGCGGCGAACACTTCGGTTCGCTGACCGCCCTCGGCGGGAGCGCGCACACGGAGACCGCCGTCGCCCAGACCGATTGCTGCATCCTGCAAATCTCCTCGGCGGATTTCGAAGCGATCCTCGCCGAATATCCCGAGGTGGCGCGGCGCGCGCTGGAGGTCGTCAGCCGGCGTCTGGCGGAGTCGCGGGAGGTCATCCGGCAGTTGAGTTCGTACACCGCCGAGCAGCGGATCGCGGCGGCGCTGCTGCGGTTGGCGGGGAAACTGGGCGAGGAGCGCGGGGAGAACGTCCTGATCCAGCTGCCGTTTTCGCGGCAGGACCTGGCCGCGATGACCGGGACCACCACCGAGACGGTCAGCCGCGTGATGAGCCGCTTCGCGGAGGAGAAATGGATCAAGTCGGGGCGCAAATGGGTGACCGTCACGGACGCGAAGCGTTTGAAACTCCTGACGGAAAAGGGCGCGGTTAATTGACCGGCGTCATGCAAGTTTTTGGAGAGGGGGCGTATAGTACGGACGTAAGTCATTACATTCAAAAGGAGATTGAACATGAGCCTCCCGACTCAACCGTTACGCGATGAACACGCCGGGTTGTTCCCGTCCGTTGACCGCATCAAGCAGACCGCCGAATTGATCGGTAAAGCCTCGTCAGAGGAGATTTGCAAAGGCCTGGAGGATGTCTACGATTTCCTCGCCCATCACCTCAAGATCCACGCGGGGGCGGAGGAAGCCGCGCTTTATCCTGTGGTGCAGAAGCTGCTCGGCAGTCCCGACGCCACGAAGACGATGAGCCGCGACCACATGGAGATCGGCCGCTACATTGACGAACTGGCCGCGCTGAAGCAATGTCCGAGCGACGGGAAGTTCTCCCCCGAGCACTCGGAATCCCTGCGGCGCGTGCTGTACGGTGTGTACGCGCTCGTCAAGATCCACTTCGAAAAGGAGGAGGAGGTCTATCTGCCCATCCTCGACCAGCGCATGACCGCCGAGGAAGTGCGGGAGATGTACACGAAGATGGAAGCCGCCGCGCACGAGGCGATGCAGGCTTTGGCGGGATAAGCGGAACGAACGGCTGTTCATACCGTCCCGAAGGTTCTTCGAGAGCCTTCGGGACGGTATAATTTTTATCACAAATATCATAAAAATTATGATATAATCGCTCCATTCAACCATCAACAGAATTGGAGCATAACAAGCATGGCAGTCACCGCGAATCTCGGTTACCCGCGCCTGGGCGCGGGGCGCGAACTCAAGTGGGCATTGGAAGGCTACTGGTCGGGCAAGGTCAGCGCGGCGGACCTCCTGAAGACGGGCCGCGAACTGCGGCTGGCGCATTGGAAACTCCAGCAGGCCGCGGGCGTGGACGTCATCCCCTCCAACGACTTTTCGTTCTACGACCACGTCCTCGACGCCGCCCGCATGGTCGGCGCGGTCCCCTGGCGTTATTCCCAACTCAAAAATCCCACCGACATTGACCTCTACTTCGCGATGGCGCGCGGCGTTCAAAAAAACGGGCAAACCTTCGCCGCCATGGAAATGACCAAGTGGTTCGACACCAACTACCATTACATCGTCCCCGAGATCGAACCAGACCAGAACTTCCGCCTGACCTCCACCAAAGTGATTGACGAATTCATCGAGGCGAAAAAGGCGGGGATTCACACCCGCCCCGTCATGCTCGGACCTGTGTCCTTTCTCCTGCTCAGCAAACCCGCCGCTCCCCGCTACAACCCGCTCGCCGCGCTGGACGAGTTGATTCCCGTCTACGCCGAGGTCTTGGGACGACTTAGCGAGGTCGGCGCCGACTGGGTGCAGTTCGACGAACCCTGCCTCGCCCTCGACCTGGACGAGTCCGCGCAACAGGCTTACATCGGCGCCTACATCCAATTCAACGCATACGCCATGATGACAGGCGCTGAATTCCCGCGCATCATGCTCGCGACGTACTTCGGCGGACTGGGCGACAATCTCCCGCTGGCGGCCAACCTGCCCGTGGACGGTCTGCACGTGGACCTGGCGCGCGCCCCGCGTCAACTCGACGACGTCCTGGCCGCGCTGCCCGAGGGGAAGATTCTCTCCCTCGGCGTGGTGGACGGCCGCAACGTCTGGCGGACCGACCTCGACGCCGCGCTGGATCAGGTCCAACGGGCGGCCTCCGCGCTGGGAAGCGACCGCGTCCAGATCGCGCCCTCCTGCTCGCTGATGTTCAGTCCGCACGACCTCGACCTCGAAACCGAACTGGACGACGAACTGCATTCGTGGCTGGCGTTCGCGCGTCAGAAATTGGACGAGTTGAACGCGCTCAAAGAAGCGGCGAATCAAGGCGTCGGGTCTGTCGCCGAGGCGTTTGCCGTCAGCCGCAAAGCCATAGAAGACCGCCGCAACTCGCCGCGCACGCACAATTCCGAAGTCCGCCAGCGTTTGGACGCGGTGGACGAGTCCATGCTGCGGCGCGCCCACGATTACGTCACGCGCAAAGCCGCGCAAACGCGGACGTTTCCCCTGCCGCCCCTGCCGACTACCACCATCGGCTCCTTCCCGCAGACCGCCGAAGTCCGCGCCCACCGCGCCGCCAGAAAAAAAGACTCGCTCACGCAGGCCGAATACGATGAACTGATGAAAGCCGAGATCGCCCGCACGGTTCACTTGCAGGAGGAGCTCGGTTTGGACGTGCTGGTTCACGGCGAATTCGAACGCTCCGACATGGTGGAATACTTCGGCGAGCGCCTCACGGGGATCGCCTTCACGCAAAACGGCTGGGTGCAAAGTTACGGCTCGCGCGCC
>DKTP01000082.1:41458-41652 GCA_002473085.1 Anaerolineales bacterium UBA7227
CCCCCCCGCCGATCGTCTTCGGCGACGTGTCCCGCCCGAACCCGATGACGGTGGAATGGTCTGCCTACGCCCAATCGCTGACGAAAAAGCCGATGAAAGGCATGTTGACCGGTCCCGTCACCATTTTGGAATGGTCGTTCGTCCGTGATGACCAGCCGCGCGCCGAGACCTGCCGCCAGATCGCGCTGGCGATC
>DKTP01000077.1 GCA_002473085.1 Anaerolineales bacterium UBA7227
CATCTTTCGGAATCGGGGAATATCCGCTTCTGCTCGATGTCCGATTTTGGAAGTCCCCCCGCAAATGAAAACGAGAACTGCGCTGAAAAGACGCCGTTCCCGTTTCCTGGGGGGGTGAGCCCATTTTACCAGAACTTTGTCTTCCCAGAGTCCCTTCTCCGTTTTTGGGACTCTCCTTCCGAGGAAATCCAGGTCACTTTTACAGAAAAATCCTTGCACTATCAAACCGTGTCACCCTCCGCGCCCCTGATATCCTCGTCGGGGGCTTTTTTTCATCATTCTTCAGGGATAGTCACCGGCAACCGTCCACGCGTTTCCAACTTTCCAAACAGCGCTTTCGCCAGCGCGCGCATCGAGGGTTCGAGAATACTGTACGCGCAGAGATAGGTCGGCGCGGCGGGGAAAGCCGCCAGGTCGTACGGCAGGCGCAGCGCGGCAACCACGACCGGCAGGTTCGTCCTAAGCAATTCGCGGACCAACGCGGCCTGTCCCGTTTGCTGGTGCGCGTTCAACGTGCCGACAACGATCAGGTCATAGCCGCGCGCTTTCTCCACGATCCCGGCGATGTCGGAATCGCCCGGCGCGTGCGGCAGGATGAACTCGTCCACGCGGGGATGAAACTCGCGCAGCGCCGCCGCCAGTTTTGGCGTCACGTACGACGAAGTGTCCGCGGGGGTCAGGTCGAGCGGACGCGGCAGGATAACCGCGACGCGCTGGTCGGGCGTCAACTTCAGCGGAAGGATTCCCGTCTCGTCGCGGACCAACGTGATGGACGCCTCCGCGATCTCCCGCGCGACTTCCATGTGTTCGGCGGAACGGATCACGCTTAAGTCGGGCTGACTCCACGTATCCCCCAGCCATTTCTTCAGGGACAGGATGCGCGCCGTCGAGGCCGCGAACTCGTCCCGCGCCAGCGTCCCGTCCCGCGCGGCTTCCGTCAGCGCGATATGGATGCGCTGCTGGTCGAGCGGATCGGTGGTCGCCAGCAGCAGGTCCACGCCCGCGTTCGCGGCGCGCGCCGCGTTCGGACCGAGCGCATCCCCCTGACCGATGGCGTGCATGTCCAACGCGTCGGAGACGATAACGCCCTCGAAGCCCAGCTCGCGGCGCAGGATGCCGTCCAGGATATTTTTAGAAAGCGTGGCAGGCGGCGCGTCCTTTCCGTCAATGGCGGGCAGGCCGATGTGCGCGCTCATGATCAACTTCGCGCCCGCCTGAATCGCCGCGCGGAACGGGGGGAACTCCACCGCCCGCAGCCGGTCCAATCCATGCGGGAGGGTCGGCAGGCCGAGGTGCGAATCGCTGGCTGTGTCGCCGTGACCGGGGAAATGTTTGGCGGCGGCGGCCACGCCCTGCGACTGAATCCCCGCGATCATCGCCGCGCCGAGGCGCGCTGTCAGTTCCGGGTCCTCGCCGAACGAGCGGACGCCCACCACCGGGTTTTGCGGATTCACGTTCACGTCCACGCAGGGAGCGTAATCCACGTTGACGCCGACCGCGGCCAGTTCGCGCCCGAGGACTTCACCGGCGCGGCGCGCCAACTCCTCGGAGCCGGTCGCGCCGAGGGCCATGTTGCCGGGCAGGGGCGTCCCGTCGCCAAGGGCCATCAGCTGCCCGCCCTCCTGGTCGGTCGCGATCAGAAGCGGAGGCAGGTCGAGGTCACGCGCGAGGCGTTGCAGGGAGTCGGTCAAGGCGCGGAGTTGAGTCGGGTTGTCAATGTTGAAGGGACGAAAGAGCGTGATCCCGCCCGGGCGGTAGTCCCGCAGGGCGCGGGCGATCTCGTCGGAGGGTTTGTCCTTCCCCTTGAAGGCCAGCAGGAGTTTCTGGCCGATGGCTTGATGAAGTTCCACGTCAACCTTTCAGGCCGGAGACGACCACGCTTTCGAGGATGTAGCGCTGCGCGAAGAAGAACACCACCATCAATGGGACGGTCGTCAGCACGGCGGCGGTCATAATGGTCGGCCAGGGCTGGACGGTCAGGTTGATGTTGTAGAGCGTGGAGACGTACACGGGCAGGGTGTACATGGACACGTTTTGCAGGTACATGAGCGGGGTGAGCAGGCTGTTCCACAAACCGACGAAGAGGAAGGTGGCGATGGTGGCAAGCGGCGCTTTGACCAGCGGCAGGACGATCTCCCACCAGATCTGCACGTGGTTGGCGCCGTCCACGAACGCGGACTCGTCCAGTTCCTTCGGGATTTGCGCCATGGACTGACGCAGGAGAAAGACCATGGCCGCGCCGCCCGCGAAGTAGCCGGGGATGATGAGCGGCTTGAACGTCCCGACCCAGCCGAGCAGGTTGAAGAACACGTATTGCGGCACGATCAACGCCTGCGGGGGAATCATCATGGTGGAAAGCATCAGGAAGAAGACGAGGTTGCGTCCCGGCCACTCGATGCGGCTGAACGCGTACGCCACCGCGGCGATGGAGATGAGCGTCCCCGCCAGCGCGAGGGTGACGTAGAAGACGGAGTTGAAGTAGGCGGTGAGGAAAGCCTTGTTCTTAAAAATGTCAAAATAGGCTTGCAGGGTGGGATGAGGCGGAAGCCAGATGATGCCGGGCGAGTTGGTCTCGCTGACGGTCTTCAACGAGGAGGAGATCATCCAAAAGAGCGGGAAGCTCATCATCACGGTCGCGCCGGTCAGGAGGATGTACAGGATCAGGCCTTTGAGCATTTGCCAGTAGCGTTTCATGCCGCCCTCCTAATACACGTCGTACGTGACCCAGCGGTCCTGCAAACGGAACTGGATCACGGTGATGACCAGGATGATGAGCAGCGCCAGCCACGAGATGGCCGAGCCATAGCCGATCTCGAAGTGACTGAAGCTTTTCTGCCACAGGTAATAGACCATCGAAATGGCCGAGGGGATAAGCGGCTGGTTGTCGCGGTACAGCACAAAGATCGGCTCGAAGATCTGCAGGGAGGCGATCATCCCCACCACGAGGTTGTAGAAGATGTAGGGCGTGAGCAGGGGGAACGAGACCTTCCAGAAGCGCTGCCAGCCCGAAGCGCCGTCCACTTCGGCGGCCTCGTGCAATTCCTTCGGGATGTTGTTCAGTCCCGCCAGAAAGATGAGCATCATCGTGCCACAGCCCCAGACCAGCAGCAGGACGACCGACATCTTCGACCAGAGCGGACTCTGCACCCACAGCGGGACGCGGTTGGCGGCGGGGAATCCCGCCTCGATCACTTTATGGAACAGGTTGAAATTACGGTTGTTGATCCCCAGAAAAAATGCCGCAGAAACTTCCTGGACGAAGATCGCGCCGCGCATCAGGTAACTGAACGGCTGGAAAGCCGACATGGCGCGCAGGAGTTGGTTGATGATGCCCGTCCCGGTGTTCAGCATCAGGCGCCAGCACAAAAGGACGGCGGTGTTGAATCCCAAAATCACGGGCAGGTAAAACGACATGCGGAAGACGCGTTCGCCTTTTATTTTCTGGTTAAGCAGCGCTGCCAGGAAAAGCGCAACCGCCAACTGGAGCGGCAGCCCGATGACGGTGAGATAAAGGGTGTTGACGAGCGAGGCGCGGAAGTTGTCGTCCTTGAATAAAATGGTCTCGTAATTTTCCAGTCCCACCCATTGGATGGGTTTCCCCGACGCGATGCGGTAATCGGTGAAACTCCAATACAGCGAAAATCCGAGCGGCACAACGACGAAGATGAAGAAGCCCACGATCCAGGGCGAGGCGAACAGGTAACCCGCAAACGTATTCGCCTGCTTGCGGGGCGTGGCGCCGCGCCATTTCACAATGAGACGCGCCAGCCCCCCGACCAGGTAACTGCTGACGATGATGAAGAGGACCGTCAGAGCGGCCGTCGCCAGGACATCGAGATACGGGTTCTTGATCATGGGCTGTCCTCTCGTAAATCAACGGAACGATGGAGGGGAATCGCTCCCCTCCATCGTCAGCATAACCGACTTACTTGAGCGCGGCCGAATAGTCGGCCTGGATCTTCTCGTTCACCTGCTCAGGAGTCAGTTCCTCAGTGATGAGTTTGCCGAGGGCGTCCTGCATGATGGTGGAGAGTTTCGAGGATTCCAGGATGCCGGCAAAGCCGACACCGTATTTGGCGGCCAGTTCCGCTTCGATCTTCAACTGCGGCGAGTCGGTGACGTAGCCGTACTGCGAGTCGTTGCGGGCGGGGATCAGGCCCATGGTCTCGTTCCACTTGTTGTTGGCTTCCTTCGTGAAGGCCAGTTTCAGCCACTCCGCGGCCAGGTCTTTGTGCTTGCTGTAATCGGCCACGGCCAGCCAGTCGTTGAAGGCCAGCACAACGGGCTTGCTGTTCGGGAAGTTGGCGGGATCGCCGTAGAACGGGTCAATGCTGATCTTGTCCCAGGTCGGGCGCGTGAAGGCGGGAGCGGCCCAGCCGGAGTGCGCGAGGCAGACCGCGCCGTTCTCTTTGCCGGTGGCGTCGTCCACGTCAATCACCGAGCCGGTTCCAGTCGGGAGCGAACCGACCGCGTTCGCGGCGGGACCGTAGGTGGCCTGTCGCATCTCGAGCAGGAACTTGGTGGTAGCCAGCGCTTCGGGGGAGTCGAAGTTGGGCGTACCGTCGGCTTTGTAGAGTTGACCGCCGAGCGAGTAGAACACGAGCAGCCACCACTGCCAGTCGGCCATCGAACCGGCGTCAACCGGGACGAGCGCCTGCTGGGTCAGCGAGTTGGTGGCGGAATCGATCACGGAGGCCTGCTTGGCAAAGGCGGTCCAGTCCGCGAAGCTCTTGGGCGTGCCGGTCGTCCAGCCGGAGGTTTCCATCAAGTCGGTGCGGCAGAACACGTAGCGCGGGGCGGTGAAGATCGGCAGGCCGCGCAGTTTGCCTTCGAACTTGGCGTTTTCGAGCGCGGGGCCAAAGTTCTTGATGTCGGGCCAGGCCGCTTCGCCGAGGTAGGAATCCATATCGGCGAGGCTGTTGCCATACAGGGTGTTCATCTCCGAGCCGAGGTTGATGATGTCGGGGCCGTCTCCGGCGGCAAAGAAGCCGGCAAAGGTGGTGTCCCAGCCAGACCAGGAGCCTTCGGTGATCTCAACTGTCACGCCGGGATGAGCCGCTTCGAAGGCGGGGTTGATGTCGCTCTTCAGCCAGGCGATGGTGTCGGGCGTGTAATCGAGCAGGTAGATCTTCAAGGTGACTGCTTCGGCGGGAGGCTGCTCGGGGACTTTGGTGGCGGCGGGCGGCTGCTCCGGGGCCTTGGTAGCGGGAGCCTGGGTCGGCCTGCCGCCGCAGGCTGTCAGCGCCATGCTGAGCAGCACGAGGACGGTCAGGATAGCGAACAGATTCTTACGCATGGTTTTCTTCTCCTTGGAATTAGATTCGAAATTAGACGCGCAACTTGTTCCTGGTCGAAATGGTAACTGCTTACTCTCTCCTTTCTGCGGATGGTTCAGGGTCTATGAACTTGTCAACTCATCCTGCCAATGCGATCTTTCACATCCTGTTCAAATCGTTGGATGAAATCCAGCGCGAAATCGGCCGGGTTTTTCGAGGCGTCGTTCACGAGCGGCGTCATGTCCATCCCGTACGAAAGCCCGGTGGCTGCGTCCACGCCATGAGACTCGAAATAAGTGGCGTTGGCGCGGCGGCGTCCCATGGAAGCCAGGTCGTAGCGTTTGCCGCCCGCGATCTGCGAGTCGAAAACGCCCAGCAACGCAAATTGGAGATTCTCGCGCGGCGACGCGTCCATCAGGAATTTATCGGCGTCGTCCATCCAATCCAACGCGCGCCAGACTTCGCAGCCGACGAGCCGCGCGGGACGTTCGGCCGGGTCCAGCCTCCGAAGAGCCTCGATCACCCTCAGCGCGACCGCCACATGCGTATCGTGCTTGTCGGCCAGATTGTGGGTGTAGACGAATTGCGGCCTGGCCGCGCGGAACAGTTGCGTCAAATCGTCCGCCGGCTCCGGGCGGGAGGCGTCTTTGACGACCTTGCTGGGATAATCCAGCATGACCTGCGCGGCGAACTCGCCGACGATGGCGGCCTTGCGCTGCTCTTTAAAACGGACGAGGCGCATCTCGTCGTCGCTGTAATTTTCGTAGAGACCGTTGCGGGGCGAGCCGCGTCCGTCCGTCACAACCGCGCCCGCGAACCATTTGTCCGCCTGCTGGAAACATTCCAGAATCGGCTGGACGGCCATAATCTCGATGTCGTCCTGGTGAGCGGAGACGCACAAGTGCGTGACGCGCGCCAGCGCCTGCTCGACCGGCAGGCCGTCGGGGATGAAGACTTCGGAAGTAGCGAGGTGAAATTTCATGACTTCCCTTCCAACGCCGGCAAACTCGCGGCGGCCACAGACTGCCCGACGCGGCGCGTTTTCTCGTCCGGCAGGTGCAAGGCGATTTTTTCCAACAGATCAGGGAACTCAACCTCCCAGACCTGACGCACGCCCGAAAGCAAAATGTTGCCGCCGCGGCCCGAGGTGCAGCGTCCCAGAATCAAAACATGCTTGAGGTCGTAGAAATCGGCATATTGCGCCAGGCCGTACCCCAGATAGACGCCCATGCTCCGCCAGATTGCGAGCGCGCCCCCAAAACCCGCTTCAAGCTTCTTTTGCACAAATTCCAGTTTCTCGGCGTCCTTCAAATTTGAAGGGATTTCAATACCCGCCCGCGCCGCGAGACGGAAAACGCACTGCTGCGAAAAATATGAAGCGCCGCAGCCCTTGTCCCCCGACCATTCGTCAACGGGCGCGTCCGGGCTGTAATCCACCGGGGCGAAAGCCAGCTCGTTCAGCCAGCCCTTGATGTGGCCTTCCGTATCCACGTAGCCCGCGGCCTCGCTCGAACCGAGGGCGATGCCGAGGATGCCGTTATCGCCGATGGACATGGAGCCCGCCAGCGCGGTCACGTCGCCGTCATTGATGACTTCGAGCGGCGCGCCAAACTCGGCGCGCAAACGCAGAAAGAGATTCTTGACCTCGCCGAAACGCTCCGCCGGCACGCTGCGAAACAGCGAGGCGACCATCGGGCGATTGTCAATATAAATGCCGGCCGAACTGCCGCCGATGGCGTCCACGCGGGTCATCTTCGACGCGGCGGTCTTCAAGGCTGTCTGGATCTCGCGATAGTGATAATCGGGATCGGCGTGCTTGCGCGGCTCCCACATGACTTCCTCGCTATAGACGGGGACTCCGTCCACCACCGCGCTCACTTTGCGGTCGGACGCGCCGAGATCGAAGCCGATACGGCGTCCCGCCAGGTTTCGTCCGAGCCGCCTGCCCGTCTCGCGCGCAGCGGGCGCGTCGTCCGCGCCGCAGGCGATTACTGTGAACGGTTTCTCGTAAACCTGTTCGCCCATGAAGTGATAATCAAATGCCCGCGCGCCCTCGGCAGAGTAGACGCGGGTCAGATGTTCGGCGATGCGCGGCGAGCCTCCCACGTACAAGGTGTGTCCGCCGCGCTGCCAGAGCAAAAATTTGACGATCCGCTCGACGTATTGGAAATTAGCCTCAAAGTTCGGATGACCTTCGGGATAGACCTTCGTCTCGAAGCGCGAGAACTCCTCGCCGCTTCGCTGCAGGCTGACGACGAGTCGCTCGCCGTTCGCGGCTTCGCGTTGGAAGGCTCGATTCGCCAACGCCGCCGGGCGGAAGGATTCGTCCAGCGGAGGCAGAACACGCGGGGCAATCAATTCCAGGGGCATTAGTTTTCCTCGGTATAAAGGAGCGAGTAGTTATCGAGCAGGAGGAACGCGGACGCGCCGAGGATGCAGGCGCGGACGTCCAATTCCCCCAGTTCGAGCCGCGTCCCGTCGGACATGCGCGCCAGCGCCGCGTTGCGCATCGAGGCCTCCACCGTGTCCAGCCAGAACGACCCCAGTTTGTTCATATCGCCCATGAGGACGATCTTTTGGATGTTCAAAGTGCCGATCAAATTGGCAAGGGAAATTCCAAGGTAGTGACCGGCGTTTTCAACCGTCTTCGCCGCGCGGGCGTCCCCGGCTTCGAGCGCGGCGCGGACCTGATCCATGGCGGGCAGGCCGGTCTGCTTCAAGACCGCGCGCGCGCTCGAGATCGTTTCGAGACAGCCGCGTTTTCCACAGCGGCACAGGCTGCCGTTTTCCTGCGCCACCACGTGGCCGATCTCGCCCGCGCCGCCGCCGTCGCCCTGGAACAGCCGCCCGTTGATCAAAATGCCCGCGCCGATCCCGTGCCGCACGTTGACGACGATCAGATTCTGGTCGGAGCGATGGCCGCCGCCATAGACGAACTCGCCGATGGCCGTGGCCTGGCTGTCGTTCAGGACCGAAACGGGGATCTGGTATTTCTTCTGGAGCAGTCGGCCAAGAGGCAGATCCTGCCACTCCAAATTGACCGCGTTAACCACGATGCCTTCGCGGGTGTTGACCAGGCCGGGCGTCCCCACGCCGATGCCGACAATGGGCTTCAATTTCTTGCGGATGAGTTGGTCGATGATCTGATAAACGAGTTGGAGCGCCTTCTCCCCATTGTCGTCGTGGACATCCACTTCGACGGTCTCTTTGATCTCGCCCCGCAGGTTGACGACCGCGCCGATGAATTTATCCTGCGTCAGGTTCAGGCCGATCATGTAGCGGGCGTCCGGCACGACGCTCAACAGGATCGGCGACTTCCCCCCAATGGACGCGCCCAGCCCGACTTCCTCCACCAATCCCGCGTTAATCATGCCCCCCACCAAATCGGAGACCGTCGTCCGCGTGAGATGTGTTACGCGGGCGATCTCGGCGCGGCTGATCGACTCGCGTTCAAAGATCGTGCGGAGGATCAAGTCGCGGTTGTGTTGTTTGGTCAGTTGATGCGTGGCTTTTTTCATAAGCGCTTCCACATTCCGCCGCGGGGCGGTCAGACGCGATGCTCCGTTCGGGCGACTTTGTAAATTCAATGGACTTACAAACAAATTATACAAACATCCGTCCCAAAAGTCAACCCTGTTGCCCTCTTGACGAAAACGAAAAAGCGAGACTAAAATAATTTAGCCTATCCTAAATTATTGATTAGCCGCGACTGAACTCCTGCCCCGTCCAGGAACGCCCGAAACGCATCCATGAGATCGACGAGAAGCGCCGCGCGTCCGCGATCCAGTCAGGCGCGCAGCGCGCTCCGCGCATGGAGACGTTGCCCAGGTCGAAGGCTCGGCAGGAAATCAAATCCTTACAGGTATTTATGAAGCAGACAACAGACAAGCCCGTCCAAAAAGACCGCAAAACCGTCCAATCCGCGCGGGACGTGCTTTCGGGCAAAAGCAAAAAGGGATTCTTCGCGCGACTGATGCCGTTCCTCGGTCCCGCCTTCATCGCCAGCGTGGCCTACGTGGACCCGGGCAATTTCGCCACCAATATTCAGGGTGGCGCGAAATTCGGATACATGCTATTGTGGGTCATCCTCGCCAGCAACCTGATGGCGATGCTCCTGCAATCGCTCTCCGCCAAACTCGGGATCGCCACCGGACACAACCTGGCTGAACATTGCCGCAACCATTTCTCCCGCCCCGTCGTGATCGGGATGTGGGTCATCGGCGAACTGGTCGCCATTGCCACCGACCTAGCGGAGTTCCTCGGCGCGGCGCTGGCGCTGAACCTGCTCTTTGGAATGCCGCTCTTCGCGGCGGGGTTGCTGACGGCCGTCATCACCTTCCTCATCCTCGGGCTGGAGCGCTACGGCTTCCGCCCGCTGGAAGCGGTCATCACCGCGCTGGTGGCGGTGGTGGCGGTCAGTTACCTCATCGAGACCTTCCTTTCCAAGCCCGATTGGGGCGCGGTGACGTATCACCTGTTCGTCCCGCAATTTCAGGGAACGGAAAGCGTCCTGCTGGCGACGGGCATCCTCGGCGCGACGGTGATGCCGCACGCGCTCTTCCTCCACTCCGCGTTGACGCAGGACCGCATCGTCGCCCGCAACCCCAAACAGCAGCAGACGCTCTTCCGCTATGAATTGATCGACGTGTTCATCGCCATGGGACTCGCCAGCATGATCAACATCTCCATGCTGATGATGGCCGCCTCTACATTTTATTTCCACGGGCTGACCGAGATCGGCGCCATCGAGGAGGCGCATCGCACGCTCGAACCGTTGCTGGGCGGCGCGGCCTCGCTGGTCTTCGGCATCTCCCTGCTCGCCTCGGGACTCTCCTCCTCGTCCGTCGGCACGATGGCGGGACAGGTCATCATGCAGGGATTCCTGCACCGTCACATCCCGCCGTGGGTGCGGCGGCTGATCACCATCATCCCATCGTTGATCGTCATCGGCATCGGGCTGGAGCCGACGCGCACGCTCGTCATCAGCCAGGTCGTGTTGAGTTTCGGCCTGCCGTTCGCGGTCATCCCGCTCGTCATGTTCACCAGCGACAAGAAGATCATGGGGGCGCTGGTCAACCGCCGCGTCACCACCGTCATCGCCAGCATCGTGGCCGCGTTCATCATTCTCCTCAACATCTTCCTGCTTCACCAGATCTTCTTCAGCGGATAAACTCATGTTCAAACAAATCCTCGTCCCCCTGGATGGTTCGCAACTGGCGGAAGCCGCGCTGGCTCCCGCCGCGCTCATGGCGCGCGCCCTCGGCGCGCCCGTCACGCTGCTGCACATCGTCGAGCAGGACGCCCGCCGCGAGGTCCATCACGACCGCCATTTGACGGAGGCGGGCGAGGCGGCCGCGTACCTGCACGAGGTCGCGGGACGCGCCTTCCATCCCGGAGCGCGCGTCGAGACTCACGTTCACAGCGCGGCCGTGGCCGACGTGGCGCGCAGCATCGTCCAACACGCGCAGGAGGAGTTTGAGCCAGACCTGATCGTAATGTGCGCGCACGGCAACGGCGGGATGCGCGACCTGCTCTTCGGAAGCATCGCCCAACAGGTGGTGGCGCAGGGGACGACGCCGCTGCTGCTCGTCCGTCCGCGCCAGGCGGGGACGTTCCAACTGAAGCGCATCTTCGTCCCGCTCGACAGCGAATCGATCCACGACGACAGCCTGCCTCTGTCCGAGGGGCTGGCGCGCGCCTTCGACGCGGAACTGTACCTGTTCAGCGTGATCCCCACCTTCGGCGCTCTGGCGGGACAGGAAGCCGCCGCGGGAAGCATGCTGCCCGCCACCGCCACCGTCCTGCTCGACATCAAGGAGGAGAACGCCCGCGAACATTTGCAGGAGCATATTGACGAGTTACGCGCCGCGGGCTTGGTCGCAAACGCCGAGGTGGCGCGCGGCGACCCCGCGACGGAGATAGTCAAGTCGGCAGAGCGCGTCGGCGCGGACTTGATAGCGCTAAGCACGCATCGCCGGGCAGGGATGGGCGCGTTCTGGGCGCGCAGCGTCGCGCCGAAAGTGGCGAACCGCTCCAGCCTGCCGCTGTTGTTGATCCCGTTGAAATAGGGCGGGATGGGAGACGCCGAGGCGGGAGAGCCCCGCGTCCCATCCCCGGCTTCATGGATCAGTCGTCAACGCCCCCGAAGCCTCCCGCTCAATGCCAGTCTTTTTCCAGTTCGCGCACCTTGCGGACGCGTCGCTCGAAACGTTCGCCGCCCTTGTCCACGCCCAGATAGCGCGCGCTTAAAAAAGCCGGCACGAGGACTTTCACGAGTTCGATTCCTATGACTCGTCCGCCGAGGCACAGCACGTTCATGTTGTCGTGTTGGACGCCCTGCGCGGCGGAGTAAGCGTCGTGACAGATCGCCGCCCAGACGCCCTTCATCTTGTTCGCGGCGATGCATGCGCCGACGCCCGAGCCGCACAGCAGAATCCCGCGCTCCGCCTCGCCCGACTGGACGGCGCGCCCAAGCTTTACGGCAACGTCGGGGAAATCCACAGGGTCGGGACTATTCGTCCCCAGGTCAATCGGTTCGTGTCCCGCGGCGCGCACGGATTCGAGGACGGCCTCCTTCAACGGAAAACCAGCATGATCGCAAGCGACGGCAATTTTCATACGCTTTAATTTCCTATCCAATTCATCCCAAAGAGTTGACCCATTCCCAGCACGAAGAGGAACAGGCCGAGCAGGATGTAAATTCCCCGCGCGATCCTGTCGCCGAGGAGCATGTTCAGCAATTTGCCCGAATGTGTAACGAGCCTCCAGTTCAAGACGGACCCGAGCATGGCAAGCAATCCAATGAGAACAAAGAGCAATCCAAGAGCGACGGAAGTCATGGCGTTTTCACCTCTGGTTCGACAAGTATAACCCTTCCCGCCGACTTCCAACGGTTATTTCTGCCTTTTGTACATGGATTTCACGGAAAGGACGGAATTTCACGGATTTTTTAAAATTTTCCGTGCGAATCCGCAAAATCCGTGTCATCCGTGTACCGAGACCGAATTTTTTCCATCCCCGCCAGCGCGAGGAAAAGCGCCAGCCATGCCAGGATCTGTCCGAGCCGCAGGCCGCCGAAGACGAGGACGCTGTCGCCGCGGAAGGCTTCGAGGAAGAGACGCGCGCCCGCCGAGGCGGCCGCGAAGGTCAGGAACAGGACGCCCGCCGCAGGGAACGGCTTCCGCAGCCCGATCAAACCGAGGATGAGCAGCGCGGCGATCAGTTCGTAGATTTGGCTGGGATGCCGCGTCGCGCCGTACAGTTCGATGCCCCACGGCAGGGAGGTCGCTTTGCCGAAGGCCGAACCGTCCGCGAGATGCGCGGCCGCGAGGCCGACCATCACGGCGGAGAAGAACGGCGTCGCCGCGTCGAGCGTGGACCAGAAGGCGAGTCCCTTGCGGCGGATAAAGACCAGCGCGGCGAGGAGGCCGATCGCAAGTCCGCCCGTCAGGTCGAAGAGAGACGGATTCGGGGAGAAGAGGTCGAGCGGAGAGGCGCGGAAACTGTCCCAGCGTTGAAGCAGAAAGGAAATCCGTCCGCCGGTGAGGAAAGCCGTGAGCGAAAGCAGGAGCAAATTGTCGAGCAGTTCGGGTTTCAAGCCGTAGTTCGCGGCGCGTTTCTCCGCCAATACTATGCCGAGATACACCGAGGCGATGACGAACAGCCCCGCGGCCTGGACTGCGAGCGGGCCAAGCTGAATGATGGGAAACATCAGGGCGTCGCCTCCGCCAGCAGGGATTCGATCTCCGCCCGAAGCGTGGTCTCCGCCAGCGGCCCGCCGAGGACGACCTTGCGGATCACGCCGCTGCGGTTGACGAAGAACGTCGTCGGGAGGGCGCTGATCCTGTAGAGGCGCGCCACGCGCCCGTCGAGGTCGAGCGCGATCGTGAAGGGCAGCTGGTACTCGTCCGCGAACGAAGCGGCCGCGGCGCGCGTATCCTGCGAAGTCGAGTTGACGGCCAGAATGACGAGGCCGCGTCCCGCGTATTCCTGCGAGACCTTCTTGAAGGCGGGCATCTCCAGGCGGCACGGTCCGCACCACGAGGCCCACAGGTTGACGATGACCGCCTGCCCGCGCAGGTCGGACAAAGTGACTGTCCCGCCGTCCAGCGTTTCGAGCGTGAAGTCGGGGGCCAGGAATCCCGCCTGCGGCGCGGGGATCTGCCCGTTGGTCGAAGTCCCGCTTCGGTCTGCGCCGACGAAGATCCAAGCCAGGCCGAGAGCCAAAATTCCCGCGAACCAAACCCTTCGTTTCAATTGCATAAAAATCCTTTTTGGGCTACACTTTTATCGGAATCCGTTCCACATGCAGGCAAGTCGGATCGGCTCCGCATACATCCAGAACGCCTCGTCTCTTTCCATCTTACCATGCTCTTCTCCTCCGCCGCCTTCATCGGCATAGACCCCACCGCCGGACGCAGTCCCTTCACCTTCGCCGCGCTGGACGACGAACGCAACCTGATCGCGCTCGCCGAGGGCGAACTGGAGGACGCGCTGACCTTCATCGGCAACTTTCCCTCGGCCTGGGTTGCTGTGAACGCCCCCGCGCGCGTCAACGCGGGACTGGAGCGGAAACGCCTCGAGAAAGAGACGCTGACCGCCCATCCGCTTCGCGGCGCGGACCTTCGGCTGGCGGAGCGCGACCTGCGCGAGCGCGGCATCTCCGTCTCGCCGACGCCGTCCCGCGTCGAGGCCTGCGCGGGCTGGGTCCAGATGGGATTCACGCTCTACAAACGCCTCGAAAAGATGGGATTCAAGCCGTATCCGACCGAGGCGGCCAACTGCGTCTGGCTGGAGACTCATCCCCACGCCTGCTTCTGCGCCCTGCTCGGACAGGTCCCGCTTCCCAAGCCCACGCTCGAAGGCCGCCTCCAACGCCAGGTCGTTCTATACGACGCGGGCCTGCGCATCAAAGACCCGATGGACTTCTTCGAAGAGATCACCCGCCGACGCCTGCGCCTGGGTATGATGCCGATGGAACTGATCTACCCTCCCGACCAACTCGACGCGCTCGCCGCCGCCCACACCGCATGGATGGCCGCCAAACGTCCCGACGAGACCATGCGGCTCGGCGCGCAGGAGGAGGGGTTCATAACCCTGCCAACAAGGGAGTTGAAGGGGAAGTATTAAGTCTCTTGCCAAAGTGTGCCAAAAGGCGCTCACTTTGTCCCGCGGCCGATGCCTTACTAAATTTTTTTCGTCAAAAAAGCCAATCTTGATTTATTTGAACCGATAAAAATGATAAAAAAAAAGAGGCGACCATGACCACTGACAACCTCGAAACCCGAGCCATCAACACCATCCGTTTCCTCTCCGCCGACGCGGTCCAACAGGCCAATTCGGGACATCCCGGACTGCCGATGGGCGCGGCCGCCATGGCCTTCGTCGTCTGGACGCGTCACCTGCGCCACAACCCGCACAACCCCAAATGGGCGGGACGCGACCGCTTCCTCCTTTCGGGCGGACACGGTTCGATGCTGCTCTACTCGCTCCTGCATCTCACCGGCTACAGCCTCCCGCTCGACGAGTTGAAGAACTTCCGTCAGTGGGGCAGCCGCACGCCCGGCCATCCCGAATACGGACTGACTCCCGGCGTGGAAATGACCACCGGTCCGCTCGGGCAGGGATTCGCCACCGGCGTGGGCATGGCCATCGCCTCCACGCACCTCGCGGCGGTCTACTCCCCCGAACTGTTCGACAACTTCATCTACGCCATCGTCACCGACGGCGATTTGATGGAGGGCGTCGCCTCCGAAGCCGCATCGCTGGCGGGACATCTCCAACTCGGCAAACTCATCTATCTTTACGACGACAACCACATCTCGATTGACGGCTCCACCAATTTGGCCTTCACCGAAGACCGCGGCAAACGCTTCGAAGCCTACGGCTGGCACGTCCAGCACGTGGCGGACGGAAACGACGTGGAGGCGATAGACGCCGCCATCCGCGCCGCCAAAGCCGACCCGCGTCCGTCCATCATTATGTGCCGCACCATCATCGGTTTCGGCGCGCCGAAGAAACAGGGGACGTCCAAGGCTCACGGCGAGCCGCTGGGCGACGAGGAACTGAACGCCGCCAAAGAGAATCTCAACTGGCCCAAGGAGCCGCGCTTCTACATCCCCGACGACGTGCTGGACCTCTACCGCGAGGCAGTCGAGCGCGGACACGAACTGGAAGCGGAATGGAACAAAAAATTCAGCGCGTACAAAAAGGCCAATCCCGACAAAGGCGTGGAACTGGAACGCAGGTTGGCGGGCGTCCTGCCGAAAGGCTGGACGAAACTCCTGCCCATCTTCCCCGCGGACGCGAAAGGCATGGCGACGCGCGCCGCCTCGGGCAAGGTCATCAACGCGCTGGCGCCGATCATCCCTGAACTGTTGGGCGGCTCCGCCGACCTGGCCCCCTCGAACAACACCCGCATTGACGGCCTGCCCGACTTCCAAAAAGAGACCCCGCAGGGACGCAACTTCCACTTCGGCGTGCGCGAACACGCCATGGCCGCGGCGCTGAACGGCATGGCGCTCTTCGGCGGACTCATCCCCTACGGCGGCACCTTCCTCGTCTTCTCGGATTACAACCGTCCCGCCATCCGCATCGCCGCGCTTTCACACACTCCCTCGATCTTCGTCTTCACGCACGACTCCATCGGCCTGGGCGAGGACGGCCCGACTCACCAGCCCGTGGAGCAGCTTGCCGCGCTGCGGGCGATGCCCAACCTGACCGTCATCCGCCCCGCGGACGCGAACGAGACCGCGCAGGCGTGGAAGGTCGCGCTCGAAAACCGACGCGGCCCCACAGTCCTGGCGTTGACGCGTCAATCCGTCCCCACCTTCCCGCCCTCCAGCCAGCCGACGGTCGAAAAGGGCGCGTACGTGCTGGCGCACCTCGGCAGGAAGATCCCCGACGTGATCCTGATGGCTTCGGGGTCGGAGGTCAGCCTCGTGATGGACGCGGCGAAAGCCCTCCACGAAAAAGGACACAGCGTCCGCGTGGTGTCGTTCCCCTGCTGGGAATTGTTCGAGAAACAGGATGAGGCTTATCGGGAGTCGGTGTTGCCGAAGAAGGTCGCGGCGAGAGTCGCCATCGAAGCGGGAGTCGGCATGGGCTGGGAGCGATACGTCGGCGCGGGAGGCAGGGTCGTCTCCATCGAGCGGTTCGGCGCGTCGGCCCCGTACAAGGTCATCTACGAAAAATTCGGCCTGACGGTCGAAAACGTCATCGCGCAGGCCAGGGCGGTTATGCCCAAGCCGCCCGCGAAGAAGCCCGTCAAGCCGAAAAGTAAACCAAAGAAGCCCGCGCGGCGGAAACGATAAACTCTTTCAGAAACAAAATTCCTGGCCGCGAATTTCACGGAGGTAGGACTGCACTTAAGTGTGGAGCGATTCTTTGCCACAGATTAGCACGGATTATCACAGATTGCTTTTGAAAATCTGTGGAAATCTGTGACATCGTACCCGAAGGGTAAATCTGTGGCTGATTTTAGGCAAAACGGAAGACTCCACGGTCTACTGTAGTCCTACCTTCACGGATACTCGCGAATTCTCCATGATTTTTCGCGAAATCCGCGTCGTTCGCGGCAGGAAGAGACGCCGACATTATTTTCGAGAAGGTCTGATCAAATGCCCGCGTTGCTGAGGGAGGTCGTCAGCTCGGAGAGGAGGATGGTCAATTGCGGGTGCGTGATCTGGAAATGGTCAATGGCGGATTGCAGGGCGGCGCGGAGCGCGTCGCCGGAGGGCGCGGGCGCCTCGCCCGAGCGTTGAAGCAGATCGCGGATATCGGCGTCCAGTTCGTGCAGGAGCGCGCGGCCCTTGTCGTCCAGGCTTTCGGCCTTGTGGAGTTCGCCTCGCAAATCTTCGAGTAACGTACGCAGGTCTTTGTCGGCCATGGCTGACTCCTTTCGGTGATGTCCATATTTTACAACAGACTCCTTCAAAAATGAAAATCCTGGCCGCGAATTTCACGAATGCGCGCGAATTTTCCACGATTTTTCGCGAAATTCGCGTCATTCGCGGCAGAAAGAGAGACGCCGACATTATTTCCGATAATGTCCAGCAAACAGCCTTCCCGAAGCCAGCGGGACGCGGATTTTTCGGGTTCGCGCGGAAATTTGCTTTCAGGAAAACTATCTATGACTCCTTCGCTCAATCTTATCGCCGCCATCGGCGCCCAGATCGTCTTCTTCGGCATTTACTTCTATATTGACGCCCGCCAGACCACCGCGCCCAACTGGGCCAGCGTGGTCAAGTTCGGACTCAACCCGTTGACGCTGCTTTACTTCGCGTTTTCCGTCTTCCCGGTCTGGTGGAGTTACCGCGCCATGTACGCGTTCTACAACCAACGCTTCTGGGCCGCGGCCATGCTTCAGGGATTCATCGTGCAGTTCACTTACGTGCTGGCGAGTTACCTCGGCTCGAAGCAAATCCCCTCCCTGCGCGAGGGACTCGCCATCGGGTTGGTGTTCCTGAGCGTGCTGGTTGCGGGAAAACGCTGAGACGTCTCTTACTTGTGATAGACTCGCCCCCATGAAAAACACTCGCATCGAACGCGATTCGCTCGGCGAAGTACAGGTCCCCGCCGAGGCGCTATACGGCGCGCAGACCCAGCGCGCGGTGGACAACTTCCCGATCAGCGGACTCAGGCCGCGCCGCGCCTTCGTCTGGTCCATGGCGACGATCAAACGGGCGGCCGCCGAAGTCAACCGCGACCTCGGCCTGCTCGACGACCAGCGGGCCGCGTCCATCATCCAGGCCGCGGACGAAGTCATCGCCGGGCGGTGGGACGATCAATTCGTCGTGGACCCCTTCCAGGCGGGCGCGGGGACCAGCCACAACATGAACGTCAACGAAGTCGTCGCCAACCGCGCCACGCAGATCATGGGCGGACAACTCGGGGAGTACCGCGTCCACCCGAACGACCACGTCAACATGTCGCAGTCCACGAACGACACCATCCCGACCGCCATCCGTCTCGGATGCCTGTGGCGGCTGGATGAATTGCTGGGCGTCCTGAAAGACCTGGCCGAGGCGTTGAACGAAAAAGCCGTCGAGTTCGACGACATCGTTAAATCGGGACGGACGCATTTGCAGGACGCCGTCCCCGTCCGCCTGGGGCAGGAATTCGGCGCGTACGCCAAAGCGGTGGAGCGCGACGCGGCGCGGATCGAGTCCGCGGCCGAGGGGCTGAGACGGCTCGGAATCGGCGGGACCGCTACCGGGTCCGGGTTGAACGCCCATCCCGAATATCACGTCCGCATGACGAAGAAATTATCCGAATTGACGGGGCTGAGGCTGTACACGTCCGACAACCTGTTCGAGTCGATGCAGTCCATGTCCGACGCGGCGGCGTTCTCGTCCGCCATCAAAACCCTGGCGCTGACGTTGATCCGCATCGCCAACGATTTCCGCCTGCTGGCCTCGGGTCCCGCCACCGGGCTGGACGAGATCCAACTCCCGGCGGTACAGCCCGGTTCGAGCATCATGCCGGGCAAAGTCAACCCGGTGATGGCCGAGATGCTGGACATGGCGATGTTCCACGTGGCCGGGTGCGAGACGACGGTGGCGCTGGCGGCCCAGGCCGGGCAGTTGGAATTGAACGTGATGATGCCGGTGATCGCGTACGAACTGTTCGAGCAGATGCAGATCACAATCGGGGCGACGCGCGCCTTCACCGAAAAGGCCGTGCGCGGCGTGAAAGCCAACCGCGAAAAGGCCGAGGGCTGGCTGGAGAAGAACGCCATCATCGTCACGGCGCTGAATCCGCTGATCGGTTACGCCCAGGGCGCGGCGCTGGTGAAGGAAGCCTTGAAGCGCAACGCGACCGTCCGCGAGGTCGCGGTCGAGCGGGCGAAGGCGGGCGCGCTGAAACACCGCGACGAGGCGCGCGCCGTCTCGGCGGAGGAAGTGGAAGCGGTGTTGAAGGACTTGAGGAAGTTGACGGGGCCGGGCGGATAGCGCGTCATATTGGCAAAGTCATTGTTCGCCGCCAACCCATTGAACCGCGAAGCCCGCAAAGATCGCGAAGAAGCCTACTTAAACCTGGCGTTCTTCGCGATGAATTTTGACGGCAACGCGAAAACCTTCCAATTTTGAGAGGGCCGCGTGAGAGCCGCCGCGTTCTCTTGACATCCTATCGCAGCCGTAATATACTCCAATCATCCTATTCATCCGATTAATACTAATCATCTGATGTTCCGCGACCGGCCTCTTTCCGAGTTCCTCCAATACCTCGCCTCACACGAACAGACCGAGCAAAGCCTGCCCGCGCTCACCGCGTTAAGCGCCGAGCTGGGAGTCTCGGTCGCGTCCCTGCGCGAACAACTGGAGGTGGCGCGCGCCCTCGGCCTGGTCGAAGTCAAGCCGCGCACCGGCATCCGCCGCCAGCCGTATAGTTTCCATCCCGCCGTCCGGCAAAGTCTCCAATACGCCCTCGCCCTCGACAAATCCAGTTTCTTCACCTTCGCCGACCTGCGGCGTCACATCGAAACCGCCTACTGGCAGGAGGCCGTCGCGCTTCTCACTCCCGAAGACCACGCCGCGCTCCAATCTCTTTTGGCGCGCGCCTGGGAAAAACTGCGCGGCAACCCCATCGAAATCCCCCACCCCGAACACCGCGAACTGCATACCGTCATCTACTGCCGCCTCAACAATCCCTTCGTCACCGGCCTCCTGCAAGCCTACTGGGACGCCTACGAAGCCGTCGGCCTCAACGTCTTTACCGACTACGACTACCTCACCGAAGTCTGGACCTACCATCAAAAAATGGTGGACGCCATCTGCGAAGGAGAATTCGACGAAGGCTACAAAGCTCTTATCGAACACACCGACCTGATCCATCAGTTGATCTCATCGTCAAAATAAACCGTGGACGAAATTACACGCGCACTAACCCTTCCATCCGCGGCAAAAATCAAACCTCATCGAGGAGTTTTATGAACCAAAAAATCGTGAACGACTTTTCCATCACCGTCGGCACCGTGAACGGTTCTGGTTCGTCCACGGCCAACACCACCATCCTGCGCGCCATTTTCAAAATGGGCATCCCGGTCAGCGGCAAGAACCTCTTCCCCTCCAACATTCAGGGATTGCCGACCTGGTACACCATCCGCGTCAGCAAAGATGGCTACATTGGACGCGACGAAAAAAACCACATCGTGGCGACCATCAACCCGGCCTCGTTCACGCGTGACCTCGAATCGGTCGCGCCGGGCGGGGCTTTTTTCTACGCCGACGACATCCAGCAGGCCATCACCCGCAGCGACATCTCCGTCTATCCCATGCCGGTCAAACATCTCGTCCGCGAGCTGACCGACGTGCCGAACAGCCTGCGCGGACTCGTCGGCAACATGATCTACGTGGGCATCATCGCCCAGATGATCGGCATTGACATGGAAGCGGTCCGCGCCGCGCTGGACTTCCACTTCAAACACCGCGAAAAACCCACCCTGATGAACATGAGCGCCGTCCAGGCCGGCGCGGACTGGGCGAAGGCGAACCTCGTCAAGACCGATCCGTTCTGGCTCGAGCCGATGAACAAGACCGAAGGCCTGATCATGGCCGACGGCAACACGGCCGGGGCGCTCGGCTCCATCTACGGCGGCGTTCAATTCGCGGGCTGGTATCCGATCACGCCCGCCACCAGCCTGGCCGAATCCCTCAACGAATACCTGCCCCTGCTCCGCAAACGCGAAGACGGCAAGCATACCTACGCGGTCGTCCAGGCGGAAGACGAACTTGCCGCGCTGGGCATGGCGGTGGGAGCGGGCTGGGCCGGCCTGCGCTCGATGACCTCCACCTCCGGCCCGGGACTTTCCCTGATGACCGAGTTCGCGGGCCTGGCGTATTACGCCGAAATACCCGTCGTCATCTGGGACGTGCAGCGCATCGGCCCCTCCACCGGCCTGCCCACCCGAACTTCGCAAGGCGACCTGACCTTCGCGGCGTTCATCGGTCACGGCGGCTCGCAATCCGTCATCCTGCTGCCGGGCAACGTGTTCGAGTGCTTCGAATTCGGCTGGAAGGCTTTCGACCTGGCCGAGCGCCTGCAGACGCCCGTCTTCGTGCTGGCCGACCTCGATATCGGCATGAACCAGTGGATGAGCAAGCCCTTCGAATACCCTCCCACAAAGATGGACCGCGGGAAAGTCCTCACCGAAAAGGATCTGGAAGAATTGAAGGGCAACTGGGGGCGCTATCTCGACAAGGACGGGGACGGCATTCCCTATCGCACCCTGCCCGGCAACATGCACCCGCTATCGTCGTACTTTACGCGCGGCACAGGACACGACGAATACGCCCGCTACTCCGAGGACCCGTCCACCTTTTATCGCGGGATGGAACGCCTGAAGAAAAAATTCGAGACTGCGAGGGCCTACGTCCCGGAGCCGATCACCCACGAGACGCGCGGCGCTAAAGTGGGCATCATCGCCTACGGTTCGACCGAATCGGCCGTCGAGGAGGCGCGCGCCCAATTGGCCGCGTCCGGCCTCAAGTCGAGCATGATGCGGGTTCGGGCGCTGCCCTTCCCCGCGTCTGTCGAAAAGTTCATCCGAAAATACGACCAGATCATCGTGGTCGAGATGAACCGCGACGGGCAGATGTATCAACTGTTCTGTATGGAGTTTCCCGAGCTGGCGCCCAAACTCCACTCGGTCGCCTTCCAGGACGGGCTGCCCGCTTCGGCCAAATGGATCCGCGAGGGCATTTTGAAATTCGTCAAACCCGCCCCGAAGAAACCGGCAAAGGGATCGCCGGCCCGGAATAAAGCGTCCAGCAAGAAGGCTGTCGTTAAAAAGAATGTCGCCAGGAAAGGAGCCAGGAAATGACCGAAACGCTACCCATGGTCGGCGCGGCCCCCGCAAACGTGAATGCCATCGGGCTGAGCCGAAAGGATTATATCGGAAACCCCACCACCCTGTGCCAGGGCTGCGGACACAACTCGATCTCCAGCCAGATCATCGCCGCGTGTTACGAGATGAACTTGACGCCGGAGAAGATCGTCAAGTTCAGCGGCATCGGCTGTTCGAGTAAATCGCCCACCTACTTCCTGAACCGGTCCTTTGGGTTCAACGGCCTGCACGGACGCATGCCCTCTCTTGCCACGGGCGCGCTGTTTGCCGATCGGTCGCTGCGCGGCATCGGCGTTTCGGGCGACGGCGACTCGGCCAGCATCGGCATGGGACAGTTCAAACACATCATGCGCCGCAACATGGAAATGGTCTACATCGTCGAGAACAACGGCGTGTACGGCCTCACCAAGGGACAGTTTTCCGCCACCGCCGAGGTGGGTCTCGAGCTTAAGAAGCAGGGCGTGAATCTGTACATGCCCATTGACATCTGCATGGAGGCCATGGCCTCGAACGCGACCTTTGTGGCGCGTTCCTTCGCGGGCGACCCGAAGCAGGTGAAGGAGCTCATCAAGGCCGCGCTGGCGCACAAGGGCATCGCCATGCTCGACATCATCAGCCCATGCGTCACGTTCAACAACGAGGACAGTTCTTATCACTCTTACGCCTGGGGCAAGGACCACGAATCGCCCCTGCACGAGGTCGCGTTCATCCCGGCGCGCGACGAGATCACCGTCGAAGACTTTGAGCCGGGCACCGTGCGCGAGGTGGAACTGCACGACGGCTCGGCCATTCGGCTGAAAAAATTGGGCGAGGATTACGATCCCACCAACCGCATGGAAGCCTTGAGAATGCTCGAAGAGGCCCAGCGCGAGAATCAACTGGTAACCGGCCTGATCTACGTGGACGCTCAAAAGCCCGGCTTCACCGAGACTTACGGACTCGTGGATACGCCTCTCAATCGCCTCGCTGAGGCCGACCTCCGCCCGCTCCCCGAGACGATCAAAACCATCAACGCGATGATGTTCTAATTAGTCGGTTAGTCAGATAGTCGGATGGTCTGTTAGCCGAATAGTTGGGTAGTCTGTCAGTCCGCCCGTCGAGAAATCGACGGGCTTTAACTTCCAGTTGGCGCAGGTCGGATTGGCGGCCCGGCTGACGGTATTCTGGCTACGCGCAGACGATGAATCCTGTATAATCGCGCCATGAATTCAATCGAAAGGGAACTCTCGTTCGAGTATGTCCGCTCGTCGGGGCCGGGCGGACAAAACGTCAACAAAGTGGCGACGGCGGTGCAACTGCGGTTCGACGTGACGCGCTCCCCCTCCCTGAGCGAGGAGGTCAAAGCGCGGCTGGTGAAACTCGCGGGAAAACGCGTCAGCGCGGATGGGATTCTGGTCATCGAGGCCAAGCGGTATCGCGCGCAGGAGCAGAATCGCTTCGACGCGCTGGAGCGGTTTTACGGGTTGCTCAAAAAAGCCAGCCAGAGGCCCAGGACGCGCAAGCCGACGAGTCCCACGCGCGCGTCAAAAGAACGGCGGCTCGAGGGAAAGCGAAAACGCGCGGAAATCAAACGAAGCAGGCAGGGAAACGACTGGTCATAGACCGGCATGAACCGCGCGCCCAGCCAGAAAATTGCCGCTTGTATTTCAAATCAAAATCCTTATAATTTAAAAGTAATTTCCGGCAGGTTACGAAAACCGCGTGTGACTTGCGCTCTCTAGCGCAAATCCGGCGCTTTCGCGATCTACTGATTTTCGCCGATCGTCGGCTGGACTTTAAATTATCGGCCGCATAAATCATCCGCTGCATAAATCATCCGCTGGAAGGAGGCGCCCCTCGTCTTTTGGCAAGGTCTAATCTGTGTCTTCCAACCCAAAGGAGAAAAAATGGCTACTCTATACGGTCATATCGGCGGCGTCCCAGCCCGAGCGGGCGTCCGCGCCGTTTCGGATAACGTCAAAGAGTTTCTGGGAAATGTAGCGGCCCATGTTCCAGCGGAAGTTGTGGGGGTGTACGTGGTCGGCCTGACAACCGCGCCCGCATACGCGACCTACTGGACATTGTTCTGCTGGATCGGTTCAATAGCGCTTCGATGGTTCGCCACAGACGGGCAGGGAAAAGTACAAAACATCATCCTCGCCGCAATAGCGTTTCCGATCTGGGCGTTGGCGCTGGGCGGCAATCTTTTCGGGTGGGCCCCGGAGCAGCAACTGGTAAGCTTGGCCGTCCTGGGATTCTCGATCATTGGAGGCCTGCTCTACAACAATAAATAGCGTTACGACGCGCGGGTTGGCGCGAATCTTGGCGCGCCAACCCACGTCATTTAATAAAGGGAAGCGTGAACCCGGCCAAACCGGAAACGCGTCCGCTTACGCGCGTTGAACGGAATCGGCGTAATATTCGACGAAACGGCCCGGGTCAAAGTCAATCATCAGCCGCGGGCGGCCCGAAAACCGAAGACGAGCAATCGGTTCCTCGCCAAGGACCGCCATCATTTCCCGAAATACCTTCCTCTTCATGTAGACTTTGACGCGGTCGGTTCCCACGCGGACGAAGGCGTAGTCCTGCCCGATCGTATGCGGCGCAATCACGTCGCCCTCCAGCGACTGGGATTTTCCCTTTTTCAACAACTTCCTCGCGTTTTTGACCGCGTCCCGCGTTTTCGCGTCTATCACCACCGGACCGCGCTTTCCCGCAAAGTGAATCTCGATTCGACGGATATCGCCCGCCTTGCCAATACGATTGGTCAGTTCCTCAAGATCATTGAAGATGGAAATGGCGAGCAGATCTACAGGCCGGCGTTTGCGTTTCTGGATCAAATCCCATATCTGATTCGCGGTTAAGACCATCAGGGCAGAGGCGATTTCCCCCGATATCCCTTGTAAAGCGCCGGCCGCTACATTGTCGGCAACGTCACGGGCCAGCCAGGCCAGTTGGTACACATCGGAACCGCGCTCTCTTCCCGCAATCTCCATCGCCAGGAGTTTCCGCTCCGCAGTGGAAGGGACGGCTTTCTTGAAACTTTGTTTCTCCCGGATAAAATACGCCTTGTAAACCATACGCTGGATCAAAACCAGAGATTCCCCCAGGTCCTGGATTGGAACGCCGCGCGTCTTGAATTGAGCCCCGTCAAAACGCAGGCGGATGGGATACTGGTCAGTAGTCATGCGGCCTCCTGGCGGCGAACTCACATCTATACTGTACAATGTTTTTTGCAAAAGTCAAGCGTGAACCCCCAAACAAAAACAGCCGCCGGGTTATAATCCCCGCCCATGCGCAAACACCCTCTCGCTGGTCTTTTCGCCGGCCTCGCAGCCGCGTCCATTTGGGGCGGGATGTACGTGGTCAGCAAAGTGGTCCTGGAAGTCATCCCTCCTTTCGCGCTGCTCACGACGCGCCTCGTGTTGGGGATTTTCGCCCTCGGCGCGGCAATCGCCTTCCGTCCGCGCGCGTCCCTGACGGCGCGCCAGTTCTGGCAAATCTTCGCGGTGGGATTCGTGGGATACGGCGTCTCGCTCGGATTCCAATTCGTCGGGACAAAACTCTCCACCGCCTCCAACGGTTCGCTCGTGACCTCGGCCACGCCCGCCTTCGTCCTGCTTTTCGCGCCGCTCCTGCTCGGCGAGCGGACGACGGCGCGGCGGATCGCGGCGCTGGTCATCTCGACGCTCGGCGTGATCGCCGTCATTGACCCGCGCAACGCCGAACTCTCACCCTCCCTCTTCTGGGGCAACCTGTCCCTGCTCGCCGCCGCGTTGACGTGGGCGCTGTACTCCGTCCTCGTGCGGAAAATCTCCCGGGCAGGCGACCTGCTGACGGCCAGCGCCATCATGCTGGCGGGCGGAATTCCGTCCAGCGCGCTGTTCGGTTATTTCGAAATCCAATCGCAGGGGATCGGCGAGATCACCCCCGGCGTAGTCGGCGGGATACTTTTCCTCGGCATCATCTCCACCGCCATCGCCATGTTCCTGTGGAATTACGCCTTCGCGGAATTACCCGCCGCGGTCGCCTCGCTGACGTTCTTCGCGCAGCCCGTCGTCGGGACGATCCTCGGGGCGCTGTTCCTGCGCGAAGCCGTCACGCCGCTCTTCATCGTCGGCGGGATATTGATCGGGATTGGGCTGGTCGTTGCCAGTCGGGAATAAATCCCGTTTACGACGACCCGACCGTGTGCAACAAAAGCATGTTGGGCGTCCGCAGCGCGCCGACGGGGAATCCGCACACCAGCGCCACCTGCTGCCCGGTCTTGACCATATTGCTTTGCCGCAAGGCCGCGTCCACGTAGCGGAGCATATCTTCCACCGTGTCCGCGAACGGGACGAGACGCGGCAGGACTCCCCACATGAACGACAGCCGGCGGCAGGTTTCCGCTTCGGGGGTGAAAGCGAGGATGGGGACGTTGGGATGCGCTTTGGAGATCAACTGCGCGGTGCGTCCCTGCATGGTGAAGACGGCGATGGCGGCCACGTCCCGGTCGAACGCGACCTCGTAGGCGGCGCGCGCCATCGAAGCCGCGTCGCTCTCCCCAAGCGAATCCAGCGAGGAGACCTGTCCCCAGTCCAGGAAATGAGACTCGGCTTCCGTCACGATACGCGACATCATCGTCACCGCTTCTATGGGATATTTCCCCGAGGCGGATTCGGCCGAGAGCATCACCGCGTCGGTGCCGTCGAAGACGGCGTTGGCGACATCCGAGGCTTCGGCGCGCGTCGGGAGCGGGTTGGAGATCATCGATTCCAGCATCTGCGTCGCGGTGATCACGAGTTTGGCGCGCGCGTTGGCGGTCTGGATGATCTTCTTTTGCAGGACGGGCACTTTTTCGGGCGGCATTTCCACGCCCAGGTCGCCGCGCGCCACCATCACGCCGTCGGCCACGTCGAGGAGGCGGTCGAGATCGTCGAAGACTTCGGGTTTTTCCAGTTTGGCGATCACCAGCGGCGCGCGCCGTCCGCCGCCGTTATAGCCGAATTTCTTCATCGCCGTCCGCACTTTTAGCACGTCATCCGCCGAGCGGACAAAGGAGATCGCCACCGCGTCCACGCCGTGGGCGAGGCCGAATTTCAGGTCGGCTTCGTCCTTTTCGGTGAAGCCCGCGATGTGCATGCGCACGCCGGGCAGGTTGACGCCCTTATACGAGGTGAGCGGTCCGCCCACGTCCACATGCGCGGTCAGACGCCGCGCCTCGGCAGTCTGGACCGTCAGGCGCAGACGGCCGTCGTCGAGCAGGAGCCGGTCGCCCGTCTGGACGGAGGCGAAGAGTTCCTCGAAGGCCACGGGGATTTTCTGTCCAGAAAAATCGGGCGGAGCGTCGTCCTCCGCATACAGGCAGACTTGCTCACCCGGCGTCAGGTCGAGGGGATGGGGCAGCTCGCCGACGCGCACTTTGGGGCCTTGCAAGTCCTGCAAGATGGCGACGGAGACGTCGAGTTCCGCGGCGACCTTACGGATGGCCGCGATGTGGGCCGCGTGCCCTTCATGCGTGCCGTGGGAGAAGTTCAGGCGCGCCACGTTCAGCCCCGCGGAGATGAGGCCGCGCAGCGTTTCCTCGTCCTGGCTGGCCGGCCCGATGGTGGCGACGATTTTTGTCTTCCGGTGGTTTTTCATGGATAAAATGCCTCATGCACATAACACCCGCGCACCCTGGAAGGATGCGCGGGCGCCATGAAGTTGGGGGCTTTCTTCAGATCACGAATCCGTGATGCCCGGAAGCCGCGATTACAAATAGTGCAGTTCCGCGGCCTGTTTTTTCAGTTCGGCGCGGAAGTCGGGATGAGCCACGTTGATGAGCGCCTGGGCGCGCTGGCGAATGGTCTTGCCATAGAGTTCGGCCACGCCGAATTCGGTGACGATGAAGCGCACGTGGTTGCGGGTGGTGACCACGCCCGCGCCCTGTTTGAGCATGTGCGAGATCTTGCTTATCACGGTCCCATCTTTCAACGTGACCGAGCTGGGCAGGGCGATGATCGGCACGCCGTCTTTAGAGCGCGAGGCCCCGTAGACGAAGTCCAGCTGGCCGCCGACGCCGCTGTAGAATTTCGGGCCGATGCTGTCGGCGCAGACCTGGCCGGTCAGGTCCACTTCGATGGCGGAGTTGATCGCCACCATGCGTTCGTTCTGGGCGATGATAAACGGGTCGTTGACGTATTCCGTGCGGTGCAGTTCGATCATCGGGTTATCGTCCACCCAATCGTAGAGTCGCCTGCTGCCCATCAAAAAGCCCGCCACGATCTTGCCGGGATGGAGAGTTTTGCGGGCGTTCGTCAACACCCCCGCGTTGACCAGGTCTATCACGCCGTCCGAGAATAACTCGGTGTGAATGCCCAGGTCTTTTTTGTCGTAGAGGTATCTTAACACCGCGTCGGGGATGGCGCCGATGCCCAATTGCATGGTGGCTCCGTCGGGGATCAGGCCGGCGATGTGGCCGGCGATCTTTTCCACGATGGCGGCGTCGCCGTCCTCGGCCATAACCAGTTCGGAGATCGCGTAGTTGACCGGGATGATGTGGTGCAGGCGGCTGACGTGGATGAACGAATCGCCCAGCGTGCGCGGCATTTGCTCGTTGACTTCGGCGATGATGATCCGGGCTGTTTCCGCGGGCGTCTTGGTGGGGCCGACTTCCACGCCGAGGCTGCAAAAGCCGTGTTCGTCCGGCGGGGAGACCTGGATGAGGGCCACATCGAGAGACAGCGTGCCGCGCTTGAACAGCAGGGGAAATTCCGAGAGCAGGACGGGCGTAAAGTCGGCGCGTCCCTCCTGCACGGCTTTGCGGGTGTTGGGGCTGATGAACATCGCGTTGACGCGCAGATGGCCTTCCATCGACGGCTGGACATAATTCGCGTCGCCAATCGTCAATAGCTGGACGATCTCCACGTCGGTCAGGTTGGGGGCCTGCTCCACCAGGGCCGCGAGAATCACCCGCGGCACCGATACGTTCCCCGTCAGGAAGACGCGGTTGCCAGACTGAATGGCGCGAACCGCCTCCTGCGGGGTCGTCACACGCGAGCGATAAAGGCTAGTCCAGTCCATTGGCTGCTTCCTTGTTGGCGGCAAAACGTCCCGCGTGCAAAAGCGTCCCGCCGCGCGTGCCGACGGCGGCCAGGATGGCGGGGTTTTCGTCAATGGCTTTTTCCACGCCCTTTTCAGCCAATTCCGCGATAAAGGGCATGGCGGCGTTGACGTAGGAATGGACGCAGGTGCGGGCGACCACGCTGGTGATGTTCGGCACACAAAAATGGATGACGCCCTCCTCCACATACGTTGGCCGGTCGTGCGTGGTCGGGCGGGCGGTTTCGATGCTGCCGCCTTCGTCAATGTCAATGTCAATGATAACCGAGCGCGGCTTCATCGAGCGGACGACCTCGCGCGAGACGAGCAGGGGCGTGCGCGCCCCGGGCGCCAGCGTCGCGCCGATCAAAACGTCCGCGAACTGCGCCACGCGTTCGATGTTCCGCGGCGTGGAAACCATCGTCGAGACGGCCGGGAAGCGGTCGGAAATGCGCTGCAGGGCGAACAGGTCGCGGTCCAGCACGATGACGTGCGCGCCCAGCCCGAGCAGGGACTGCGCCGCGTACGTGCCGACCATGCCGCCGCCCAAAATCGCCACCTCCGCCGGCGGCACGCCAGGCATGCCGCCCAGCAAAATCCCCTTGCCGCCGAAGTCGTTTTGCAGGCAGCGCGCCGCGATCGAAGCCGCCATCGCGCCGCACATCTGGCTGAACGGGCGCAGGACCGGGCGCGAGCCGTCTGGCAGGCGGATCTGCTCGTAGGCGATGGCCGTAATCTTCTTTTCGAGCAGGATGTCCAGTTTATCCTGCCGCGCCGACGCCAGGTGAAGCGCGCCCATCAGCGCACTGCCCGGCGGCATCCACTCCAGTTCCTCGCGGAGCGGACGCGCCACCTTGAGCAGCAGGTCCGCGCGGCCGTACGTCTCCTCGCCAGAGTAGACGATCTGCGCCCCGGCCTTTTCGTATTCCAGGTCGCCGAAACCCGCGCCCACGCCCGCGTCATGCTCGACGAAGATGCGGTGTCCCATTTGGGAGAGCATCTCCACGCCGGCGGGCGACAGTCCGACGCGGTATTCGAACGGGCGGCGCTCTTTTGGTATGCCAATGTTCATGGCGGCTCCTTCAAATCCTGAGACGAGACCCGTTTTCGCGGAGAAAACGGGGTTCGCGAAATCATTTCATATTCAGCGTTTCGCGGATAGACGGCAACGCCCAGTCAATCGTTTCCTGGTCGATCACCAGCGGCGGGGCAAAACGGATGACGTGGTCGTGCGTCTCTTTGGCGAGGATGCCCTTCGCTTGCAGCGCCTCGCAGAAGCGCCGCGCGCCGCCCGCCGAGGGCTTCAATTCCACGCCGATGAGGAGGCCGCGTCCGCGCACCTCCTTGACGTGCGGGCTGGGGATCTCGGACAACTGCTCGACGAAGTACGCGCCCAGGTCGCGGGAACGATCCGCCAGCTTCTCGTCGCGGATGACGCGCAGGGCGGCGCGTCCGACCGCGGCCGCGAGCGGATTCCCGCCGAAGGTCGAGCCGTGTTCGCCAGGCTGGAAGAGTCCCATCAGGGACGCGTCCGCGAGCGCCGCGCTGACGGGATAGAATCCGCCCGAAAGCGCCTTGCCGACGATGGTCATATCGGGGCGGACGCCCTCGTGGTCGCAGGCAAACATCCGCCCCGTCCGCGCCAGGCCGGTCTGGATCTCGTCCGCGATCATCAGGACGTTGGTCTCCTTGCACAGGTCCGCCACCTGCTTGAGATAGCCGGTCGGCGGGATGATAACGCCGTTCTCGCCCTGAATGGGTTCGAGCATGACCGCGGCCGTGTTGGACGTGATGAGGCGGCGGATGGCTTCCGCGTCGCCGTAGGGCGCGACGAGAAAGCCCGGCGTGAACGGGCCGAAGTTGTCGCGGTATGACGGTTCGGTCGAGAACGAGATGATGGTGGTCGTCCGCCCGTGGAAATTCCCCGCGCAGACGATGATCTCGGCCTGGTGACGCGCCACGCCTTTGACGGTATAGGCCCACTTGCGCGCCAGTTTGATGGCCGTTTCCACCGCTTCCGCGCCGCTGTTCATCGGCAGGGACATTTCGTAGCCGGTCATTTCGGCCAGTTCCTTGTAGAACAGGGGCAGTTGGTCGTTGCGGAAGGCGCGCGAGGTGAGCGTCAATTTCTTCGCCTGCTCGAGCATGGCTTCGAGGATCTTCGGGTGGACGTGTCCCTGGTTGACGGCGGAGTAGGCGCTCAGGCAGTCGAGATACTTCCGACCGTCCACGTCGTAAACCCACACGCCTTCGCCGCGCTCGATCACCACGTCCAGCGGACGGTAGTTGCGCGCGCCGTATTGTTCTTCTAAAGCAATGTATTCCTGGGTATTCATGCAGCCTCCAAATTTTTTCGCGTTACGCGCTGCATAACGCATGATAATTTACGCCACGCCGAAGAGCCTCGCCAAAATCGCCTTCTGCGCGTGGAGACGGTTGTGCGCCTGCGGGAAGATGACCGAGTGCGGACCGTCCGCCACCTCGTCGGTCAACTCGTGGTTGCGGTGGGCGGGCAGGCAGTGCATCACGATCACGTCCTTGTCCGCTTCGCCGACGAGTTTCGCGTTGACTTGATACGGCGGGAAGATATGCTCGCGCGTGTCGGCGGCGGCTTCCTGTCCCATCGAAGTCCATGTGTCGGTGTAGAGGACGTGCGCGCCCCTCACCGCCTCGTGCGGGTCGCGGATGAAGTTCAGCCTGCTCTTCGTCTTCTTCGCGATCTGCTCCGCGACCTCGACCGCCCTGGGATTCAGGTCGTATCCTTCGGGGCTGGCGAGAGTGAAATTCCAGCCAAGCTGCGCGCTGACGTGCATCAGCGAGACCGCCACATTGTTGCCGTCGCCGACGAAGACCACGTTCAATCCCTTCGAGCGTTTGCCGAACTTCTCGATGATCGTCAACGCGTCGCCCATGCCCTGGCAGGGATGGTTGTAATCGCTGAGCCCGTTGACGACCGGCACGTCGGCCCACTTTGCCAGTTCCAGCACGTGTTCGTGCTCGAAGACGCGCGCCATCAACGCCTGGACGTATCCCGAAAGGACGCGGGCCACGTCCGCGATGGATTCGCGCTTGCCGAGTCCGATCTCGTTGGGAGAGAGATAGAGCGCGTCCCCGCCGCAGTGACGCATCGCCATATCGAACGAAACGCGCGTCCGCAGGCTGGGCTTCTGGAAGATCATCCCCAACACCTTGCCTTTGAAGATCTTCCGATTGCCTTTCTTGAAATATTCCTTTTTCAGTTCGATGGCCAGGTCGAGGATGTCCCGGATCTGGGAGGGGGAATAGTCTGAAATAGCGAGAAAGTCCTTCATGGTTCACCTTGGAAATCAGGATTGGACGGGAATATCACAGACAACCTCCAGCCTCCGCGCTATGCAGGCAAAAGTATATCACGCAGGCAGGCCGCCCATGAAGTGACAAAAAGCATAAGTTGGAGCGAGAAGGCTTCATGTTACAATCGCCCTGTGACCGAAGAGATCAAAGTCGTCGCCACCAACCGCAAGGCTGGTTTTGAGTATTTCCTGCTGGAAAAGTTCGAGGCGGGACTGTCCCTGCAAGGCTCGGAGATCAAATCCATCCGCGCGGGACAGATGAGCCTGGTCGAATCCTACGTCGAGATCGAGTCGGGACAGGCCTGGCTGCGCGGCGCGCACATCGCGCCCTACGAGCAGGCCAGCCGCAACAACCACGATCCCGTGCGCGCCCGCCGTCTGCTCCTCAACAAACGCGAGATCCGCCAGTTGTTCAACTCCGTCCGCCAGAAAGGCATGACCATCGTCCCGACGCGCGTCTACCTGAAGAACGGACGCGCCAAGATCGAGATCGCCCTCGCCCGCGGCAAAAAACTGCACGACAAGCGCGCCGTCATCGCCCAGCGCGACGCGCAGAGAGATTCGGATAGGGAATCGAGAGTCAGATAACGCGCGGCCGAACGCGCCCCGCGAAACCACATCCACGGAACCGACCATGCAACCATCCACCATCGGCGGCATCAACAACCTGCCCGAGGACGAAAAGCGCGCCATCTATTTGCGCGTCATCCCGCGCGGCCTGTTCGAGCGCTTCAACCTCCCCGCGCCCGATTCCCAGCGCATCAGAAATTTCACAAAATTCAAATTCGCGCCTGGCTCCAGCGACGTGGAATTCTCCCTCTTCCACGAAGAGCGTTTCCCCGACCCGATCCTCTACGGTCATCTCACCGACACGCTCAACGGGCAGATCCACATTCTGCTTTACATCATGAACAACCCCGACTCGCCGCGCTACAATGTGGATGCGACGCCCGACGGGCAGACTACAAAATTCGGGACTCGCCGCCGCAACCTCGACGCCGAGGCGGCCGCGCTTGCAGACGGCCTCGCGCCGGGACAGGTCCGCCGCGGCCTCAACATGCTCGACGAGGCCATCCAGACCTTCGAAAAATTCGTCAAATTTCTCGGACACGATATCTATTTCGTCGAACCGCTCTACTATCACAACGCGGTCATCTTCGAACGGCACGGCTTCGCGTATCAGGCGGGACGCCGTCTCATGGACCGCGTCCAAAAGGGATTCGCCGCCGACGGCGACCTGCTCCCGCGGTTGGACGGCTCGACCCCGTTCCGCCAGCCCGCCGCGGCGAACAGCATCCGCCTGCGCTCGTGGGCCATCCACGATGGGATTCTCGGCGAATCGTTCACCTCCGTGACGATGTACAAACACGTGGGGAAGTCCGCGGGGATCAACTCCTGTCCCGATTGCGCGTGGTGAGAATTTTTTGACGCAGATTGGGATTCGCGCTACCAGTAACTCTCCGCCCTTCGATCTTCCAAAATGGGGATCTTCCGCCTCGTCTCCTGAACCTTGGACAGGTCGGCCGTCAACGTAATCAACTCCTCCCCCTCGCCGCCTTCCGCCAGGATCTCGCCCCACGGATCCACCGCCATCGAATGGCCGAAATACTCGTTCGACGGATCGCTCCCGACGCGGTTGCAGGCGAAGACGAACATCTGGTTTTCGATGGCCCGCGCGCGGACGAGCGTCTGCCAGTGGACGAGGCGCGGCTTCGGCCACTCGGACGGGAGGAACGTCATCGCCGCGCCCGCCAGGGCATAACCGCGGAAGAGCTCGGGGAAGCGCAGGTCGTAGCAGATCGCCAGTCCCGCGCGTCCAAAGGGCAGGTCGGCCAGCGCGGGCTCGTCGCCCGGAATGTTCAGCAGGATCGACGAGATCCGCCCGCCATACATCGCGCCGTAATAGACGCTGGTCAGCAGGATCAGCGCCGCCGTGGGATCAAGCCCGAGCGAGAACGCCAGC
>DKTP01000119.1 GCA_002473085.1 Anaerolineales bacterium UBA7227
CGGGTTATGAGCCCGACGAGCTGCCACTGCTCTACCCCGCATCGGTTTTTAAAGCCCGCAGAGTTTACCATCCAATCAAGGCAAAGTCAAGCAAATTTTGGAATGGAAATATGCTCACCCTCCCGCCAACGCCAGCAGTCCCGGCGGGACCCAGAACTGTCCCTGGCCGAGGGTACTGAGCGCCATCGAGAAGAGCAGGATCGCGAGCCCGACCCCGATCAGGATGCGGTCTTTCATTTTGTAATCCAGTTTTTGCAGCCAGGTGCGCGGGCCGATGCCGAAGGCGCGCAAGTCCATGGCGTCAATGATGTCCTCGCTGCCGATGATGGCATGGATGGTGACGGGGACCATCAGCGGGCCGATCTTCCGCACCTGCTGGATGAGTCCGCCGCCGATCTTCTCGAGCTCGAAGCCGCGCGCTTTCTGCGCGTCCATCGTCAGTTGGAAATCGCGGCTGAAGGTCGGGATGAAGCGCATGGTCAGGTCCATGGCGTAGGCGATCTTGTCGGGCAGTCCCAGCCCGCGGAAGGTGATCCCGTACAGCGCGGGGTTGAGCGAGTAGGGGATCAGGATCGTCATAATGGCGATGCTGAAGACGCGCACGAACTGGCTGACCCCAAAGAAGGCGCGCTCGACAGTGACGTCCAGCGCGGGCGTCCAGCCGAGGATGGAGAAGGACGCTTCGAACCGTCGGATGAGATGCTCCTGCTCGTAGAGTTCCACCCCGCCGCGGCCCGTCAGGAAGGTGAAAAAGGCGAAGATGGACACGAAACCGACGATGAACAAGATCGCGCGGCGGATCTCGTTCCACGTCACGCCCGAGGTGAGCAGGACGAAGAGCGCGATGGCCGCGAAGAACAGCAAAAAGCGCACGTCCCAGAACGCGAGCGTGGAAAAGAGGAAGCAGCCGTAGAACATCATCCAGGCGCGCGGGTCGAAGGACTGGATGAACGAGCGGGGACGGGAGCGATAACGCCAGGCGACTAACATAGTATCCTGAAAGCAGAAAGCGGAGAGCAGAAGGCAGGCCGAGAAATCAGTCTGCCTTCTGCGTTCTGCCTACTGAATTACCGACCCGACTGCCTCTGCACTGCCGCGTAGGCCGCGACGAGCAGCGGGACGAGGATGGCGGCGAAGATCAGGTTCGGACCCGCCGCGGGCAGGAACTCGCCCACGATGGCGGCCGTGGCGCTGAATCCGTTGATCCAGATGTCGGAGATGGCCGCGAAACCGATGCCGAGGACGTTGCCCAACATGCCCCAGATGACCGCCTCGCCGACGGCAGCGTTCTTCCCGAACGCAAAGCGGACGACCAGCACCAGCACGAAGCCAACCAGCAGGGCGATGCCCGCGGTCAACGCGATGGGTTGGTCGCCGAAGACGTTGTTGGCGGGATCGAAGAACATCATGTTCGTCTCGCCGCGGTTGAGGAAGTAGACGATGGTGGCAAGCAGGACGAGAGCGCCGCCCACCCACAGGACGGTATCGGTGGCTTTCTTGCGGCTCGCGAACAGCGCGGGCAGGCCAGCGATGAAGCCGACGAGTCCGTTGCCGATGCTCCACTGCGGGGAAAGTCCGAAGCCCGAGATCGCGTCGCCGAACATGTTGCCGACCGCGCCCGTGAAGAAGCCGACGATGGGGCCGAAGGCGTAGCCGAAGAACATCGGGATGGCGATGGCGGGACGGAGCGCCACCTGGCTCAGCGAGGGGACGACGAACACGGTGGCATTGAAGTACCACGAGAACACGGCATACAGCGCCGCGCCGATTGCCATCCACACCACCTCGCGCGTGCCCACTTCCCAGGCTTTGTTCTCTTTGGTGAACAGGTAGACCGCGAAGGCGATCAGCAGGCCCACGATCACAAACAGGAAGCGCAGGCCGAGCGTGGCATTATCGGTCTGGAAACGCTCGATGCCGAGCGTATTGCCCAGCACGAACACGATGATCGCGAAGATGGCAAGAATCGCCACCAGCCAGATCGCCACAGAAGACAAACGTTTATCCATCTCATTCTCCTTTGTGAAAAATTGATTGCGTTCGTTCAGGAATTCCGAAGTTAGGCGGCGCAATTCAGGAATCCCGAAGTTCTTTCGTTCGGGAATTCCGAAGTACTTCTGTTCAGGAATCCCGAAGTTCTACTTCGGGGCGATCCGAAAGCAATGCTTTCGGATTCCTGCAAACGCCAAAACCGTCACACATGCGCCAGCGCCTCCGCGCGCAGGAACTGTCCCGTTTGCGGGAAGCGCTCCACGTTCAGGGCCAGGAGCGAGCTCGGGACGACGCGGCAGGATTCCAGTCGAGGGAAGTCGCTCAGGACCTCGTGCGGCGAGCCGTCGGCCACGAGTCGCCCATCCGCCACGAGCAGGACGCGGTTGGCATAGATCACCGCCAGGTCCACGTCGTGCGTGATGAACATCACCGCCTCGAAGCCGGGCATCTGCAAAATGGAATCCATGAAGTTCATGTAATTCCGATAGTCCTGCCCCGCGGTCGGCTCGTCCATGACGAGGATGCGGGAGCGCATCGCCAGGATGGCCGCGATGCTGACGCGTTTTTGCTGGCCGAACGAAAGCGCCAGCGGAGGGTCTTGCTCGAACTCAGACAGGTTGACGATTCGTAACGCCTCTTGCACCTCCTTTTCGATCTCTTCCTTTGAATGCTTCAAATTCGTCGGGCCGAACGCCAGTTCCTCGCGCACGGTCGGCGCGAAGAGCATGTGGCTCGGACTTTGAAAAACGTATCCGAGCGTACTGGCGATCTCGGCCACGCTCGACTCTTTTGTGTCCTTTCCGTTCACCAGCACGCGCCCCGATTTCGGTTTGAGCAGGCCGATGGCGTGTTTGACAAAAGTGGTCTTACCCGAACCGTTCGGACCCAACACCGCGATCACGTCGCCGCGCTTGATCTCGAGATTGATCCCATGCAGGATTTCGACGTCCGCCTCGTAACCGAATGAGACGTTTTCGAAGCGGACCAACGCCTCGTCCTCCGACGTTTCCGCCTCGCCCCGCTCCGACGTTCGGCCGGCCGCGCCGGGCAGGACGCGAATCTCCGCCGGGGCGGGATCCTGCTTCGCCCGTCGGACGATCTGTTCGGCAGGGAGTTTCACCTCGTGATAGTTCACTACTCTTGATAACCCGTCCACCTCGCCGAGGTAACGGATCGTCCCCTCGCTCATATACATGACGCGTTCGGGATGGATGCGCAGCACGTCTTCGACGCGATGCTCCACCATCAGGACGGTCATCCCCTCGTCGGCGAGGAAGCGCACCGCGTCGAGCGTCTCGCCCGCGGAGGCGGGATCGAGACTCGCCAGCGGTTCATCCAATAACAAAATGGAGGGACGCATGGCAAGCACGCCAGCCAGCGCGACCTTCTGTTTTTCGCCGCCCGAAAGCAGGAACGTATCGCGGCCGCGCAGATGCGCGATCTTCAAATGCTCCAGCGCCTCGTCGGCGCGCTGATAAATTTCCTCGCGGGCGAGGCCGAGATTCTCCAGCCCGAACGCCACCTCGTTCAGCACCTTCGTCCCGAGGATTTGCCGCTCGGGGTCTTGCAGCACCGTCCCGACTTTTTGCGAGATCGTGGACAGTTTCATCTTCGCCGTGTCTTCGCCGTGGATGAGGATTCGTCCGCCCGCCTCGCCCTTGTAACTGCGCGGGATCAGCCCGTTGACGCAACGGATGAGCGTGGTCTTCCCGCATCCGCTGGCGCCCGCGATCAACAGAATTTCGCCCGCGTTCGCCGCGAACGAAATATCATGAATAGCCGCGCCCTGCCGGTCGCGGTAACGAAAGGATAGATTTTCTACGACAAGAGGAGAGTTGGACATTGCGCCCAATTATCAACGCAGTAGAGGAGACTGTCAAGAAGTCTGATTTCTTAAGTGAGGAACTTCGTCACTTTGACGTTTGTGATTTACTACGCTATACTTTGTCAGTCGCCAGTCAAGTATCTGACAGCCCACAAATCAGGTTGTTGGATCAACGACTATGAGACTATCAGACCAAAGACCATCAGACTAACAAGGAGTCCCTCATGGCTTTCAAACTAACCTACGCCACCATGTTCAATCCGCCCGAGGAATTGCACAAGGGCTTCGACAAAGCCGTTGCCGCCCTCAAGCAGAATCTGGGACGGGAATATGGCATGTTCATTGACGGCAGGGAGGTGTTCGCCGACGAGAAATTCGAAGTCCGCTCCCCGATCAACACCGATTGGGTGTTGGGCGTAATGCAGAAAGGAAACGCCTCCCACGCGCAGATGGCGGTTGAGGCCGCCCGCCGCGCCTTCCCCGCCTGGTCGCGTACCCCGTGGCAGAAACGCGTGGCCCTCGTCCGCAAGGCCTCGAAACTGATCGAAAAGCGCATCTTTGAGCTGGGCGCGGCGATGGCGCTGAACGTGGGCAAGAACCGCATGGAAGCCCTCGGCGACGTGCAGGAAACCGCCGACCTGATGTACTACTCTGCCCAAATGATGGAAGAGAACAAGGGCTTCATCAAGCCAATGGGCAAAGACCCGCTGGTCGGCTACGACGCCACGAACATGTCTGTGCTGAAGCCCTACGGGGTGTGGCTGGTCGTCTCGCCGTTCAACTTCCCCTTCGCGTTGACCGGCGGCCCGACCGGCGCGGCGCTGGTCGCGGGCAACACCGTCGTCATCAAGCCCGCCACCGACACCGCCTGGATCGTCCGCCTCTACGCCGAATGCCTGCGCGACGCCGGCTTCCCCGACGGCGTGGTGAACTTCGTCACCGGCCCCGGCTCCACGCTCGGACAGGCGCTGGTGGACAGCCCCGAATTCGACGGCGCCACCTTCACCGGCTCCTTCGACGTGGGCATGAAACTCTACCGCGACTTCGCCAACCGCAACTACGTCCGCCCGGTGGTGCTGGAACTTGGCGGCAAGAACCCCGCCATCGTCTCGCGCAACGCCAATTTGGACGACGCCGCGACCGGCATCGTCCGCTCGGCCTTTGGCCTGCAGGGACAGAAATGCTCCGCCGCCTCGCGCGTCATTGTGGAAGCGCCCGTCTACGACGAACTGGTCTCCAAACTGAAGACCCTCACCGACAAACTCGCCATCGGCGACCCGACCGAGCGCGCCACCTACCTCGGCCCGGTCATCAACAAGGGTTCCTACAACGACTTCAAAAACTTCACCGAAGAGATCAACCAGGCCGGCGGCAACTTCCTGACCGGCGGTCACGTGAAGACCGGCGGCGACTTCGACAAGGGCTACTTCTGCGAACCGACCTTCGTCACCGACCTGCCCTTCAGCCACCGCCTGTGGCAGTATGAGATGTTCCTGCCCATCGCCACCATCGGCAAGGTGGACAATCTCGACGAAGCCATGCAGATCGCCAACAGCGTCAACTACGGCTTGACCGCCGGCTTCTACGGCAACGCGGCCGAGGTCAAATGGTTCTTCGACAAGATCGAAGCGGGCGTGACGTACGCCAACCGTCCGCAGGGCGCGACGACCGGCGCCTGGCCGGGCTTCCAACCCTTCGGCGGCTGGAAAGGCTCCGGCGCCAGCGGCAAGAACGGCGGCGGCTACTACTACGTGCAGCTCTACATGCACGAGCAGATCCAGACCCTGATCAAACCCGCGAAAAAGGCCGCGCCGAAAAAGGCAGCCAGGAAGGTCGTCAGGAAAGCCGTCAAGAAAACCGCCAGGAAGGCGAAGAAATAATCGCCTCGCGAATTAGAATCAGCAGAGCGAGATAATATCTCGCTCTGCTTTCTCACATGAAAGATTTCGTCGCCCGCGTCGGAACATTCTTCATCCTGATGGGAATCGGGTCGGCCGCGCTCTTCATCGCGTCGGACGCTTCAACCAAATACACGGCGGGCAGCGTGAACTTCAGCCTGCTGTGCATCGCGGTGGCGCTGCTTCTGGTGGGCTTCCTCTTCCGCAAGACCGCCGCGCCGCCCCAGGCCGCGGAGCGATTCCGTTACATCAAAAAGATCCAGGCGCGGCGCGAGGCGGCAAGACAGGAAAAGATCAAAAAGAAAAAAGAGCAGGAAAAGAAATGAGCAAACTCCTCCCGCTTTCCGAGGCTGTCGCGAAATTCGTCAACGACGGCGACGCGGTTTACGCCGCAGGTTTCACCCACCTCATCCCGTTCGCGGCGGGACATGAGATCATCCGCCAGCAGAAAAAGAACCTCACCCTGGCCCGCGCCACGCCCGACCTGATCTACGACCAGATGGTCGCGGCGGGATGCGCGCGCAAAGTCGTCTTCTCGTACATGGGCAACCCGGGCGTCGGGAGCCTGCGACTCGTGCGCGCGGCCATCGAGCGCGGCGAATTGGAGTGGGAGGAATATTCCCACTTCGGGATGATCACCCGCCTGCAGGCCGGCGCGTCGGGACTGCCCTTCCTGCCGATGAAGCAGACGGGCGCGTCGGACCTCGAGCGGGCCAACCCGTCCATCAAGCGGATTCCCGACCCGTACGGCGGACCCGACCTGATCGCCGTCCCGGCGCTCAACCCCGACGTGTCCATCGTCCACGTCCAGCGCGCGGACGCGAACGGGAACGCGCACCTGTGGGGAATCATCGGCGAGCAGAAGGAAGCCGCGTTCGCGGCGCGGAAGGTCATCCTGACGGCGGAGGAGATCGTGGACGAGTCCGTCATCCGTTCCGACCCGAATCGGACGATGATCCCCGGCATCATCGTCAGCGCGGTGTGCCATATCCCGTTCGCGTGTCATCCCTCCTACGCGCAGGGATACTACGACCGCGACAATGAGTTCTATCTGGCCTGGGATAAGATCAGCGAATCGCCCGAGGCGGTGACAAAATATCTCGACGAGTGGGTCTTCGGCGTGAAGGACCGCGCCGAATACTGGCAGAAACTCGGCGCGCAGGAGCGGTTGAAGATCGAGCCGCAGTTGAGCGAGCCGATCAATTATGGGAGGTATTAGGGGGGCGGGTTGCGGGTTTAGTACGCGCAGGTCTCGCCAGTGCGCGAGGAGTAGTGTTTGGTTTTGATCATGTCGCGGACCTGGTCGAGGAGTTTTCTTCCCTGCGGAGGTTGGGCGGTTGGGTTTTCCATGATTTTTCCTGCGGCAAAAGGATTGTCAAATTATGAAACTGATTGTATATTTGGCGCAATGTTTCTGTATATGACTCTGGACAAGGATATTATACAGAAAAATTCCGTATATGACGCTGA
>DKTP01000079.1 GCA_002473085.1 Anaerolineales bacterium UBA7227
GCGCGCGTGTGAAATTTCACGCCGCCTGAATGTTTTTGATCCTGCTCCCCGTTTGAAAAAGCGGGGAGGTTTTCGTCATCGGTTATACTTTTCCGAATGTCCCGATATTTCACCCTGAAAGAAGCCAACGAAACACTGTCCCTCCTGCGCCCGATGGTGGAGGAGATTCTCCGCATCCGCGCGGACGTGTTGGCGCGCCAGCCCGAACTCTGGCCCGCCATCCAACGCAGCGTCGGCAATGGAGGCAGCGCCGAATTGAGTCGACTCTATCTCGATTTTGAGCGGCTCGATCAACTGGCGCATCAGATTCAAGACCTGGGAGTCCACATCAAGGATTTGAGCGTCGGACTGATGGATTTTCCCGCCCTGCGCGAAGGCCGCGAGATTTATCTCTGCTGGCGCTTCGGCGAAGAACGCGTGGAACATTGGCACGAACTCGAGGCGGGCTTCATGGGTCGTCAGCGCATTGACTGGAACGACGCTTTGTAGAGGCAACGATGAAAAAAGGGATTTTGTACGGGCTGGCGGCCTACGCGCTGTGGGGACTTTTTCCCGTTTATTGGAAATGGCTGCGTGAAGTCCCCGCGCTGCAATTGCTTGGACACCGCATCGGCTGGTCGTTCCTTCTGCTGATGGCGATCATCCTGATCACTTATCGGTGGACGGGATTCCGCGCCGCCCTCACTCGGCGGACGCTGGCGATCTACGCCGTCGCCGCGGTGGCGCTGGCGATCAACTGGCTGGTCTATGTCTGGTCGGTCAACGCGGATTACGTGGTCGAAGCCAGCCTCGGATATTTCATCAATCCCCTCCTTAGCGTCCTGCTGGGCGTGATCGTTTTACGGGAACGCCTGCGCCCGATCCAATGGGTTCCTATCGGACTCGCCGCCGCTGGCGTGACCTATCTGACTCTTTCCTACGGCGGCCGCCTTTGGATCCCAATCGTGCTGGCGGTCTCGTTCGGCTTTTACGGACTGCTCAAAAAGATCGCGCCGCTCAACTCCCTCTTCGGGCTGACGCTGGAGACGGGCATTTTATTCGTCCCCGCGCTGGCGTACCTGCTGTTCGTTCAATTTCAGGGCGACGGGAAATTCCTCCATCTGGGCGCAGTGAGCGACCTGCTGATGGTCGGCGCGGGCGTTGTGACCACCGTCCCACTGCTGCTCTTCGCCTCGGCCGCGCGCCGCATCCCGCTTTCGATGGTGGGCGTTTTGCAATACATCACGCCCACTTTGCAATTCCTGCTCGGCGTGCTGGTTTATCACGAACCCTTTGACCGCACGCGTCTCATCGGCTTCAGCATCGTCTGGGCCGCGCTCATCTTCTTCTGGGCGGAAAATTACCTGGCGCAGCGCGCCGTCTCGGAGTCGATCCCCGAATTAGGGGAGGGCTAGACTGCGCGCTTCAACTCGTCCAGCACGGCTCGCGCCGCGATGGGGACTGCCGCGGCGACGGGCGGCGAGAGTTCCTCCGAAAAATCGTAGACGTTCTTCGCCTCTACCGCCACCACCGTGACCGAGGCGGGCAGGTCCAGTCCCATCTTACGCCCCATCTCGAGCGCGGTCATCAGCGACGTATCGTGGACCGCGGTGGAATGTCCCGCGGACGGATTCGGCAGCGCCTCCAACGGGAAGACGCGCACGCTTCCCTCCGGACCTTGACCCGTCTCCAGCGCGTCGACGAGGATCGCGCGCTGACAGCCCACCAGCCGCTCCATGAGCGAGAGTCCGCCCAGCGCGGCGCAATCTACTTCGACGGGGGATTGGGAATTAGTAATTGGTAATTGACGACTGATTTCTTGCGCGACCTTCCACCCGACTCCGTCGTCGCCGAGGATGGGATTGCCGAGGCCGATGATGAGAGTCTTCATGGTCGCGTGGTTTGGTAGTCGCGTGGTCTGACGGTCGCGTGGTCTGATAGTCTGATAGTTGTGTTTCCTGACCATCAGACTATCAGACTGGCGGTTGTTCGACTAATTCCGCTTCAACATCTCTACAATTTCACCGTCCGCGTTGCGGATTGTGACTTCGAGCGGCATCTGCCCAGGCAGGGAGTGGGTCGCGCAGCCGAAGCAGGGATCGTACGAGCGGAAGGCCATTTCGATCATGTTCAACATCGGCTCGGTGACCACCGTCCCTTTTTGGATCAGGCTGCGCGCCGCCTTGTTGATGGACATGCTGATCGGCGCGTAGTTGTTCGTCGTGCCGACGATCAGGTTGACCTTCGTTACCACGCCGCGTTCGTCCGTGTGGTAGTGATGGGTGAGGGTGCCGCGCGGAGCCTCCACGATGCCGACTCCCTCGGTGGGAATCTCGGTGGGAACGGTGTGGAAGTTCGGACCAGAGGTCTCAGGGTCGGAGGCCAGTTCCACCCAGCGCTCGGCCGCGTAGAGCAGTTCGATGAGACGCGCCCAATGGGTGGCTAAACGCTGATGGACAGGTTTCCCGCCCAACGTCGAGTAGAAGCGTTCGTACTCGGCCTGGGCCAGCGGGGTCGCCATCCCGTCCGCGGCGTTGAGTCGCGAGAGCGGCGTCGCGCAGTAGACGCCCGAGTCCTTGCCGTCGGTGAATCCGTTCCAGCCGACGCCCATGAGATAGGGGAACTTAAGATATGTCCACGGCTCCACGTGCTCGGCGATGTGTTGGGCGTAGTCCTTCGGCTCGTATTTGACGAACTCCATGCCGTCGGGGCCGACCACGCGCACCTTGCCGTCGTAGAAGTTGACATGGTTGTTCTCGTCCACCATGCCCATGTAGTAGGTGCGATGGGTGTAGATGTCGCCGAGGATCAAGTCCACGTAGGTTTTGTTGCCGAGTACGATGTCGTTGAAGAGCTTGAGCGAGAACTGGCCGAACTCCACCGCCCATTTGCCCATCTCCAAAATCTCTTTGCGCTGGTCTTCGGTGATGCCTTTGGTGAGTCCGCCAGGGATGGACGTGCAGGGATGGACCTTCCGCCCGCCGATCATTTCGATGACGGCGTGACCGTACTTGCGCGCCTGGATGACCTTGCCGCCGATCTCCAGCCCAACTTTGTGGATCACGCCGAGGATGTTGCGCTCTGCGACGGGCGCGTCGGGACCCATGACGAAATCGGGTCCGGCCAGCGCGTAGAAATGGGTGGTATGGTCGGTGACGAAGAACGCCGAGTAGAGCAGTTCGCGCAGGTTTTTGGCGGTGCGCGGCGGGTCCACGTGATAGACCGCGTCGGCGGCTTTGGCTCCCGCCATGTGATGCGCTTCGGGGCAGACGCCGCAGATGCGGTTGGTCAGCAGGGGCAGTTCCTCCACGGGGCGGCCGACGCAGAAACTCTCGAAGCCGCGCAGCTCGGGGATCTGGAAGTAGGTGTTGGCGACGTCGCCTTCGGCGTTGAGGAAGATCTCGATCTTGCCGTGACCTTCGAGACGCGTGATGGGGTCAATGGTGATTCGTTGTGTCATGTTACACCTTTTCCTTTGCCCACGCGGATCTACCAGCCCGCAACAGCGACCCCGCCAGGTTGAAGCGATAGAACTGACCGGCGGGATCCACGAGTCCGTCGAGGATGCGGTCAATCTCTTCGGGGCTGTTGCTGTCAATGACGGACGCGAAAGCCGACATCAGGCGCGCGCCGTAATCGGTCACGCCCTCGGCCGGGCCGTAGCATCCGATGCACTGCGCGCCCGCGGACGGGCAGCGGGCGCGGCATCCGCTGCGCGTGGCGGGACCGTTGCAGGGAATCCCCTGCTCGAGCAGGCACAGGCTCGGGTCCAGTTCGGAGGCCCGGTCCTGAATCCGCACGAAGGACGCGATGGCTTTGACGTTGCGCCTGCGTTCACATTCGTCGCAGACGGTGGAATTGCCGACGCCGATGAACGAGCCTTTGGGCGGCAGTTGCGCCTTGCCCTGCAAGACCTGGATGACGAGGTCAATCACTGCCGCGATCTGGTGACTTTCGGGCGGGCAGCCAGGCATGTAGTAGTCCACGTCCACCACCTGGTCGAGGGTGCGAAGCGTGGGGTAGATCTTCGGGATGTGGATCTCGCCCTCAGGCACGTCGTACGAAGTCATCGGGTAGACCTGCTTCGGGTTGTCCGTGCTGACGGTGTTGAACGCGGTTTGGACGATCTGCCGCGAGTCGCGCAGGTTGGCGAGGCCGGGGACGCATCCCTCGCAGGCGCATGAGCCGAATGCCACCAAAATCTGCGATTTCTCACGCAGGAGTTTGGCGATGTGTTCGTTCTCATCGTTGCGGATGCCGCCATTGAAGAGCGTGAGCAGGATGGATTTATCCTCCATCTGTTCCACGTCCTTGTATTTCGCGTCCATCGCCACAGGCCAGAAGACCACTTCAAAGTTGGCGTCCACGTCGAGAATCTTCTCGTGGATGTTGAGGACGGCAATTTCGCAGCCGCCGCAGGAGGCCGCCCAGTACATGGCAAATTTTGGTTTGGCGCTCATGCCGGTACCTCCTTGAACGCGTGCGCAGTGGACTGACCACTGATCACTGCTGACTGATTACTGCCGTTGCCGCCCCAATGGAGCGGACCGAGCGCGCGGATCTCCTCCACGAAGGAGGCGATCTCGTGGGCGAGTTTCACGCCCTCCGCGGCCGAAGCCCAGACGAGTTTGACGCGCTCCGGCTCCAGCCCCAGGCCTTGCAGCGTTCGTCTCAGCAGGTGGAAGCGGCGCAGGGCCTTGAAATTCTGTTCGAGATAGTGACATTCGCCCGGGTGACAGCCGGTGATGAGCACGCCGTCCGCGCCGCTGGAGAAGGCTTTCAACACGAAGGTCGGATCGAGGCGTCCCGAGCACATCAGGCGGATGAGGCGGATGTTCGGCGGATACTTGACGCGCGCCGTGCCAGCCAGATCGGCGGCGCGGTACGAACACCAGTTGCAGGTGAAGCCGATGACGGTGGGTTCAAAGGATTCGTCGCTCATAGGGTGATCTCCTCTCCGACATTCAGCAGCATCAGCCCTTCGATCTGTGCCATGATCTGTTCGTTGCTGAACGCCGTGCCGCTGATGGCGCCCGCGGGGCAGGCCGCAACGCAGGTCCCGCAGCCCTGACAGAGCGCGGGATTGATCTCGCTCACCATGCGGTCGTCGTGGAACAGGATGGCGTTGAACGGGCACAGGTTGTTGCAAATGCGGCAGCCCGAGCATTGATCCTGGTTGATGCTGGCGCGCACGGGTTCGAGCGCCATTTCCTTTTGCTCGATCTTGCCGAGCACGCGCGCCGCCGCGGCCGCGCCCTGCGCCACGCTGGAGGGGATGTCCTTGGGACCTTGCGCGCATCCCGCGATGTAGACGCCCTCCGTCATCGTGGCGACGGGATCGAGTTTCGGATGCTTCTCGATGAACCATCCGTCCGCCGAGCAGGACAGCCCGAACTTCTTGGCGGTCTCTTTCGCGTCCGCGCGGGGCTGCAGGCCGATGGACAGGATCACCATGTCCACGGGGATGCGGCGCTGCTTGCCCGCCAGCGTGTCCTCGCATTGGATGATGAGATGTCCTTCCTCGTCCTTGATGCGCGGGACGTCGGTCACTTCAGCCACTTTGCCGCGCACGAAGAGCGTCCCCTCCTCGAGCACGCGCTGGTAGAACTCGTCGTAGGCTTTGTACGCCGTGCGCATGTCAATGTAGAAGTTGTAGACCGTCGCCCCCGTCCGCTCATGGACGAGGTGGGCAAACTTGAGTCCCTGCATACAGCAGATGGTGGAGCAGTAGTTGTTGAAGTTTCGGTCGCGCGAGCCGACGCAGTGGATGATGCCCACCGCCTTGGGGACGGTCTTCCCATCCCGCAGGACAATGTTGCCGTTGGTGGGTCCCGCCGCGTTGCTCAGCCGTTCGAACTCGAGGCTGGTGAAGACGTTCGGCAGGCGTCCGTATCCGTAGTTGGTCACGCGGCGCGCGTCGAATAGGTCGTAGCCTGTGGCGAGGACGATGTTGCCGACCTCCACGCTGAAGACCTCGTCCTGCTGGTTGAAGTCAATCGCGTTCGTCGGACAGAATTTCTCGCAGGCTTTGCAGGTTCCCTTTTTGAAGTAGGTGCAGTTCTCCACGTCCATCACGGGAAATTTGGGGACCGCTTGCGGGAACGGCGTGTAGACGACCTTGCGATAGCCCAGTCCCGCTTCGTACACATCGTCAATGATTTTTACGGGGCATTTCTCCTGGCAGATGCCGCAGCCCGTGCAAAGTTCCTCGTTGATCTTGCGCGCCTTCTTGCGGATCGTGACGACGAAGTTGCCGACGTAGCCGTCCACTTTTTCAACCTCGCTGTAGGTCAGCAGGGTGATGTTCGGATGCGATCCAGCCTGCACCATGCGCGGGGTCAAAATACAAGCCGAACAGTCCAGCGTCGGGAAGGTCTTGTCGAACTGCGCCATGTGTCCGCCGATGGACGGTTCCCGCTCGACGAGATACACCCTGTAGCCCGCGTCCGCGATCTCCAGCGCGGACTGGATGCCCGCGATGCCTCCGCCGACGACCAGCGTCGCGGGGTGGATCGGCACGCGCAGCGGTTCGAGCGGTTCGTGGCGCAGCACGCGCTCCACTCCGCCCGAGACCACCGCCTGCGATTTGACGGTCGCGGCCACCTTGTCGGTGTGCACCCACGAGACCTGCTCGCGGATGGAGACCAGCTCGCACAGATAGGGATTGAGTCCCGCGCGCTGGCAGGCGTTTCGGAACGTGGCTTCGTGCAGGTGCGGCGAGCAGGCCGCCACCACCACGCGCGTCAAACCGAGCTCCTTGATGTCGTTCTCGATCAATTCCTGCCCGAGGCTGGAACACATGAATTTATAGTCGCGCCCGATGACCACGCCGCGGCGCTTGAGACGGGTGGCCGCCCATTCTGCGACCTGCTGGACGTCCACCGTCCCGGCGATGTTCGTCCCGCAGTGGCAGACGTAGACGCCGATTCTTTCCTGAACGTCCTGGCTGTTTCCGTTATCCTGAGTCATTTTGCTGCCTCGACTTTCTCCGCAAGATCGGCTTTCGTGGGAAGCGGCTTGGGCATGGGCAGGCTGCTGTCCTTGCGCGGACGCGGCGCGCTGGTCTGCGGCTCGGGCGTCTCCACCCCGACGCGCGACATCGCCTTGCGCGCGCTGGTCAGTTCGAGGCCGAAGCCCAGGTCTTTCGGGTCCAGCCCAAAGGCCACGCCCATCAACTGCGTGAAGAAGACGATGGGCATCTTGAACGCCGAGCCGAAGTAACGGTTGGCCTCGCCCTGGTAGGCGTCCAGGTTCATCTGGCACATCGGGCAGACCGTCGTCATGATGTCTGCCTCGTGCGCCTCCGCGGAGACGATCAGGCGGCGGATCAACTCGAAGGCGGTTTCGGGTCCGATCTGGGTCATGTGGCCGCCGCAGCAGTGAGTCTTGAGCGGGAAGTCGATCACCTCCGCGCCGAGGGCTTTGAGCAGCAGGTCCAACTCGACGGGGTATTCGTGGTCCGACCAGCGTTTCTCGTAGTCGGGACGCGGCACCATGCAGCCGAGGTACGGCGCGACGCGCAGTCCCGTCAGCGGGCGGACGACCTTCGATTTGATGGTGTCCAGCCCGATGTCGTAGATGAGAACGTCGAGCAGGTGTCGGATGGCGAGCGAACCGGGCGTGTACGAAAGTCCGCCCGCAGCCAGCGCCTGGTTGACGTGAGTCGCCAGCGTGGGCTGTTCGCGCATGTAGTAGTCCGCTTTGGCAAGGTTGAGGTAACAGGCCGAGCAGGGCGCGACCACGGCGCGTTTCCCGTGGTTCTGTTGGGCGGCCAGCGCCAGGTTGCGCGAGATGAGGGCGTAGGCCGGGGTGAGACTGATCCCCAGATACTCGGTGGCCCCGCAGCAGTTCCAGTCCTCGATCTCTTCCAACTCCAGCCCGACGGGGCCGCTGATGGCCTTGAGCGAGTCGTAGTAGGCCCGCGCGCTGGTTTCCATGGAGCATCCCGGGTAAAGCAGATATTTACTCATGGACGGCCTCCACTTCTTTCGCCTTCTTCAGGATGGTCTTGAGTTGGTCAATCCCCTTGATGCGCCTGGGCGTCATGCTCATCCGTTGTCTGGTCAACATCCCAAAGCCCATCGGCGCCATGCTGGGGAGGCGCAGGGGAAAGTGTTTGAGATAGTGCCGCGTAGCCAGCCCGAATTCGAAACTGCGCCCGTATTCCTCGACCATGTCCACAAAGGTTTGCGAGAAATCGGGCGCGGTTGTATCGCGGTACAGTTTGGCTTCGATCGCCATGCCCTTGAGCGTGTACATCACATCCGCGATATGCACGTTCTGCGGACAGCGCACCACGCAGTGATAACACGATACGCAGATCCAGGGCGTGTTGCTCATCAACGCGTCTTTGCGCATCCCTGCCCGAATCATAGCGAAGAGCATACGCGGCGTGTGGTCCATATCCGCGGCGGAGGGGCAGGAGCCTCCGCATGTTCCGCACTGGATGCACATCTCCAGCCGCGAGACGCCCGCCGTTCGGCTGGAAACCTCGTCCAGCAGCGTCAGGTCTTCAATTAATTTTGGAATTGGGGAGGGTGGGGCTTGACTTTCCGGTGCAATTTCCATAGCATCCTCTTTCTTAAGAAAGAAACACTCCAGCCGCGTTCGGTCGGAGTGTGACAGCATGGATGAGCGCTAAAATCATTATGTGAAAATAATCACAAAAATAAAAGCGCGGAAAGTAACTATCGGATAGTGTCATTTGTCATAACTTCGGATTCCTATATGTATAGGCAAATTCCCATCCCGTTTCGCACTTGTTCATACATATAGCCGCATTTTGGCGCCTCCAGCAGGCTGGATCGCTGCGTTTGACGGGGCTTTGCGCCAACTTCTGGCAACCCGGCAAAGGAGCGGCTAATTGCCTGGATTTTTTGCGTCAAGCCGCCAAGGCTCAAAGGTTCTTTGTGGCTTGGCGCTTTCGTGACTTTGTGTTTAGCCCATCATTTTAGCCGCTCTCCCGACGATTGCGTCTTTTCCGCCTCGATAGTGTTGTTATAATCATCCAATTCTTTGCTCAAGGAGCCCCTCATGAATTTTGCAATGTGGAAAAAAGCCCTCAACGTCATCCCCGAAGTCTCGAAAGAGGAGTGGGACAAACTGGATGTCGTCTCGAAGTGGCTGATCTCGACCCGCGCCGCAGTCCTCATTATGACCTTCATCTCCGCCGCCCTCGCGGGACTTTTCGCCTGGCGCGACGGTTCGTTCTCCTTCCTGCCGTGGCTCGCGCTGACCCTCGGCCTGATCCTCGCCCACGCTTCCAACAACATCTTCAACGACTTCACCGATTATGTCCGCGGCGTGGATAAAGACAACTATTTCCGCACCATCTACGGCGCGCAGCCCATCGCCTCGGGCTTGATGACGCGCCGCCAGCACCTGACCTACTTCGCGGTGACGGGTCTGCTTGCCCTGCTGTGCGGCCTCTATCTCATCTATATTAATGCCGGCGATCCCGTCGTCTGGATTCTGCTCGGGCTGGGCGCGTTCTTCGTCCTGTTCTACACCTGGCCGCTTAAGTACATCGCCCTCGGCGAGGTGGCCGTTCTCATCGTCTGGGGCCCGCTGATGATCGGCGGCGGCTACTACGTATTGACTCACGCCTGGGACTGGAACGTGGCTATCGCCAGCCTGCCCTATGTTTTCGGCGTGACGACCGTCATCTTCGGCAAACACATTGACAAACTCCAAATTGACCGCGAGAAGAAGATCCACACCCTGCCCGTCCTCATCGGCGAGAAGGCCGCGCGCTATACCATCCTGGCGATGATGATCCTGCCGTACCTTATCACCGCCTATCTGATCGCGATCAAATTTTTCACGCCGATCATGCTGGTTGTGCTGCTGGCGATTCCCACCCTGCGGAGAGTCCTGCCGGCCTTCCTAAAGCCGAAGCCCGCCGAACGTCCCGCGGATTTTCCCGACGGGCAGGGCGGCTGGCCGCTCTATTTCGCCCCGATGTCTTTCTGGAACAACCGCTCCTTCGGCATGTACTTTATGCTCGGCCTGCTGGCGGACGTGTTGATACGAATTTTCATCCCCGCCTTCTGGCGATGATTTCAAAAACCAGGTTTCTTGTAGAAACCTGGTTTTTTTGTATGTAATCAGTTGTATAATTTGCCACAATCAAACTCAAGGAGAGAGTAATCATGAAGATCAACTTTGCCATGTGGCGTAAGGCTATGTGGGAACTCGTCAAGATGGACGACAAAAAAGAGTGGGACGCGCTGGACGTTATATCCAAGTGGCTGATCGCCACGCGCTCCGCCGTCACCACGGTTACCATCTATTCCTGCATCATCGCGGGACTGCTCGCCTGGCGCGATGGATTCTTCCAGTGGCTCCCGTTCCTCGTCCTGACCCTCAGCCTGTTCATCGCCCACGGGACCAATAACCTGCTCAACGATTACACCGATTTCTCGCGCGGCGTGGATAAGGATAACTATTTCCGCACACAATATGGAGTCCATCCGCTTGTGCAGGGTTTCTGGACCAAATCGCAGCAACTCCAATGGTTTGTTGCCAGCGGCATTCTTGCGGTGATCGGCGGTTTTTATGCCCTGTTCTACACAGGCTTTAATCCCTACGTGATCGGACTGTTTGTGTTCGGCGCGTTGATCTTGCTGTTCTACACCTGGCCTCTTAAATACTGGGCCCTGGGTGAGTTTGCCATCTTCCTTATCTGGGGACCGGTGATGATCGCTGGCGTCTACTTTGTCCTCGCGCTTGGGGCCGGGGTGCACAATCCCGCCAATTTGTGGAATGTGGCACTGGCGGGCGTTCCCTTCGGGCTCAGCGTTGCCAGCATCAACGTGGCCAAGCATATTGACAAGAGTGTGGATGACCGCGAGCGGGGCGTCGGCACCTTCCCTGTGCGCGTCGGCGAAAAAACGGCCCGGGCGGTCAACCAACTGGCGGTTATTGCTGTTTATGCGGTCGTTCTATATCTGGTCGTCGTTCATTATTTCACCCCCATCATGTTGATCGTCTTCTTCGCGGTCAAACGGGCCTTGCTCGTCCTCGGCGTGCTCAACAAGCCGCGTCCCTCCGAGCCGCCCAAAGAATGGAAGGCCTGGCCAACCTGGTTTTCAGGTTTTGCCTTCTATCACAATCGTTTGTTCGGCGGTCTGCTCATTTCCGGCTTGATTGTGGATTCGCTTTTGCGCATTCTCCTGCCGTCGTTCTGGCGTTGAGCCGCCCTCTGGCCTGATTGCGCCGGGCGCCGACGCGGGATTGACGGATGGGTTAAAAATGCCCAAAGTTTTTCCGATTTCAGCCGGTGGAAACTTTGAGCAGTTTTGCGCTCAGGGCAATTTTTCGAGCGTGAAGTCCAGCCGCGTTGTTTCGCCTTCCTTGACAACGACTTCCTGGCTCGACTCTTTATAGCCGTCTTTCCTTGCCGTCAGGGTGAAGGTCCCCGCTGGGAGCGGCCATGTGTATTTTCCGTCTTCCCCGCTGAGTACGAGAATCTCTGGGACGGCTGTGGATCCCTCCGTCACCGCGATGCCGACCTCGGCTAACGGATTCCCCTCGCTGTCGGCGATCGTTCCGAGAACCTGCGTGTTTGTTCCTTGAACGGCAGCGGGCGGCAAAACATCGTCATCGGATATTGAGGCGTCTTTGCCCGAGCACCCCGCGAGAAGCAGGATAACGATTCCCGCTCCAATTACGAAAAATTGCTGTCCAACCTGGTCAAATGCGGATCCGGTGTGCGATCGTCCAGTAAACATCGAGAGCCTCCTTAATCATGCCCCCGGCCATTTTTTGGATGGCCGGGGGATTTGTCGAGTCTACGCCGATTTTACGGATACGGATAGTTTCTCCAGGTTTTGAAGTTGTTGAAGACAGCCTGTCGAATGCGGGTGGCGCTGTTCCCGAAGTACGGGCTTACGCTGGTTCCGTAAGTGTGAATGCCGACGCCGTAATAGCAGTTCTTGGTGCATCCGCTGCCGGTCCACCATTGGTAGAACGGAGAACCGCTCTGACCGCCGTAGGTATCGATGTTGTACCAGAACCGATACGTATTGACGTGCGTGACGGGGCCGCTCATGAACCATTGTTGGCCTGAAGGCTTGTCGCCGGGATAGCCTTTGACGGTGAAGTTTCCTGGGAAGGCATTGCTTGCCTGCCAGCGGTAGCCGAACCATCCCACCGTATTGCCCTTGGCGGCTTTGGTCTGGATCGCGCCGTAATCGTAGCTGGGATTGTGGCTCGACGTCCATCCAGATACGCTAAAGAGCCGATGCGAAGTGGTGGACCCGTAGGGCGCACTCGCTCCATTGCGGCCCGGATAGACCGTGATGGAAGTGGCCCATTTGTTGGTCGAGGCATCGTAGACGCAGTGACCGGCTGTAATGACGGTGCGCGGGCCGATGAACCAGCCCGTGCAGCTTCCGGTCCCGCTCGGGAATTTCACCACCAGGTACGCGATCGCCCGGTTGGGGAATGCTGTGGTGGGATTTTGTCGCTTACGCCCATCGGCGCCGATGACCGATTCCGGGCTGCCGCCTCCCAGGGGCGCGAGGTTCAGGTCCGCTTCCGGGATGATGGTATTTGTTTTAGAGAGTCTGCCGTTTCCGACGTGGGGCGCAGAAGACTTTAGCCCGGATATTTCCGCCATCGGCAGGACGCCGTCTATGTTGGAAACGGGCGTGTTTGGATCAAGGGCGGCTTCCTGAGCGTTCGCAGACCCTGTCGATACGCCGACGCTCGCGATGAGCGCCAGAATAGTGACGATCAAAAAAGTAAAATTAGCCTGTCGTTTCATCATATACTCCTTCTTGGTGGCAAAGTTGGAAAAAGTATTTCGTTCCCATAAGGGAACTTCAGCGTCGATCTCCTGACTGCCCTGCTGCGGGCATGATTGTGATTTTCAATAGTTCATCGCGTCATGGCGCCTCCAAAAGAATCTGGGATAATTTTCTCTTTGACCGCAGATGATAGCGTTTTAAAAATACCTGACTACGTTGGCGCTTATGGTGTGATTTTCATGTCGTGCGTTGCGCGAATTTCATGGAAATTCCAAAACTTGTGTTGAAAATCGCCGCATATTCAGTTCACAAAAAGGGGAAGCCTAACAAAACTGTAAACTTATTGTATAACCATTCTATCGTTTTTTCAAGGAAACAAAAGTACTATCAAAGTCTGATATGGGCAGAGCCCCTGCGGCCGGTTTTCGGGATGAGATATTTCATAAAGGGGGCGTCCATTCCACTTCCAGCCACGCCGCCTCATTCTTCAATACTCCGAATCCGATCTCTCCTTCGGGCGTGAACTTCGCGAACTGATTGTCAATCCAGATGACCAGTCCCAGCGGCGGACGCGGACTCACCGGCGACTCGGACACGAGCGCGTCGTCCACCCAAAAAGCGGACCGCGTCGGACTCCACTCGAGGCGGTACGCGTGCCATTCAGTTGGATCCACGCTGATGCGTGTTCCCGCCTCCCCGATGACGCGGCGAGCTAATCCCCTCAGCCACATCCGCGTCCTGCACGTAGCCAGAAATGGGGAGGCCAGGATACCCGTCAGCGCCAACAATGAAGAGGGGATGCGCGGAGAAGAAAACGCCTGCGCCAGAAATCCATTTCCAAAACCGGCCTCGGAATCCCGAAGTCCCATTTTGGAATCCCGAAGTTCTACCTCGGGATCGTTTTCGGGATCATTTCCGAAAGCAGAGCTTTCGGATTCCTGATTCAAGTTAAATGACAGCCAGTTCTCCTCCGACGCGTGGAAAAACCAGACCGCGTTGGGAAGCGCGGGCAGGCGAAGCGGATTCCCGCCAAATCCGAGCGAGAGTCCGAACGGGTCGTTCCACAGCCCGAAGCCCCACGTCCCGGGCAGGGAAGCGCTCGAGACGCGGGCGCGCAGGCTCAGGGTCAGGGGAGGACGCGAGGGAAAGTCTCCGCGCGGGAGGCCGCTGTAGTCGTCCAGTTGGGCGAAGCGATAGGCGGAGGCGTCGCCCGCGGGGATTTCCATCCGCCAGCCGTTGGGGAGGGGCGTGACGTTTGCCTGCTTTGAGAAACGCGGGACGATGGGCATGTCAGCCGCCTGTGACGACTTTATTTTTCCCGGCTTCCTTGGCAGACTTGAGGAACTGTTCCGCCTTTAGGAGCAATTCCATCGTGTTCTGGCCGTGCGCGGGGAAACTTGCCACGCCAACCGAGATGGTGGTCGGATAGAGCCAGCGCTGCGAGGCGCGTTCCACGGCCGCCCGCAGGCGTTCTCCGATTGCGGATGCCTGCCGGCTGTTGGTATCGGGCAGGATCACGATGAATTCGTCTCCCATGCGCCAGCGGCCGAGGAAATCTTCAGGGCGAAGAACGGCGGCGAGCGTGGCGTTCAGCTTGCGGATGATATCGTCGCCTGCCGCGTAGCCCACGCTGTTGTAGCGGCGCAGGTCGTCGCCGTCCACAAGGCAGACGCTCAACGGCCTGTCCTGTTGCGCGGCTTCCCGCAGCGCAAGGTCCAGTTTGTGTTGGATGGCGATCATGTTGGGGGAACCGCTGATCGGATCGGTGTAGGCTAGTCCGAAGGTGTTTTCGAGCATATAGCCCAGGTCGGTGATGCGTTTCGACATCAGCACGATGGCCTGGGCGGTGTCGTAACTCAATTTCAACGTCTCGTCTATGTGGATGATCTTGAAACTCTCGCTGCTTGACGAGAAGTTGTGTTTTTCATTTAGATATTTCCAGACCATGGTGGCGTCGGACGGCTGGTTGAGGGGAAAATGAAAGACGCTGAGCCGCGCAATGGGGGAATTCAATCCGAATTGTTTCGCGTTCTCATTTAATTGTTTGTACAGCTGCCTGGCTTTTTGCGCGTGCATTTCATGCGTTTCCCCGATCATCACGGCCACAAAGTCGTCGCCCGTTATGCGGTAGACGTTGGAGCGGGTGATGTCTTTGATGGCAAAACCGAACCAGCGGAGCAGGCTGTCGCCGAAGGCGCGCCCCTTGACTTTGTTGATCTCCTTCAAATTACAGGCGTCCACCGCGACCAGAGAGAGCGGCTGACGCGAGCGATTTCCAAAATCGTTGTCAATCGCCTCGGAAAAACCGACCAGGTTGCTGCAACCGGTCAACAAGTCGGTTCGAAAAAAGGGATTCTGAAGTTCCGCGCGGTTCACGGCATCGCTACCCGCGGCCATTATAATGGGCGGACACGTCTGATGAGTTTGCAGTTTTGACAGACGAAGCGCGGAGAGCGATGAGATTTAACTGGCGATTGGTTTTGGCGGCGATTTTCCTGCTGGTCTCCATTCCCCTTTTGATTTGGGGATTTTGGCCGCCGCGCCGCGAGACGGCGACGGTCCCTCTCGTGACCCCGGCGGGCGCGCCCTCACTGCCCGGGCGGACTGCCCGCCTGACGTATTCGCCCTCGATGCGCGCCGGGGATTCGCAGGTGGCGCGGCTGGACGTTTCCGCGGACGGCGACCTGCCTCCCGGCTATGACGTGGTCGCGGAGGCGCGGCTGGATTTTCCGCTGGCGGAGGCGCGGCCCGCGGAGCTCGTCAGCGCGGCGTTGACGGAGGGACACGGCGCGACGTTCTACTGGGAAGCGAAACCGCGCGAGACGAGAACTTCGAGCGGGACGCTTTGGCTGTACCTGCGATTCGTCCCGAAGGCGGGCGGCGAGGAGACGCGTCAGCCGGTCTGGGCGGAAAGGGTGGAGATCCGCTCCACGTCGCTGTTGGGGCGGACCGGAAGCGAGGCGCGGGCGGCTGGGGCGGCGGGGACGCTGGCCGGGTTGGTCATCCTGTTGTGGGCGCGTTCCGCGAAGCAGAATCGGGCGTGACGTGGCGCCGTTTGGACAGGAATGCCTCGGCTGGAAAGGCAAAGCCATCCTGTAAATATATGACGATTATCACCCAAAAAATTGACATGCTTTCATTCAGCGCGTTTGCGCTTCATGGTACAATTTTCAGGTCAGCCTTGCGGTTGGCGGATATTTCTTTGAGGAGCGACCATGCAAACCGAGTGGACCTACATTGGCTTGTTCCTGATCGTGGGCGCATTAATTCCGGCAGCGGCGATCATTGTGGCGGCGATTTTGTCTCCGCGGAAGCCCAATCCGATCAAGGCAAGCACATATGAATGCGGCATCGAAACGGTGGGAGAGAATTGGGTGCAATTCAAGGCTCAGTATTACATTTTCGCCCTGATCTTTCTGGTCTTCGATGTGGAAACGGTGTTCCTGTTCCCGTGGGCGGTCTCGCTGAACAAACTGGGTTTGTTTGTCGTGATCGAGGGCATCATCTTCATTGGAATCCTCGTCGCAGGACTCGTCTATACCTGGCGCAAAGGAATGCTGGAGTGGGTATAGATTTAAATTGGAAGGCGGAAGGCTGAAAGGATTTTCTTTTCAGCCTTTTCTTTGTGTAATACCTCCTCGCCTCCGGCAGGAGCGAGGGTAATCAGGAGCAACACATGGATTTTTGGAGCAATCCCATACAAGCGGCCGGCGACTGGCTTTCGGGCATTTTCGTCGGCTGGGGCATGGAAGCGGACGCCGCCCACGTGCTGACGGCGTTCATCGGCATCCTTCTGCTGATCACCGTGGTGATGGCGCTGGACATCTTCCTCGTCTGGCTGGAGCGCAAGATCGTGGCGCGCTTCCAGGACCGCATCGGCCCCAACCGGCTCGGACCGTTCGGTTTGATCCAGCCCTTCGCCGACATCATCAAATTGATCATCAAGGAAAACATCTATCCCGTCGGCGTGGACAAGGCGATCTTCAACCTGGCGCCGATCATCATGATGATGTCCGTCCTGCTATTGTGGGCCGTGCTGCCGTTGACGAGTTTCCTCGGTCTCGACCTGAACGTGGGCGTGCTGTACCTCATCGGCGTCGGCGCGCTCGGGACGCTTTCGATCATCATGGCGGGCTGGGCCTCGAATAACAAGTATGCCCTGCTCGGCGCGTTCCGCCAGGTGGCGGTGATGATCTCGTACGAGATCCCGATGGTGGTGGCTCTGCTCATCCCGACCATCCTGGCCGGTTCGATGGGGATCAACTCCATCGTCGCCGCGCAAAGCACATGGTATATCGTCCTCGCGCCGCTGGCGTTTGTGCTGTTCCTCATCTGCGCGACGGCCGAGTTGGGACGCGCGCCCTTCGACCTGACCGAGGCCGAGTCCGAGCTGATCGCGGGTCATCACATCGAATATTCGGGGATGAAGTTCGGCTTGTTCTACGCCTCCGAACTCCTGCACACTTTCACCTTTGGCGGTTTCATCGCGGCCTTTTTCTTCGGCGGCTGGCGCGGACCATGGGTGGACCAAATCCCTCTTCTGGGACTGTTGTACTTCCTCGTCAAAGCCGTGATCGGATATTGGATCTTCGGCTGGATCAAGTACACCTTCCCGCGCATCCGCATTGATAAGATGATGGACTTGAACTGGAAGTTCCTCGTCCCGTTTTCGTTCGCCCTGCTGGTGTACGTGGCGTTGACGAACGCGCTCCTGCGCGAGACGAGTTTTTACTCGTGGGGCATGTTCCTTTCCAATATTTTGTTCGGCTGGGTCACGCTCGAAATCCTGCGCCGGCGCGCGCGCGGCGAACGCGTGAAAGTGGAGACGGCGCAGAAACCCGGTTTCTGAAAGAAGCCTGGTTCCTGATGGAGATTCTTTTATGACAGTGTTGCAGCTCATTTTCCTTTTGACGGCGGCGGTGATTCTGGGTTCGGCGGCGATGGTTGTGACGGCGAAGAACCTCGTCCATGCCGCGCTGTGGCTGATCGTGACGCTCTTCGGAGCCGCGGTCTTGTTCGCCATCTTGAACGCGGGCTTCATCGCCGTCATTCAAGTGGTGGTGTACATCGGCGCCATCGCCATCCTGTTCATCTTCGCGGTGATGTTGACGCGCCGCGAGATGCTGGACCGCGGTCCGCAGTTGAATCGCGGCTGGCCGCTCTCCGCCGTCATCGCGGTTATCGTCTTCGGGGGGCTGGTCTGGCTGCTCCAGGGTTGGGACGGCCTGACGAAGACCGCGCCCGCCCTCGGTTCAGGATTCGACTCGCTGGATGCGCTGTCCAAAGCGCTGGTCTCGCCCGACGCGTACGTCCTGCCGTTCGAGGTCGCGTCCGTGCTGCTGTTGGCGGCGCTCGTCGGCGCGGTCTATATCGCATTCCAACCGAAAGGGGAGGAGAAATGATCCCGCTTTCCTGGTATCTGATTCTTTCGGCGGCGTTGTTCAGCATCGGCATGTTCGGCGTGCTGGCGCGCAAGAACGCCATCGCCATCCTGCTCGGCATCGAGTTGATGTTGAACGCCGTGAACATCAATCTGGTCTCGTTCTGGCGTTATAACGACCCGTCCCGCATTGACGGACAGGTGTTCACCGTCATCGTCTTCGCGGTGGCGGCCGCGGAGGTGGCGGTGGGATTGGCGCTGATCATCTCCGTCTATCGCCGTCGCAACACGGTCGTTGCCGACGAGATTGATTTGATGAAGTGGTAGGGACACATGACGACTGAAACATTGCTCTGGCTAATCCCCCTGCCGCCCGTACTGGCGTTCTTCTTGATCGTGATTTTCACGAACAAGAATCGGGCCCTCAGCCACACCATCGGCGTCGGCGCGGCGGCTCTCTCGTGGCTGGGTTCGATGATCGTGTTCGCGCGCGCCCTGGGCGTGCACGAACTCGGCAAGACGCCGTTCCAGTCAACTTTCAACTGGTTTCCGACGGGCGCGGCGTGGTTCAAAGTCGGCGTGTTGATTGACCCGCTCGGCGCGGCGGTCTTGTTTTTCGTCGCGATCACGATCTTCATGATCTTCCTCTACAGCGTCGGCTATCACAATTACGGACAGCCCGCTGGCGATCACGACCGCAAGGGACTTCCCCCGCACGGCGCGACCGTCACGGACGAGCATGGACACGCGCACGTCGTCCCCTCCATCGAGCCGATGTACTCGCGCTTTTTCGCCTTCCTCGGCCTGTTCGCCTTCGGCATGTACGTGCTGGTGCTTTCCGACAACCTGCTGACGCTCTTCGTCGGCTGGGAGATCATGGGACTCTGCTCGTACCTGCTGATCGGTTTCTGGTACGGAAAACCCTCGGCGCGCGACGCGGCGGTCAAGGCCTTTATGACCACCCGCGTCGGCGACGTGTTCATGCTGCTCGGCATCGCCTATCTCTACTCCGCGACCGGCACGCTGTCCTTCCGCGAGATCTTCAACAACGCAGGTTTCATGCAGGCGCTCGCGACGACCGCCACGCCCATTCTCGGACTTTCCGCGGCGGGACTCATCGGTCTCCTGCTCTTTATCGGGACGATCGGCAAATCGGCGCAGTGGCCGCTGCACATCTGGCTGCCCGACGCGATGGAAGGCCCGACCCCCGTCAGCGCGATGATCCACGCCGCCACGATGGTTTCGGCGGGCGTGTACATGGTCATCCGCATGTTCCCGCTGCTCAGCCTCGACCCGCGGACGATGACCGTCGTCGCCTTCATTGGCACGTTCACCGCCATCTTCGCGGCGACCATCGCCGTCGCGCAGAACGACATCAAACGCGTGCTGGCGTATTCGACCATTTCGCAACTCGGTTTCATGATCGCCGCGCTCGGCATCGGCGCGTACGTGGCGGCGGCGTTCCACCTCATCACGCACGCCTTCTTCAAAGCCCTGCTCTTCCTCGGCTCTGGCTCCGTTATCCACGGCATGGAGCATGGCGTTTTGCACGTGCAGGGCGAACACGCAGGTTCGCCCCAACACGCAGGTTCGCCCCAACACGCAGGTTCGCCCCAACCGCCCCAACAGCACATTGACCCGCAGGATATGTTCAACATGGGCGGCCTCCGCAAGAAGATGCCCATCACGTTCTGGACTTTCCTCATCGGCGGCTTCGCGCTTTCGGGTTTTCCGCTCGTGACTGCGGGCTTCTGGTCGAAAGACGAGATTCTCGCCGACGCGTGGGGACACGGTCATCTAGCAGTCTTCATCACCCTCGCCGTCGCCGCGTTTATGACCGCCTTCTACACCATGCGCCAGATCACGCTGACCTTCCTCGGCGAGCCGCGCACGAAGGAGGCCGAACACGCCCAGGAGACTCCCTGGACGATGACCGTCCCGCTGATGGTCCTGGCGTTCTTCGCCGTGACCTATGGCTGGGTCGGCATCCCTGAGCATTTCCCTGGCCTCGGCGGACTCGTCCCGAACTGGTTCCACGATTTCGTCGGTCACACGCTGGCGCACGTCCCCGAAGCGGTGGAATTTAGTTATGTTCCATTGTTTACATCCTTCGGCGTCGCGGGCTTCGGTCTGCTTTTCGGCTGGCTCTACTATCGCAACGTCAAATCCGCGAAGGAAGACGTCTTCCAAATTCCTGTATTGAAGAACAAATGGTACTTCGACGAAGCCTACAACTTCCTCTTCATCAAACCCGCCTATTGGTTCTCCGAGACCTTCGTCTACAAATGGATGGACCAATGGCTGATTGACGGCATCCTGCATTCCTTCGGCAAAGCCACGCAGGGACTCGGCGCCGCGATCCGCAAGTACATTGACGTCATCGTCGTCAACGGTTTCGGCGACCTCGTCGGCTACGGCACGAAGGACGTCGGGCAGGGACTCCGCCCGATGCAAACAGGACGCGTCCAACAGTACATGCTGGCCGCGCTGCTGACCGTCATCGTCGTCGGCGCCATCCTGACCTTCTTCCTGGCGGCGTAGGAGAACAATCATGGACTTTTTGAACACACACCTCCTGAGCCTCATCCTGTTCATCCCGTCGCTCGCGGCGCTCGTCATCCTCTTCCTGCCCAGCGAAGAACATAAATTCATCCGCTGGACGGCCTTCCTTGCCAGCCTCATCCCGTTCGGGCTTTCGGTCTATTTGTGGATCCAATTTAATCCCGACCTGGCGGGCTATCAATTCGAAGTCAAATACGCCTGGTACGACGCCATCGCCTCCTCCCTCCACCTCGGCGTGGACGGCCTCTCCCTGACGATGGTCCTGCTGACCACTTTCCTGACGCCGCTGGCCCTCCTCGCCTCGTTCAACATCAGCGACCGCGTCAAAGCCTACATGATGCTGTTCCTCTTTTTGGAAACGGGCATGTTGGGCGTCTTCCTGGCAATTGACCTGCTGGCGTTCTTCATCTTCTGGGAGATCGGCCTCGTCCCGATGTATTTCCTCATCAACCAGTGGGGGAGCGCCAATCGCAACTACGCTTCGCTCAAGTTCATGATCTACACCATGGGCGGCTCGCTCGGACTCCTGCTCGGCATCCAGTTGTTCGGCGTCCTCTTCCAGACCTTCGACCTGGCCGAGATCGTCGCGAAGTGGAACATGATTTCGCCCAACGCCACGTTTGGCGAGACTACCATCACATTTGCGACGATCAAAACCGTGGCTTTCTGGGCTTTCGTCGTCGCCTTCGCCATCAAAGTCCCCATCTGGCCGTTCCACACCTGGCTGCCCGACGCGCATACCGAGGCGCCGACGGCTGGCTCGATGATCCTGGCGGGCATCCTGTTGAAACTCGGCGCGTACGGATTCCTGCGCCTCGTCCTGCCGCTCTACCCGGAACAGGCGCAGTATTTCTCGGGCGCGCTGGCATTCCTCGCGGTCGCGGCGATTGTCTTCGGCGCGCTCGCCTCCTACGGTCAAACCGACTTCAAGCGGCTGGTGGCGTACTCGTCCGTGAACCACATGGGCTTCGTCCTGCTTGGGGTGGCCGCGGCCGCCCGGGCGGTCGGGACTCTCGACGCGACCATCGCCCTCAACGGCGCGGTCCTGCAAATGTTCAATCACGGACTCTCCGCAGCCGGCATGTTCTTCCTCGTCGGCGTGATCTACGAGCGCACGCACACCCGCGACCTGAGCAAGTACGGCGGCCTCTTCACGCTCATTCCCGTCTATGGCGGCATCCTCATCTTTACCTCGATGTCTTCCCTCGGCCTGCCCGGACTCAACGGCTTCATCTCTGAATTTCTCGTCGTCCGCGGCTCCTGGCCGATCCTGACGGTCTATACCGCCATTGCCATGCTGGGACTGTTCTTCACGGGCGCGTACATTTTGAAGGCGATCAAGAACGTCCTGCACGGTCCGCTCAACGAGCATTGGGCCCAGGGCGAGCATAAACTGACCGAGATCAACACGCGCGAGATCCTGGTGATGGTCCCGCTGATGGCGCTCATCCTCGTCATCGGCGTCTACCCCGCGTGGATTTTGGATGTCATCAATAAAGCGATGGTGATGCTCTTCTAGAGATTAGAGATTAGAGACTAGAGAACCGTCCGAACCACTCTCTACTCTCTGTTCTCTGCTCTCTTCTCCAGAGGTGATTATGAACTTTCCAGTTCTCAGTGTCATTGTTTTCACTCCCATGGTCGCGGCGGCGCTGATCCTGCTCCTACCCGCTGAAAAGCGGAACGAGACCCGCGCCCTCGCGCTGGCCGCGGCCGCCTTCGCGCTCATTCTCTCGGCGTGGGTCTACATCCAATATCTTGTCAACGGGATGACGGGCTACCAGTTCGTAGAGAAGTATGACTGGCTCCCCGCGCTCGGCATCAGCCTCATCTTCGGCGTGGACGGCATCAGCGCGCCGCTCGTTCTGCTGACGGGCATCGTCATGTTCACGGGCGTGCTGATCTCCTGGGGCATTGACGATCCCCACGCGCCCACCGGCATCCAGGACCGCCCGCGCGAGTTTTTCGCCTTCCTGTTCATCCTGGCTTCGGGCGTGTTCGGCGTCTTCGCCTCGCTCGACCTGTTCATGCTGTTCTTCTTCTACGAGATCGCCGTCTTCCCGATGTACCTGCTCATCGTCATCTGGGGCTGGGTCAAGACACGCGAGTACGCGGCCATGAAACTGACGCTGTACCTGTTCATCGGCTCGGTCGTCGCCCTGGTCGGCGCGCTGGTCATGTACTGGACGGCGGGACAGACGACCGGCGTCTACACTTTCGACATGCGCGCGCTCGAAGCCGCCAACTTTTCGCAGGCTTTCCAGAACGCCTGGTTCCTGCCGGTCTTCTTCGGCTTCGCGGTGCTGGGCGGCATCTGGCCCTTCCACAACTGGTCTCCCGACGGCCACGTCGCCGCGCCCACCGCCGTCTCCATGTTCCACGCGGGCGTGCTGATGAAACTCGGCGCGTTCGCGGCCCTGCGCGTCGGCGTGATGCTTCTGCCGCAGGGCGCGCAGCATTGGTCATGGCTCATTATGACCTGCGCCGCCGTCGCGGTCGTCTACGGCGCGTTCATCGCCTTCGTCCAGACCGACTTAAAATACATGATCGGCTTCTCCTCCGTCTCGCACATGGGACTGGTCATGCTCGGCGTGTCCACGCTCAATAACAACGGCCTGCTCGGCGCGGGCGTGCAGATGTTCTCGCACGGCATTATGACGGCTCTCTTCTTTGCCGTCACCGGCATGATCTACGACCGCGCCCACACCCGCGAAGTCCCCGAACTCGGCGGCATGGGCAAGGTTCTTCCCTACGCCTCCATCGGCTTCATCATCGGCGGCCTCGTCTCGATGGGCATGCCCGGCTTCTCCGGTTTCGTGGCCGAGTTTCCCATCTTCATGGGCGTCTGGAGCAAACAATGGCTGGTGGCGGTCGTCGCCAGCGTCTCCATCGTCATCACCGCGGCCTACATCATGCGCATCATCCGCGGGGTTTTCTTCGGGGAAATGCCCGAAAAACTCCAGGGACACATCAGCCCGTTGACCGCCCTCGACAAGATCGCCATCGTCACTTTGTGCCTCTTCATGGTCGGCATCGGCGTCTTCCCGGCCATGATGACCCCCATGGTGCAGACCGGCGTGCAACACATTCTCTCGCTCCTGGGAGGTGCATAAGTGAACTCCCTCATCCCCATTCTCCCTGAAATTCTCATCCTCGTCCTCGGACTCCTCATCCTGATCCTCGAGCCGTTCCGAAAGGCGGACGAACGCCGCGGCCTCGGCTGGCTGACGGCGGGCGGCCTCCTCCTGACCATCGTCCTGTCTCTGCTCTTCGGACGCCCCGGCCAACCCGTCTCCGTCTTCGGCGGCATGTTGCGCTTCGACTGGCTGGGCTTCTTCTTCAAGATGCTCTTCCTCTTCGGCGGCGCGGCGACGGCTCTCTTCCTGATGGACATGAAAGAGATCAACCGACGCGGCGAAGCCTACGTCCTGCTGCTCGCCTCGCTGCTTGGCATGAACCTCATGGCGGCTTCCGCCAACCTCGTCATGCTCTACCTCGCCATCGAGACCACCTCGATTCCGCTCTACGTTCTGGCGGGCTTCCTCCGCACCGACGATAAATCCACCGAGGCGGGCTTCAAGTACCTGCTCTTCGGCGCGCTGGCCTCCGCCGTCATGCTCTACGGCTTCTCCCTGCTCTACGGCTTCACTGGGACAGCCGACATCTACGCGCTGAAGAACATCCTCCCGCAGGGGCTTTTCCTCGGCGTCGTCTTCCTCCTGCTCGTGGGACTGGGCTTTAAGGTCTCGATTGTCCCGTTCCACTTCTGGGCGCCCGATGTATATGAGGGCGCGCCCACTCCCGTGGCGGGATTCCTGTCCACGGTCTCGAAGGCCGCGGGATTCGGCGTCATCGTCCGCCTGTTCGTGATCGCCTTCCCCGGCGTCCTCGCCGCGGACTGGTCGCTCATCCTCGCCGTCCTCGCCGCGGTCACGATGACGCTCGGCAACCTGCTCGCCATCCCACAGAAGAACTTCAAGCGGATGCTGGCGTACTCGTCCATCGCGCACGCGGGCTACACGCTGATCGGCGTCGCGGCCATTTACGCCAGCGAAGCGAGTCTCTCTGACCTGGGCGTGACCAGCGTCGCGTTCTACCTGCTCGTGTACATCGTCACCAACCTGCTGGCCTTCGGGCTGGCCGCGGCCTTCGCCCGCGTCGCCGGCTCAGACGACATCCCCGCCTACAACGGACTCAGCCGCCGTCATCCCTGGCTGGCGCTGGGCTTCCTCACGGCGATGCTGTCGCTGGCGGGAATGCCTCCGTTCGGCGGATTTGTCGCGAAGGTGCTGGTCTTTGCCGCGGCCGTCAAAGTCGGGCTGGTCTGGCTGGCGGTGGTCGGCATTCTCAACTCCATTGTGGGCGTGTACTACTACCTGATCGTCATCAAGCACATCTATCTCTATCGCGACGAAGCGACGGAGAACGCGCCCCTGCCCATCACGCGTCCCTACGCCCTGGCGTTGACTGTTCTCGCGCTGGGCGTCATCCTGCTCGGCACGGTCTTTGCGCCCTGGTTCAACCTGGCCGCGGCCGGCGCGCTGACGTTGTTTTAGCGGAATCGGAAACCGGGTTTCCAAGAAAACCTGGTTTCTGAAAATCCTTGTGATATAATCCGCAAACATGAATCGACCTGCGCCATCGTCCAACAGGGCGTTTAACACTGCGCTGACGACCGTCATCGTACAGGTTGGCTGCCTAACTCCCATTATCATTCTGGGATTTTTGTTTCTTGGGCAATGGCTCGACCGTCAGTTCAACGCCGGCCCGTGGTTTACCGTCGCCTTTATCCTGGGCGCGATGCCGGTTTCGGTCATCGTCCTGTTTTTGATCGTCAATTCCGCGACCAGGCGGTTGAAGTCTGAAAAGAAATCTGAAATTTCTCCAAAGGAGGATAGCGCTAGTGGCTGAGAAAAAGAAACAAAGGACGTGGGGCCGTTGGGTGGTGCTGGCCGCCATTGTGGTCGGCAGTTACCTCTTCTTTGTGGCAAAAGTTCCCTACATCATGCCCGGGGTCTTTCTCCCGGCAGAGACCGTTTTCCACATTGGCGGTTTTCCCATCACGAATACCTTGATCGCCCTGTTCTTCGTGGACGTGATCGTTCTGCTCCTCGCGCTGAGCGTTCGCGGCGCGGTTGCCAGCGGCAGACAGGTTCTCTCCGGCGTCGCCAACGCGATCGAAGCCCTGGTGGACCTGTTGTACGGCATGTCTGAAGGGACGATGGGCAAGTGGTCCAAATCCATCTTCCCGTGGTTTGTCAGCATCATGCTGGTTGTGCTTGTCGCCAACTGGATGGAGCTGCTGCCCGGCGTGGAAACGATCGGCCTGATCGAGTCGCACGGCGCGCACGCCGACTATATCGCGAAGCCGGTCGGTCCTGTGACCGGCATCTTCAAGGCCGAAGGCGCGGCGGACGCGGCGGAAAAAGTTGCGTTCGTCCCCTTCCTGCGCCCCGTCTCCACCGACCTGAACTTTACGCTGGCCCTGGCCCTGGTGGCGGTGGTGATGGTGCAAGTCTTCGGCATCCGCTCGCAAGGGATGGCGTACTTCGCCAAATTCTGGAACACCAAAACCATGTTCTCCAAGCCCATCTTCGGCGTCATAGATTTCGGCGTGGGCCTCCTGGAGATCATCTCCGAATTCTCGAAGATCCTCTCGTTCGCCTTCCGTCTCTTCGGAAACATCTTCGCGGGTTCGGTCCTGCTGTTCGTCATCGGCTCGCTCGTGCCGGTGTTCGCGCAGTCCATTTTCTACCTGCTTGAATTCTTCGTGGGCGCGATCCAGGCTTTTGTGTTCGGCCTCCTGGCGATCACCTTCATGTCGCAGGCCACACAGGGTCACGGCAGCGAAGGCCACGAAGAAGCGCACGCGTAAATTTCGGGCGGAAGCCCGGGAAAACACCTATTTCTAGAGGCGGTTCCCCCGCCCGAAATCCAACGGAGGTTCTGATGGAAGTCACTGCTGCATATATTCTTGGTAAGTTGATCGGGGCCGGTCTGGCCATGATCGGCGCGATCGGCGCGGGCGCGGGCATCGGTATCGTTGCCAGCGGCGCGGTCCAGGCGATGGGGCGAAATCCCGACGCCACCGGCACGGTCCAGACCAACATGATCCTCGGCATCGCCTTTGCCGAAGCGGTCGCCATTTACTGTCTGGTGGTTGCCCTGCTCATCCTCTTCGCCATTCCCATGCCCGTGTAATAGAAGGAGGTTATTGTGGAAGCGCTGGGTATCAACCCTGGATTTTTACTCATCCAGATCATTAACCTGATCATCGCCTACGTGGTGATCGCCAAATGGATCGTCGGTCCCATCATGGGACTGCTCGAGAAACGCCGCCAGACCATCGCGCAAGGGCTGGAAGACGCCCGCGTGGCCGCTGAAGCGCGCGCCAACGCCGAAAAAGAGGCCGCTAAAGTAATGGCCGAAGCCCAGGCCGAATCGGGCAGAATCGTCCGTGAAGCCACCGAGCGCGCCGCCTCGGCCGCAAAGGAAGTGAGATCCGCCGCCGACGCCGAAGCCGCCAAGGCGCGAGACGCCGCGCTGGCTGAGGTCGAGGGCGAACGAAACCGCATCCTCGGCGATCTGCGCGGACAGGTCGCGGCCCTCTCCATCGCCGCCGCGCAGAAACTGGTCGGCGAAGCCCTGGACGAAAAGCGCCAGCACGCCCTGATCAACGAGTTCTTCTCGGGCCTCAAAAGCGGCAAGGTGGTCGTCCTCGACGGCGCCGACTTCAAGGGCGATTCCGCCGAAGTCACCAGCGCGCTGCCGCTTACCGGCGACGAGGAAGCCGTCGTCAAAAAAGACGTGCTGACCAAAGTCGGCGCGCAAGCCGTCACCTTCCGCGTCGATCCCTCCATCCTCGGCGGCCTCGTCATCAGAGTCGGAGACAAGGTCGTGGACGGCTCGGTGGCCGGCAAGCTCGAAGGCCTGCGTTCGAACTTGAAGTAAATCCATTGATTGTCGAGAGGGTTTTGGTACAATGACCAAAACCCTCTTTCCATTTAAGAAACAACCGCTGCCCTGAGCCGAGCGAGGCGACGGCCGGGCGAAGTCGAAGGGCAGCCAGGCAGGTTTGCATGACAAAAACTCTCGCGCAACTCTTCGTTGATTTCCCCTTCCCGCGCCCCGCAGACATTCCCGACGTCCCCATCACCGGCATCGCCATAGACAGCCGCGCGGTGAAACCCGGTAATCTCTTCGTGGCGATGAAAGGCGGGACGGTTGACGGTCACGGCTACATCGGGAAGGCTATCGCCAACGGCGCGGCCGCGGTGATTGGGGAATTGCCCGCCGCGCAATTCGACGCGCCGCGCTACGTCCGCCTCGACGACCCGCGCCGCGCCCTGACCTGGCTGGCGGCCGCGTTCTACGGTTGGCCGGCGCGGCGCCTGACGGTGATCGGCGTCACCGGCACCGACGGCAAGACCACCACCGCCAACCTGCTCCACCAGATCCTGCGGACGGCGGGCATCCAGGCCGGCATGATCTCCACGGTCAACGCGGTGATCGGCGACGAGATTCTCGACACCGGCTTCCACGTCACCACGCCCGACGCGCACGACGTGCAAGCCTACCTCGCTAAAATGGCGGACGCGGGCCTCACGCACGTCGTCCTCGAAACCACGTCGCACGGCTGGGCGCAGCATCGCGTGGACGCCTGTGAGTTCGATATCGGCATCGTCACCAACATCACCTGGGAACACATGGACCAGCACGGCGGCTACGAAAATTACCGCGCCGCCAAAGCGCGCCTGTTCGAAAGCCTGGAAAAGACCGGCCCGAAAGAACGGGGCAACCCGCGCCTGGCCGTGATCAACCGCGACGACCAGTCGTTCTATTTCCTGAACGAACTGATCAAAGGGAGAAAGTTGAGCTACGGCCTGCACGAAAGCGCGGATGTGCGCGCCGAAAACGCCCGCTATAGCTCGACTGGGATCAGGTTCTTCGTTGACGCCCGCAATCTCCACGTGGAAGTCAAAAGCGACCTGATCGGCGCATACAACGTCTCGAACTGCCTTGCCGCGTTCACGGGCGCGGTCTACGGCCTCGGCATTGACCCGCAGATCGCCGCGCAAGGGATGACCTCCCTGCACGGCATCCCCGGGCGCATGGAGCGCATTGACCTCGGTCAGCCCTTCACCGCCATCGTGGATTTTGCCCACACGCCCAACGCGTTGAAGTCGGCGCTGGAGGCCGCCCGCGAAATGTTGAAAGAGGAAAGGGAAAGCCGGGGACGGGTCATTGTGACTTTTGGCTCGGCGGGCCTGCGCGACAAGGAGAAGCGCCGCATGATGGCCGAGACCTCGGCTGAACTGGCCGATCTCACCGTCCTCACCGCCGAAGATCCGCGCACCGAATCGCTGGAGGGAATCCTCGAGGAGATGGCGGCCGGCGCGCGGTCGCGCGGGGGACGCGACGGCGAAACGTTCTGGCGCGTGGCGGACCGCGGCGAGGCGATCCGCTTCGCGGTCAGGATGGCGCGGCCCGGCGACATCGTCCTCGCCTGCGGGAAGGGACACGAGCAGTCCATGTGCTTCGGCGCGACCGAGTATCCCTGGGACGACCGAACGGCGATGCGCGCCGCGTTGAGCGAATTGCTTGGCGTGGACGGCCCCAAGATGCCCTACCTCCCGACGCAGGACAAACCCGAAAGCGAGTGGATGGGGTAAACAAGTCAACCACCAAACTACGTAACTCGTAACTCGTATCTCGTAACTCGTATCTTGTATCTTGTATCTTGTATCCTGCAACTCGTATCCTGCAAGAAGGCATCAATGATCCTCACCCCCGTAACCCTGCTTGGTCAATTCGTCCGCCTCGAGCCGATGACCGAGGCTCACGTCCCCGCGCTGGCCGAAGTCGGCGTGGGACAGGACTTCTGGCATTTCATGTTGTACGGCGACATGAAGACCGAAGCCGATATGCGGAACTGGGTGAAGGATATTCTCTCGCGGAAGGGGGATTTGCCTTTTGTCGCCGTCCATCTCGCGTCGGGACGCGCGGCGGGCGCGACGCGCTACCTGAACGTTTTTCCCAAAGATCGCGGGCTGGAGATCGGCGGCACGTGGTACGGACCCGAGTTCCAGCGCACGGCGGTCAACACGGAGACGAAGTATCTTTTGCTGAAGCACGCTTTCGAGACGCTCGGCGCGATCCGCGTGCAGTTGAAGACCGACTCGCGCAACCTCCGCTCGCAGAAAGCCATCGAACGGATCGGCGGCGTAAAGGAGGGCGTGCTGCGCAACCACATGATCCTGCCGGATGGGACGATCCGCCATTCGGTCTATTATTCGATTTTGGATTCGGAGTGGGAGGGGGTGAAGGCCCGTTTGGAAGGCATCCTGTACGGATGACTGTTACGCGGCAACCGGGGGACGACCTTCCGCCTGTTTTGCGTCCGTCCGTTCGTGGATAAACTTTCCGATTTTTTCGATGGCCTGCCGCGCTTCGGGAAGGAGGCTGGCCGCGAACTGCCAGACGTGCTGCATTCCATCCCAGACTTCCAAAGTGACATCTACACCAGAAAGACGGGCATTTTCCGCCAGCCGCAGCGAATCGGACAGCAACACTTCGTCCGAGCCGACCTGGATGAGCAGGGGAGGCAGCCCCTCGAGTTTCGCGTAGACGGGGGAGGCGAGCGGCGTCTGCGGGCTGGCGTCTTTCAGGTACAGGCGGGCGGCTTCCCTCAGTTTTGGCCCGTTGATCATGTAATCTGACCGGGCGTTTTCCTGCCACGACTCGCCGCTGGCTGAAAGGTCCGTCCACGGGGAGAGGACGACCGCCGCGGCGGGCATCGAGATGCCGCGCTCGCGGAGGGCGGCCAGCAGGGCGACGCTTAATCCGCCGCCGGCCGAGTCGCCTGCGATGGCGATCTGTTCGGGACGGATGCCCGAGTCGAGCAGCCATTGGTAGGCGGAGAGAGCGTCCAGCAGCGCGGCTGGGTAGGGATGTTCGGGCGCGAGGCGGTAGTCAATCGTCAATGCGCGGGCGCGGGCTGCGTAGGCGATGTTCGCCGCCAACGCGCGGTGCGAGCGCGTGGAGCCCGCGTTGTACGCGCCCCCGTGCAGGTACAGGATGACGCGCTCGCTTCCCGTCCCCGCGGGGATGACCCATTCGCCCGGCACGCCGTTCGCCAGCACGCCGATATGGTCAATGTGGATGATCGGGCGGACGACCTCGCCGGCCATCTCCAGGTTGGCGCGCGCTCTCTCGACGTCCATCGCGCCCAACTTGGGCGACAGGAAGTTTTTTGCGGATAACAACGACCTGAGAGTTCGCGCCTGCCAACTGAGCATTTTTTCACCTTGTGATTAAGATGGTAGCATGCCCAGGTATGAAGCGCGTAAGAATTAACTAAAGGTTGGCTTAAGAATTGACGTTACGCAATGCGGACGTTGGAGAGCCTTTTGAAATTCCATTTCGGACACGGATTACACGGACAAACGCGGATTTTTTCTAAGAAATCTGATCGTATTCGACGCCGAATTCGCGGCCTTGCGCGAGTCCGTCGCTTTCCAGATTTGGGGCGGGCGAAGGTTGGGGGGAATCCGCGCGGCGTGAGAGCAGGAAAAGCCCGAAGGCGCTGACCAGCCCGAGAGTCAACGCGCCCAGCCAGATGGCGCGCGGCGCGATGGCGTCGTTCAGGAATCCGCCGATGAGCGGGGCGGCGGTGCGGGCCAGTCCCCAGCCGATCCAATACGCGGACATGTAGCGGCCGCGCAGGTGCGCAGGGGCGCGGTCGGCGACGTATTTGCTCGAAGTCGGGACGAGAGTCAGTTCGCCGAAGGTCAGGATGACCATGCTCAGCCAGAATCCCCAGAAGCCGCTCATCAACGCCACCGAGCCGACGCCCAGCGCGTAGATCAACATGCCGACCGCCACGACGGGCAGGGACTTGTGTTTGCGCGTGGCCTGGCTGACGGAGTATTGTACGAAGACGCACATCAGCGCGTTGGTGGTGGGAATCCAGCCGAACTGGTTTTCGGGCAGGCCGAAATTGAGTTTCGTGTAAACAGCCAGCAGAATCCACAGGATGCTCGGAGCGATCAAGCCCAGGCTGAGGAGGCCGACGAAGGCCATGTACGGTCCGTCGCGCAGGACGCGCGCGTATCCGCCGCGCGGCACGGCTTCCGCGTTCGGTTGAAGCGTCGAGCTTTTGACGGCTTGCCTGTCCAAAGTCTCGCGGGCGCGGAAGAACAGGAGCAGGCTGTAAGCCAGGAATCCCGTCGTCGCGCTCCAAAAGGTCAGGTGGTAGGAGCGCGTGGCGAGGAAGCCGCCCACGGCGGGCCCGAGGGCGAAGGCCGCGTTGTTGGCGATGCGGTTGATGGCGAAGGCTTCCGTCCGCTTTTCGGAGGGGACGAGGTCGGCCAGCATCGCGTCCGAGCCGACCTGGTAGAGCGGGTTGGAAAGTCCCAGCGCGACCATCAGGAGGACGAATTGGGGATAGGTTTCGGCGTAGAGCATGAAGAAGTACGTCAGGCCGGTCAGCGTCAGGCTGAGGTTCATCACCAGTTTGCGCCCGACTTTGTCGGCCAGCCAGCCCGCGACGAACGACGAGATCAGTCCCGTGCCGGCGTTGATCGAGACCAGCGCGGCCACGGTACTGAGCGGCAGGCTGAGCTTTTCGCTGACGTAAATGAGCAGGTACGGGCCGACCATGCTTCCGCCCGCCGTGGCAAGGACCAGCCCGGCGATCATCAGCCAGTATTGCTGCGGATATTCTTTGTAGAGCGCGCGAAGTTTGTAGAGCATGGGAGGAAGGATTGACATGAAAAGCGGACGAAGTTTCCTCCGTCCGCTCTACTTACCGTTTGTCAATTACCGACGGTCGCGGCCGCCGCGTCCGCGGTCGCCGCCGCGGCGGTCACGGTCTCCTCCGCGGCCTCCGCCAGGACGCGGGCCGCGCGCGCCTCCGCCGCCGTTGTCGCGCTCGCGCGCTTCCTCGGCGGTCCAGCCTTCGAGCACGGCCTGGCGCGAGAGACGGATCTTGCCCTGCCCGTCGATGTTCGTCACCATCACGGTGATCTCTTCGCCCATGCGGACCACATCTTCCACCTTGTTGACGCGCTCGCTGTCGAGTTGCGAGATGTGGACGAGTCCGTCCACGCCGGGCAGGATCTCCACGAAGGCGCCGAAGTCCGCGATGCGCACGACTTTGCCCGTGTAGATGTTGCCGATGACGGCTTCCTCGCCGAGCGATTTGACGCGCTCCTCGGCTTCCTTCGCGCCGATACCCTCGGTCGAAGCGATGTACACCGTGCCGTCTTCCTGCACGTCGATCTTCGTCCCGGTCTCTTCCTGCAAAGCGCGGATGTTCTTTCCGCCCGGGCCGATCAGCGCGCCGATCTTCTCGACGGGAATCTTCACGGTGATGATGCGCGGCGCGTGCGGCTTCAGTTCGGGACGCGGCTCGGCGATCACTTCGAGCATCTTGTCCATGATGGACATGCGCGCCACGCGCGCCTGTTCGAGCGCCTCTTTCATCATCTGCGAACTCAAGCCAGTGATCTTGATGTCCATTTGCAGGGCGGTGATGCCCTTCGTCGTGCCAGCCACTTTGAAGTCCATGTCGCCGAGGTGATCCTCGGTCCCCTGGATGTCGGTCAGGATTTTGTAGCGGCCGCTGTCGTCGGTGATGAGTCCCATTGCCACGCCGGCCACGGGGGCCTTGATCGGCACGCCCGCGTCCATCAACGCGAGGGTCGAGCCGCAGACGGACGCCATCGAGGACGATCCGTTGGAGGCCATGACCTCCGAGACGACGCGCAGCGTGTACGGGAAGGTCTCTTCCGCGGGGATGACGGGTTCGAGGGCGCGTTCGGCCAGCGCGCCATGCCCGACTTCGCGGCGGCTCTGCCCACGCAGGGGCTTTACCTCGCCCGTGCTGAACGGCGGGAAGTTGTAGTGATGCATGTAACGTTTGGTGTCAGTCGGGCTGAGGTTGTCCAGTTCCTGCGCCTCGCCCAATGTGCCGAGCGTGGCGAGCGAGAGGACCTGCGTCTCGCCGCGCGTGAACAGTCCCGAGCCGTGCGCGCGCGGGGAGAGTCCCACCTCGCACCAGATCGGGCGGATGTCCGTGGGGCCGCGCCCGTCGGGACGTTTGCCCATGCTCAGGATGCGTTCGCGCACGATCTTGTGTTCGGCTTCGCCGAACGCGGCCTGCACGTCTTTTTTGGCGGGAGCGGCCGCGTCGCCTTCCACGCACATCTCGGCGACGACGGCGGCTTGCAGTTCGTCCATCCCGCCGTAGAATTCCGATTTGCTCAGGGGCTTGTCAAGCAGTTCGTTCATCGGCGCGTCGACGCGCTCGAAGACTTTCTGGTTCAACTCGTCGGCCGCGAGGACGAAGGTGGCTTCGCGCTTCGGCTTGCCGATCTCGGCGGCCATCTTGAGCTGGGCTTCGATCAGCGGTTGGATGGATTGGTGACCGAAATCCAACGCGGCAGCCATCACATCTTCGGGGACTTCGTTCGCGCCGCATTCCACCATCAGGATGGCGTCTTTTGTGCCGGCGATCCGCAGGTCGAGGTCCGACGCGTCCAATTCCTTGAAGGTCGGGTTGACGATGAACTGTCCGTCCACGCGGCCCACGCGCACCGCGCCGACGGGTCCGCCCCAGGGGATGTCCGAGATCATGATGGCGGCGGAGGCGGCGTTGATCGCCAGCACATCCAGCGGGTTCTCGCCGTCCGAGGAGAGCGAATACATCATCACCTGCACTTCGTTTCTCATCCCGTGTTGGAAGAGCGGGCGCAGGGGACGGTCGGTGAGGCGGGCGGTGAGGATCGCCTCGCCGCCGGGACGTCCCTCCCGACGGAAGAAGGAACCGGGGATCTTGCCTCCGGCGTAGAGTCGCTCTTCGTATTCCACCGAGAGCGGGAAGAAGTCTATGCCTTCGCGCACGCCGCCCATGGTGGCGGCTGCGAAGACGATGGCGTCGTTGAGCGCGATGGTCACCGCGCCGCCGGCTTGCGCGGCCAGTTTGCCCGTCTCGAATGTGACGAGGCGCGACCCGACGGTCGCTGTGTAACGTTTTGCTTCGGGTTTCATTTTTTACTCCCGTAGAGCGAGAGATTATCTCGCTTTACAAATTTCCGCCTGTTGTCAGGGACTGAAGAGCGGCGGCAAGCGTTTGCCAGCGCTGTTCAATTCCTGACGGGCGGTTGATTTCAAAAGACCCTAAAGGTCTCCGAGACCTTTAGGGTCTTACTTCGACTTACTTGCGACGGAGGCTCAGGCGTTCGGTGACTTCCAGGTAACGCTGATAGTCCGACTTGCGCAGGTAGGTCAGCATTCTGCGGCGCTGACCGACCAGTTTGAGCAGGCCGCGGCGGCAAGACTCATCGTGCTTGTTGGCGCGCAGGTGCTCGGTCAGTTGGGTGATGCGGTTCGTGAGCAACGCGATCTGAACTTCGGGCGAACCCGTGTCGGTCTCGTGGCGATGGAAATCCGCAATGGCCTTAGTTTTGACTTCCTTATCAAGCGGCATGACGTTTGCTTCCTTTCTTGCCGGACAGATTGCCGATCTGTCCCGCATAATGTTATGCAGGTCTCCATGCCCACAGCGTTTGACCGTCGGGCAGGACCAGTCACGGGCGGAAATTATACCAGAAAGCCGGGATATTGCCGTCCCATAATCCGCCGAAGGGGGTAAAATCGGGGCATGAACGCTAAAAATACCATCCTGGTTGTGGAAGACACTCCCGATACCCTCGAACTTGTCAAAGTGACTCTGACGTTCAAGGGGTATTCGGTGGTTACCGCGCGCAACGGCAGGGAGGCCTTGGATGCGATCCAAAAGGAACGCCCCGCGCTTGTCGTCACCGATATTTTGATGCCGCAGATGGACGGTTTCAGCCTCGTCCATCGCATGCGGATCGATCCCGAGACGCGCGCGATCCCCGTCATCTTTCTCTCCGCCACCTACGTCACCCCCGAAGACAAGATGTTCGCCGCGGCCATCGGCGCGACGCGCTTTATCGAAAAACCCATCGTCATTGAAGACTTCCTCCGCACGGTCGCGGACCTGCTGTCGCGCGGCGCGCTCTCCGACAGCAAACCGCTCGACACGCGCAAGTTCTACGCGGGCTATCGCCAGCGGCTGGAGTCGAAACTGAAGGATAAGGCGTCGCAGATCGCCCGCATCCAGTCCATGCTGAAGACGTTATCCGAAGATGAGAAAATGTCTTTCAAAGCCTCGCTTCAGACCGCCGTCGAAGAGCGGGATGAGATTCAGCAGCTGCTCGACCAGATCCGCAGGCAGATGGACGAGGGTAGTTAGCGGACTGCGATTCGAGGGGGCGAAGGATGGATTTTGCCATGACCGATTTCCCCGCCACACTTTTGGATTTCCTCCGCACAGCCGGGCGCGTCGCCGCGTCGCTCCCGTTCGCGGCGCGGAATCGCGGCGCGGTCGTGGTCAACCTCGAACCTACTCCGCTCCCGGAGAAGGCGGACTTCTTTTTGCAGGGAAAGTCGGGGGAAGCGCTGCCCGCGCTGGCGCGGGCGGTTTGGGGTTAAGCCGCGAGGAGTTCCAAAAGATCTACGGTCATGCGGGCGGTGGCGCCCCATAGAATTTCGCCGTCGAAGGGGTGGTAGACGATGACGCTGTGGCCGCGCCCTGGCACAACGAATTCCCAGCGGTTGGAGCGTTCAGCCAGCCAGTTCAACGGCATGGTGAAGATGCGCGCCACTTCGGCCGCCTCGGGTTTGAAGACGGTCGGCCAGGGGATGACGCCGACGACGGGCGTGACCATGAAGGAGGTGATCGTCAGCATGGAATTGAGACGGCCCAGGACGCGCACCTGGCGCGGCTCGATGCCGATCTCCTCCTGCGCTTCGCGCAGCGCGGTCTCTTCGGGAGTTGTCTCACCGCCGTCGCACGCGCCGCCCGGGAAGGAAACCTGTCCTTTGTGATTCTCCACGCTGTCGGAGCGGCGCGTGAAGAGCAGATGCCATTCGCCGTCCTGGCGCAGCAGCGGGACCAGCGCCGCCGCGCACTTGGGCGAATCGGAGCGGCGCTCGACGTAGCCGTCGGTATGCGGACGCGCCTGCGCGGCTTGCAGGCGGGAGATGATCTCAGATTCGGTGGGATTCATGGTTGTGTCAGAACTCGTTATTCATCGGCTTCGGCGAGGACCCGGTCAACGACAAATTGGCTGAGCGTGAAGCCGTGGCGGCGAAGTTTGTCCAATTCCGAGCGGAGCGATTTGACCAGTCCCGTTTGCCTGGCTCTCAGCAAAATGCCGACCGTTCCAATTTTTGGCAATTCCAATTGGTCGAGCATCCTGCGTCCCTGTTTTTCATCCATCAACACTATATCTGCCGAAATTTCCCTGGCAAGGACGATGGTCTCCGCTTCGCCCAGATCCAATTCATCAAGGAGCATTTCGATGGCGAGGCGGTCTTGAACTTTGTGGACGTGGATCCATTTTGCGGAAGAAATTTTCTTTGCCCCCCTTTCGTGTCCATTGGTCACTGTTTCATCGTACACAGCCTCGGCAATACCGATCTCTTCGAAGAAATCACGCAAAAGACCCAGCCGCCCAATGGATGCCAGCCCGATCAGCGGAGTGGAATTCGAGACTACCTTCATGATTTTTTGGCATTAATGGTTTTGGCCGCGGCGATTTCGCCTTCGAGTTCCTCCTCTGAGAAATTGACGTAGGAAATTCCGCGCGCGCGCAACAGGTCCAGAAAATCCCAGCGGCTGATTCCCAGTAAGCGCGCCGCTTTTCCAGAGGAAATCTTTGCCTCTGTGAAATAGGACAGGACCAGCCATTCATTGATCCGCCTCTGAATTTCCTTTTGGGTCGCGCCCAATTTCGAGAGGGATACAGGCACTTTTACTTGATAGGTGACGCTATCCATGATTTCTCCTATTTCTGCCATTTTAGCATGGGAGAGGGACGAATTGGAAATTTGTCCTACCCTTCGAGCAGGCTCACCGCGCCGACCTCTTCCATCAGTTCTTTGGCGCGCGGGTCTTCGCCTGGCTCGATGCGGCGCGCAAAGATGAGGAAGCCCGTATGCGCCACCATCCGGTCGGTGGGACGCAGGCGCGAGGGTTCGGTTTTGTAATAGCGCAGGAGAATCTCGCACGCCTCGATGAAGGCGAAGCGATTCTGGCGCAGCGCGTAAAGCGTGTTCTCCACCTGATTGAAGGTTGGGACGAGCGTGCAGAAATATCCGCCGGGCTTCAGGGCGGCGCGCGCCTGCCCGATGTAGTCGTAGGGATTCGGCACGTCGAGGAAGAACGCGTCGGCGTCGGTTTCGTCGCAGCCCTCGGCCAGGTCGCGCAGCTTGAAGTCGACGCGAGATTCGAGCCCGACGCGCGCCAGGTTCTTGCGGGCCAGATTTTGGAAGTCCTGCTTGACTTCGTACGAGGCGACGCGTCCCTCCGCGCCGACGGCGTGCGCGAGGGCGATGGTCATGGCTCCCGACCCGGTCCCCGCTTCGATTACGCGTTGACCGGGTCCGACGCTCATCGTCACGAGGATGAAGCCGATGTCTTTGGGATAGAGGATCTGCGTGTTGCGCGGCAGTTCGTTGAGCAGGTCGGCCAGCGAGGGCTGGAGCAAGAAGAACGGCGCGCCGATGTGACTGAACGCCTGCGCGCCCCACGGCAGGCCGATCAGGTCGTTGTGTTTGATCACGCCGCGATGGGTTTGCAGTTCGCCGTCGGTCGCGAGCGTGAAGATGAAGTGTTTATGGCGCAGCCCGACGAGCTGCGCCACTTCGCCCGCGGCCGCATATTTGGAGGATGGATTCCATGGCATGACGTTATCCTACCATGTTTTCGACGGGCGGCGTTTCCGCGTTTTCGACCATGGCGGGCATGGATTTCCGCAACCAGCGATTCGCTCCCCAGAGCGAGATCGGCGCGGCGAGGATGAGCAGGCCGAGGAAACAGAATCCGCCCAGGATGAAGATGGACGCGGCGACGTTGGGGAGCGCGCTGCCAGCCGAGGGGAGGAGTATGCGTCCGCTCGAAAAAGTCGTCACGACAACGCAGGCGTTCCACAGCCCGTGGAAGGAGATTCCCAGCGCGTAACGTCCCAGCATGGGCAGGAAGCGCTTCTGCGCGGCGAACATGCCGATGCCCCAGCCGATCACGGCGCTGGCGAGGACGTGCATGGAAGCGCTGGCGGCGCGGATGCCGAGGGTGAAGCCCCAGGTTTCGTTGGGCGCGGCGGAGATGAAGAGACCTTCCATCAGGGCGAAGCCCGCGCCGCTGAGCGCGCCGAGGGCGAATCCCTGCGCGGGCGAAGCCAGTTTGCGCCAGGCCAGCCATACGGCCAGCGACTTGGCGGTCTCCTCGACGAGCGGGGTGACGACCGACAGGAGGAGCAGTCCGCCGAGCAGCGCGAGCGGGCTGGTAAGGTACGGTCCCAGCAGGAGGAGCGTTTCTTCCTGGCTTGTGGCGCGCTTGATCTGTTCCATCAGGGATTGGAGCGCCTGTATCCGCCCGGGGTCGAGCGCCGCGTAGATCGCGATGACGACGATGCCGAGCAGGACGGCCAGTCCCTCCGCGAGGATGGAGAGGAGCGGGGCGACGGTCATTCCTGCGGAAAGCGCGCTCCAGGCGCGGAGTTTGCTGCCTGCATCCAACCCGCCTGCCGCGAGACGCGTCAGCGCGTAGACGGGAATCCCGATGGACGACAGGTAGAACGGGATGGCGAACCATTGACTGAAGACGCCTCGGTTTAGAACGGCGGCCAGCGTGACGGAGAGAATCCAGCCGGCGAGCAGCAGCAGTCCCAGCCAGATAGAGAGCGGGCGGAGGCGCGCCGTTTCTTCGGGACGGTTTCGCAGGCGGCGCAGGGCCAGCAGCCCGACGCGGCCGACGAGGACGGAGGCGAGGAGGAACGCGGCCAGGTAGAGGGAGACGCGGAAGAAGCCGGCGCCGCGCGCGCCGAGTCCGCCTGAAAGTCCGCTTGCCAGCAGGATGGCGCTTGCTCCAATCAGGGCGACCACAACGATCCCGCTGGCGATTGCCAGCAAAAACGCGCCGATGTCGAATTCGTTTTTCTGTTCCATTAATGCTCCTCGATGACGACGCGCAGGATGAGATCGCCGTCCGCCAGGACCGCGTCGCTGCCGGGGTCGCGGGGGGTGAGTTTTTGCAGCGCGTCCATCCCGCTGATGACGCGGCCGAAGATGGTGTAAGCGCCGTCCAGGCTGGGCTGGGCGGAGAACGTGATGAAGAACTGGCTTCCGTTCGTGCCAGGGCCGGAGTTTGCCATGCCCACCATGCCGGGCTGGTCAAATTTCAGCGACGGGGAGATCTCGTTGCGGAAGAGATAGCCGGGGCCGCCTGCGCCCGTCCCGCTGGGATCGCCCGCCTGCGCCACAAAGCCGGGGATGACGCGGTGGAACGTCACGCCGTCGTACCATCCCTGCCGGGCGAGGAAGATGAACGAGTTCACGGTCAGCGGGGCTTTGTCCGCGTATAGCTCGATCACGATCTCGCCTTTTTCGGTTTGGAGTCTCGCGAGGTATTGCCTGTGCGGGTCAATGCTCATTTCGGGACAGGACGAAAACTGACGTTTGCCGAGCGCGAGCAGGCGCGTCATCTGGTCGAAGGCGTTGTAATCGGTGGGACCGTAATAGATTTCCCCGTTGATGAGGACGAGCGGCAGGACGGGGATGCCCGCGGCTTGCGCGTCCGCTTCGGCTTTTTTGATCTTCGCGAGGACCGCGGGGTCGTCGAAGTCCGCCTCGAACCTGGCGCGGTCGAGGCCGATCTCCTCGGCTTCGCGCGCCGCCCAGGGTTTGAACGCGTCGGGGCTGAGGCCGATCCACTCGGATTGTTTTGCGAACAGGACGTCGTGCATGTCCCAGAACCGCTCCTGACGGCCGGCGGCCTCGGCGGCCTGCGCGGCGAGATAGGACTTATCGTAGCGGTCGGGCTGGGGATAGTGGCGATAGACGAGGCGCACGTCTTTGGGATGCGCTTCCGACAACGCGCTCAAGACGCGGTCGTTGCATTCGACGCATTGGAAGTCGTCGTAGAGGATGACGGTCACGGCCGCGTCCGCGGGGCCTTTCGTCCACTCGCCCGCGCCGACGGCGGGGAAGAGCGAGTCTGAACCGGGGACGGGCGTCGGTTTGGACGGGACGGCGCTGCAGACCGGCTGGGTGGGCGCGGGAGTCGGGACGTCCACGCGAACGGTCGGGGTCAATTCGACGCCGGGCGCGCAGGCGGCCAGGAGGAACGAGAAAGCGAGAAGCAGGGCGGTGCAGGTTTTTTTATTCATAAGAATTCGAGCGCGCTCACGGCGCCTTTCCGATGGCTTTGAGCAGTTCGTCGAAGGAGTCCATCTGCGCGATCTTGTAGAGGAAGTCCGCCAGCGTCGCGCTTTGGGCGCGCAGTTCGCGCACGGCGGGACCGACCGGGTCCTCGCCCGC
>DKTP01000080.1 GCA_002473085.1 Anaerolineales bacterium UBA7227
GGAATCCGAAAGTTCTACTTTCGGATTCCTTTTCTCAATTACGATGACAGACGAATAAAAACTGATTTACGCCCAGCCAGTGGATCCACGCCGGGTGAGCGGACTCTCCGCGACGCGCGAACGCGCGTGAGAGCGTCGTCGTCCACGGGTAGCCGCCCGCCCACATGGGGTAGGTCGCGTCGAGGCGGAGACCGTTCTCCGTCAACGCGGCGCGGAGGTCGGCAGGGACGAAGCGATTGATCCAGGCGGGATGGCGCTTCATGGGGAAGGTCGCGTAGAAAGGATCGTAGATCGCGCTGGCGAGGAAGAGTCCGCCCGGCTTCGCGGCTTTCGTGGCGGCGAGGCGTAAAATGCCGCGCCAGTCTTTCAAGTATTCCAACACGCCGGAGAGGACGACCGCGTCGAAGGGCTGGTCGAGCAGGGCAGAGAACGAATCGGCGTCGTCGAAATCGCAGAAGCGGATGGGCGGCCACGCGTCGTCGGGTTCTTTGCGCCCCGTGATGTCGAGGCCGAGATAGCGGACGCCGCGTCCAAGCAGATGCGCCAGCGTCCCCGATCCCGCGCCGATGTCGAGGACCGATTTGATCGACGCATCGCGCCGGAGCGTCTCGACGATCAGTTTTAAGCGCGCGTGCGCCCAGTGATATTTGGGGGCTTCGTTACGCCAGTAGGTTTCTTTTTGGTTCATGGATTTTTCGTTTCGGCGTTCAGGAATCCTGAAGTTCTACTTCAGGATCTACCAGTACCGAAAGTAGCCCGTCCTGGTGGTCGGACCAGGGAACTTTCGGATTCCTGATCGGGGAGCAGGAGTTTTTTCATCACTTCCATATTCAACTCAATCGCGCTTTTCGCCGCCGCGCGGACTGTGGCGGATTCGTCGGCGCGATTTTCCAGCATGGACTCGGCGCGCTCCAGCGCGTCCTTCGGCGACGCGATGAAACTTTGCAGGTCCGCGACGGAATCGGGCAGGCCGAGGTGACGGAGGATGTCTCCGCCTTTGAGAGTGTAACTCAAATTGATGGACGGGACGCCGAGGCGCAGGGCAGCCAGCGAGGAGTGCAGACGCATCCCGATCATCAGATCCAGGCGGGACATGAGATCGTAATACGCCGGCATAGTCAGCGCCATGTTGACGAGCCTGACCTCGTCATCGTCCGCGAAGTCGGCTTTCACGCGTTCCAGCCAGGGCAGGTCGTCCTCCCAGGGCAGGACGCCCGCCTGGTACGCGGAGATCAGGAGGACGCGCGCGCGCTGTCGGGCGCGAAGCGAGGCGATCAGTTCCGTCGTCGAGCGGATGAGTTCCCGCATCCGCGCTTCGGAGCGTTGGCGGTATTTCTGGCGCGAAAATTGATAGGGCAGGAGGGACGAGGCGAAGTGAAACCACTGGCGGATGTTGACGCCGATGACGGGGCGGCCGTCGGTTTGGAAGAGGGGATCGAGTTGGTTGTTGCCAGCAACATCCTCTTCAAACCCAGGCAGGAAGATCGCATCGTGAGCAAGGACGCGCTTCGTGCGCGGATTCAGTTTTTCGATGAGGGCAAACGTGCCAGGATCGCGAGCGACGAAGGTGTCCACCTGCGAGAGGACGCCGCGGGCGACGACGCGTCCCGCGCGAGTGGCGACGGGGCCCGCGCCCTGGAAGAGACAGATCACCTTTAGGCCGAGGACGCGATACAAACGAAACGCGACCCAAAGATACATCATGCGCGCCAGGCTGGAGTCGTCCTGCATGTCGAGGCCGACCGCCCAGAGGACGGCGTCGGCGCGGCGGAAGGCGGCGCGCGCGTCGCGGTCGAGGCGCAGGTTGCGGAGGGGACGATAATCGAGCGCGCGGAAAGGGAGCGCGGGGACGTCCATGTCGAGATTGCGGAAGACGGTCACGTCCTCGGCGCCGAGTTGATGGAGGGCGCGCAAAACTCCCCAGCGGCTGGCGAGGTCGCCGAGGTTGCCGTAGATGACGCGAGGGAGAATGAGGTGCATGGGAGAGGAGGAGAGAGAAGAGAGCGGAGAGTAGTGAGGAGTTAGGAGTCTATGATGGTAAGGAGGACTTTTTCGTACTCGTCCACCACGCGCTCGATGTCGAAGGCCTGGGCGAGGACGAGACTCTTTTCGCGCGCGCGGCGAAGCGCGGCGGGATCGGAGAGCAGGGAACGGAGGCTGGCGGAGAATCCCTCCGCGTCGTCGGCGTCGTGGAGGAAGCCGTTTTCGCCAGGCGCGGCCAGGTCGGCGAAACCGCCCGCGCGGCCGACGACGAGCGCGAGTCCGCAGGCAAGCGCCTGCACGCCGACGACGGGCAGTCCCTCGGAGCGCGAGGGCATGAAGAGGACGTCGGAGCGCGCGAATTCGTCCAGCACGTCGCCCGTCTCCACCCAGCCAGGGAAGCGGAATCGGTCCGCGAGGCCGAGACGTTCCGTTTCGGCGCGCGTCGCCTCGAGCAGGACGCCGTCTCCAAGCATGGAACATTCCCAGCGCAGGTCTTTGAGCGCGGCGAGGACGCGCGGAATCTGCAGCGGATTCTTCTGCTCGACGAAGCGTCCCGCGAAGACGAGACGCGGCGGGTCGTTGACTTTTAGCACGCGCGGCGCGAGCGACTTCACGTCCACGCCGTTGGGGATGACGTCTATCGGGACGGGATAATGCGCGAGCGCGAGTCCGCGCGTGTAGCCGCTGACCGCCGCGACGCGCGCCGCCTCGCGCCAGATGGGACGCGTGAACGGCATGACCCAGCGGAACCAGCGGTCTGTTTTGTCTGGCACGCCGCCTGGCACGTCGCCGAGATGGGCGGTGAGCAGATAGGGAGTCCTCGTCAGCCGCGCGAGCGCCCAGGCCGCGGCCCCCGACGGGACGGCGAAGTGGGCGTGGATCGCGTCGGGGCGGAAAACGCGCGTGAGGCGGAGTCCGGCCCAGAGCGAGGCGAGAACGAAGCCGCCCATTTCGAGGAATCCCGCGCGGAAGGGCTGTCGTCGCAGGGAGGGGAGTCGGATCACGTCCACGCCTTCGTCCCGTTCGCGGCGGGGAAGTCCCTTGTAGTGAGCGGTCAGGATTTTGACGTCGTGTCCGCGCCGCGCCAGCCCGCGGCAGATGTCGCGCGCCGCGGCGCCGCCTCCGCCGCCGATGGGCGGATATTCGTGGATGACGACGAGGATGCGCATGTTATTTTGATTCAAGGATGGCGCGGATGCGATAGGTGGGCTTGCTCTGCGATTCGTGATAGGTGCGGACGAGCAGTTCGGCGATCAGCCCCATGAGGACGGATTGGAAGCCCATGATGGCGAACATCACGCCCACGAGCAGAAGCGGGGAGGAGGCCGCGGGGACGCCCCAGAAGCGGCGGATGAAAAGATAGAGCAGGTCGGCGAGACCGAGGAACATGAGCGCCAGTCCCGCGCCGCCGAACAGGTAAATGGGCTTGCTGGAATAATCGAGCAGAAATTTCACGGTGAAGAGATCGAGAAGCACTTTGAGCGTGCGCTCGAGTCCGTATTTGGCTTTGCCGAATTTTCGGGCATGATGACGCACTTCCACCTCGGCGATGCGCGCGCCGACCGAATGCGCGAAGACGGGGATGAAGCGGTGCATTTCGCCGTAGAGTTTGAAGCCCTCCAGCGCGTCGCGGCGGTAGGCTTTGAGCGTGCAGCCGTAATCGTGCAGGCGCACGCCCGTGACGAACGAGATCAGCCCGTTGGCGAGATGCGACGGCAGGTTGCGCGTGAGGGCGTTGTCCTTTCGATCCCTGCGCCAGCCGCTGACGAGGTCGTAGCCCTCGTCCAATTTCGCGAGCAGCATCGGGATGTCGGCGGGATCGTTTTGCAGGTCCGCGTCGAGCAGGATGATGACGTCGCCGCGCGCGTGATCAATGCCCGCGGCGATGGCGGCTGTCTGCCCGAAGTTGCGGCGGAACTCGATCACGCGGACGTGAAGCGGGTCGCGCGCGAAGAGGCCGCTCAGCGCGCCCGCGCTTCCGTCGCGCGAACCGTCGTCCACGAAGACGACCTCCCACGTCCGCGCCAGAGGATCGAGCGCGGCGCGGATCGCGTCGAAGAGCGGAGGCAGGTTCTGCTCTTCGTTGTAAACGGGGACGACGAGGGAGAGTTCGGGCATTTTCAATCTCTAAGCACAAAGGCACAAAGGAAAAAGCGTTGGATTGAGATTCCTTCGTCGTCTTTGCGCCTTCGCGTTTAAAGTTCTTACGCGGCCTTCGCGCTCAGGCGTTTCATATCGGAATCGACCATCATCTCGACGAGTTGTTTGAAGCCGACTTTCGGTTCCCAGCCGAGGACTTCGCCTGCTTTCGTCGGGTCGGAGATGAGCAGGTCCACTTCGGCGGGACGGTAGTAGCGCTCGTCCATGACGACGTATTTTTTATAGTCCAGGTCGACGCGGCCGAAGGCGATCTCGCAGAATTCCCTGACGGAGTGAGTCTCGCCCGTGCCGATCACGAAATTGTCGGGCTTGTCCTGCTGCAACATGCGCCACATGGCGTCCACGTAATCGCCCGCGAAACCCCAGTCGCGCTGCGCGTCGAGGTTGCCGAGACGAAGTTCCTCCGCCAGGCCGAGCTTGATCTTCGCGGCGCCGTCGGTGATCTTGCGCGTCACGAACTCCAGTCCGCGGCGGGGACTCTCGTGGTTGAAAAGGATTCCCGAGGCGGTAAACAGGTTGAACGACTCGCGATAGTTGACCGCGATGAAGTGCCCGTACACTTTGGCGACGCCATACGGACTGCGCGGGTAGAAAGGCGTGGTCTCGCGCTGGGGAACTTCCAGCACCTTGCCGAACATCTCGCTGGAGGAGGCCTGATAGAAACGGATCTTCGGGTCCACGTAGCGGATGGCTTCGAGCAGGCGCGTCACGCCGAGGGCGGTCACGTCGCCAGTCAGCGCGGGCTGGTTCCAGGAGGTCGGGACGAAGGACTGCGCGGCGAGGTTGTAAACCTCGGCAGGCCTGTACTCCTCCAACAACGCGATGAGCGAGCCCTGGTCGGTGAGGTCGCCCTGCTCCACGCTGATCTTGTCCAGCAGGTGTTCGATGCGTTCATACGTGACCGTGCTGGAGCGGCGCGCCACGCCTACAACTTTATAGCCTTTCGAGAGCAAAAGTTCGGCGAGATAGGAACCGTCCTGTCCCGTGATCCCCGTAATGATGGCGGTAGGCATATGTTCTCCTAGGTAGTCTGATGGTCGAATGGTCGGATGGTCGAATAGTCGGATGGTCAAATGGTCGGTGAAGTGAGGCTGTGAAGGGCGGATAGCGACTTCAAAATTCAGCGGCTGAATTATACCCATAAACCAGGTTTCTGCCAGAAACCTGGTTTATGAGGATTTTCGATCCCGCAGCCAACCCGCTCCCATGACCAGCGCGGCGAGGACGACGATCAGCAGGATCATCGCCCCGAACGGGAGTTGCCCGCCGACGTGGTAATAGCGGCTGACGTACCACTGCGTGAACACGACGAGGAAGATTCCCTCCACGAGCAGCCATCTGACCAGCCAGCGGTCGCGGCCAACCCAGGCGTACGCGGCCGCCGCGGCCTGGACCGCGATCAGGATGACGCGGTAGCGCGGGTTATCCCAACTGTCCGCGCCGCCGCGCAGGGCGGAGATGACGATCCACGCCCACGCGGCCGCCGTCAGCCAGAGGAGGAGGCGGCGCGCGGAGCCAGTCTCCCGCCGAACGATGGCGAACGGCGCGTAGAACAGGAGCGGCACGAGCGCGTACCATCCCGCCGAGCGGAAGATGTAGAGCGCGCGGAAGAGCGGCGCGGCTGGCTCGATGAACGTGGCGGGTAGGACGGGCTGCGTGACGCCGTAAACCATCACGAAGAGCGGACGCAGCCATTCGGGCATTTCGCCGAAGAGTTTCTGCACCCAGCCCGAGCCGCGTTCGAGCTGGTGGATGTCCCATTTGACCGCGCCGCGCGTCCAGTTCATGACGACGCCGAGGGGCGAGGAGCCGAAAGGCTGGCTGCGTTCCAACCCCCAGGCGAGGAGATAGAGTCCCGCGAGGAAGACGATCCCGATGACGACGAGCGCCGTCCACGAGACGCGGCCATGCTCGCGCGTCATCCACATCCAGCCCGCCAGGATGACGAGGACGAGCAGCGCAATGGCGGGCGAGACGAGGAGCATCCCCGCGAAGGCGAGACCAAGCCAGAGCAGGGCGCGGCGTGAGGCGGATTGCTTCCTGTCGGGGGCGCTGCGCGAGTAGTCCACCCATCCCCACAGCGCCATCGCGACGAAAGCCATGAGGAAGGGTTCGCGCATCTGCGCGCCGCCCATCAAAATGGACTCGGGATAGAGCGCGTAGATCCACGCCGCGACGGAGGCGACCTTCGCGTCCCATTGACGCGCGGCGGCTTTCCACAAAAAAGCGGCGCCGAGCGCGGCCGTCAACGCGCCGAAGAAGACGGGGAGAAGCGGACGGCGCTCGTCGGGCGAGAGGAAGCGGTAGGCCGCGGCGCTGAAGGCCAGCAGTCCGCCATATTGGTCGGAGTAGAAATTCTTGTTGAACGCGGAGAGGATCGGCTGGTCGGACTGCGCCAGTTCCCAGGCTTGCGAGTCGCGGCGGAAGGAGTCGAAGAAGATGTAGCCCGCCTGGTTCTGCGCGTTGGAATATCCGCTGGTAGGGAGGGCGAGGTAGAGCGCGGCGCCGAGGGCGAGACGGAGGAGGAAGGCGGCGGCGAGGAGAGTTGCAAGATACGAGTTACGAGTTACGGGTCGCGGTTGTTGTTTGATTGTCCAGAAAAACGTAACGCGTAAAACATAAAAGGAAAGAAGGAAGAGCGCCGAAAAGACCAGCCAGCCGAGCAGGAAACTGCCTGGTTGGATGGCAGACAATCCCGCGCCGAGCAGCAGGCTGGAGGAGACGGCAAGGAGGTGGAATTTCATGAGCATCTTATATCACAGCGTCGCAGGAATCCGAAAGTTCCCTGGCCCGACCACCAGGACGGGCTACTTTCGGATGAGCGAGCCGAATCCTGAAGTAGAACTTCAGGATTCCAGAAACCCATCCAAAATCTTCTCCGCCCTCGCAACCCACGTGTATTTCTCCACATCGCGGCGCGCGGTGGAGGCGAGCGCGGCGCGGCGGGCGGAGTCGGCGAGCAGGGATTGCAGAGCGGCCGTCCACGCGGGGACGTCCTCGGGCGGGGCGAAGGCGGCAGACAAATCGTCCAGCGCCTCGCGGATCACGGGCAGGTCGCTCGTCAAGATGGCGCGGCCCGCGGCCATGTACTCGAACATTTTCATCGGGCTGGCGACGGACGCGGACGACGCGTCCCCGCTGGAGCCGAGGATGGAACGCGCGTAAGGCATCAGCAGGACGTCCGCCGCGGCGAGATAGCGCGGCAGCTCCACGTTCGAGACGAAGCCGAGGAAACTGACGTTGTCCAGCCCCGCGGCCTTTCGCTTCCATTCCTCGACGTCGGAGGCGCGTCCGCCCACCCAGATGAAGTGCGCGGCTGGGAGCGATTCCGCGAGGCGCAGGAACAGGTCCGCGCCGCGGCCCGCGTAGAGATGACCCGCGCAGAGGACGGTCGGGGCGTCGCGCAGGCCGAGGGACGTCCGCGCCCGCGCGGGGTCGGGAAGCGAGGCGAAGCGTTCGAGTTCGACGCCGTTCGGGGCGATGACGAATTCGTCCGCGCGGAGACGCATCCCGAAGCCGCGTTCGAGGATCACGCGCAGCGCGTCCGTGATGCAGGCGACGCGCTTTCGTCCAGGGAGGCGCGCAAAGGCGCGATGCCAGGCGGGACCGAACCGTCCCGTAGGCTGGAGATGCGCTTCGAAGACCGTGGGTTTGCCAGCGAGGAGACCGAAGACCGCCGATTGCGGGAGCCAGGTATAGAGGAGGTCGGGATCGAGTTTCAGCGCGCGGCGGACGGAATTAAAAGTGAACAGGCGGCGACTTGACGAAGAGAGCCACTCGATTTCAAACGGATGTGACAGCCCGTATTGTTGCGCGAGAGATTCCCAGTCCGTCATCCGTCCCCCGTCTCCCGTGACGATGAGATGCACCGAATGACCAAGCCGCGCGAGCGCGTTGCACGCCTTCATCACCTGGATGCTGTTGGCGGTGTCGGAGGGGATTTGCGAACCTGCGATGGCGATAATTTTCATATCAAGTACCAATCTCCACTCGCGATTGACGATTGATGTCGGACAGTCCAATCGAGATGTTGACGAGGATGGAGACGGCGAGGTACGCCGAGAAGATCGCCGCGGCGACGAGGTATCCGCCCGAAGGGACGAGCAGGACGATGAGAGCGAGTTCGGCCACGCCCGTGACGGCCGCGACGACGAGCGGGACGTTGGGACGTCCGAGCGCCAGCAGGAGCGGACGATTCCAATTGGCGATGTTCGCCGCGCCGTAGCCGACGAGCAGGATCAACACGCAGACGATGACGGGCGCGGCTTCCACTTCATACGCGAACGGGATGAACCACCAGCCGAGAGTCGCCAGCCCCGCGCCCGCCAGCAGGGTCCAGACGCCGCCGACGAGACTGACCTGTTTGAGCAGGCGGCGGGTCGCGTTCCATTGTTTCTGCGCGATGGTCTTTGTGATCTCGGCGTAGGTGGGCCAGATGAACGGCTCGATGGGCAGCATGACGAGGTTGATCAGGCTCGTGGCGAGTCGGAAATATCCCAGCGCGGTATCGGATACAAAATATTTAATGTAAAGCGGGACGTTATCGCGCGTGAACAGGTTCACTGTCCCGTTGACGTTGGTGCTGACGGCGAAGCGCGCGATGAACTTCCAATCGGGGAGCAGGCTGAACGGCGCGCGGACCCAGCCGCGTCCCAGTCTGCGGTTCAGCGCGCCCAGCGCGGAGAAGGTCACGACCGCCGCGGCCAGCGTCTTGCCCGCGAGGTACGCGACAAGAATCACGAACATCCCCCAATGCATGAAAAACGCCAGCGCGACGATCAGGATGGTGACGATGCTTTGCAGCAGGTTGGCGAAGGCCACGCGCTTGAATTGATCGGTGGATTGCAAAACGCCCGTGGATGTTTCGTAGACGAGGTTGGCGAGCAGGAAGAGTCCGTAGAAGCGATAGTAGCCGACCAGCGCCGCGTCGTGCGCGAACCAGGCTGCGAGGAAAAACAGGACGAGATAGGCAAATATCGAAGTGAACGTCTCGCCGACGCCGATCCACTTGGCGAGCGCGGCGGCGCGGGGTTTGTCGTCGAGGGCGAGCGCCTCGCCGAGGTATTTCACCGTCACCTCGCTCATGCGGAACGAGAGCAGGCGGTTCACGTTCGAGGCGAACAGCATGACGGCGGTCAGCGCGCCGTACGACTCGATCCCCAGCAGGCGGACGATGAGAATCCCCTGCGCGAATCCCAACGCGGCAGAGACGAAACTGCTGGAAAAGAGATATCCGCTGTTGCGGAGGACGCGGGCGAAGAGCGAGTCGGATTTGAGTTTGGAGAGGAGGGAATTCACGAGGCTATTATATAATACCCACGGTCACAAATTGCGCTTTCTACTTTCTAAAAAGGCGTAATTTTTGATCCAGTGCGGCATAAGTGACGCGGGGGAGGGTTGATGGTAATTGGCTGCCAACCCGATAATTTTCATAGTCCACTAATGGAATTATCGGGTTATAATGCGGTTATGTACATAAAAAGACACCTCCTCGATGCCCTGAAAGCGCATTTATCCAAAAAGGAAATCAGCCTGATCATCGGGCCGCGCCAGGCGGGAAAAACCACTTTAATGATGCTTTTGAAGGAACACGTCGAAGCGCAGGGAAAAAGAACGGTCGCTTTCAACCTTGACATTGAAAATGATCGTCAATTCTTCCAATCACAGGAAACCCTGCTTCAAAAGATCGCGCTGGAATTGGGCAAAGACGGCGGCTACGTTTTCATTGATGAGATCCAGCGAAAAGAAAACGCAGGCCTGTTTTTGAAGGGCCTGTACGACATGAACCTGCCGCACAAATTCATCGTATCGGAATCGGGATCGCTCGAACTCAAGGAGAAGATCCACGAGTCGCTTGCGGGACGAAAACGCGTCTTCGAATTGTCCACGCTTGATTTTATCGAATTCGCCAATTTCAAGACAGAGTATAGATACGAAAATGACCTGCGCGAATTTCTCGCGCTCGAAAAACAAAAGCGCCAGAGCCTGCTCGAGGAATACATGAGTTTTGGCGGTTATCCGCGCGTCGCGCTGGAGGATACTGTCGTCGAAAAACGCAGGATCATCGCGGAACTTTACCAGAGTTACCTGGAGCGCGATATTTCCTTCCTTCTTGGCGTGCAGAAAACGGATCGCTTCACGGCGTTGACCAGGCTGATGGCTTCACAAGTGGGACAATTGGCTGCCATTTCGGAGATCGCCAATACGCTCAACATCAATGCCGCCACAGTCAATAACTACTTGTGGCTTATGGAAAAGACCTTCCTGCTTCATCGGGTGCCGCCCTTCTTCAAAAACGTGCGGAAGGAATTGACCAAAACGCCCGTATTCTATTTTCACGATCTAGGGATGAGAAACTATGCGCTCGGATCGTATGGGATGCCCTTGTCGCCGTCCGAGGGCGGGTTCCTGTTCCAGAACCTCGTCCATAACCTGCTTTGGAAAAAAATCTCGGACACGTCGCATCAAGTCCATTATTGGCGCACCACCGACAAAGCCGAGGTGAATTTTGTGCTGGACAAAAACACGGAAGCGGTTCCAGTGGAAGTGAAATATCGTTCGCTAAATACGCCCGAATCAAGTCGGTCGTTTCAAAGTTTTGTCTCCGCGTATCATCCGCGCGCTGGCTATATTGTTCACCTGGGGGACGACATGGAAAAACAGATCAACTCCACTCAAACGCATTACGTGAACTGGTCGAAGTTGATGTTCGAAGAGTTGTGATATTCGAACCACGCGCTACGCGGTCACAATATCCTTCGCCCACTCACGCTCGGCGCGGTACCACTCGACGAGTCTCTCCATCCCCTCGCGCAAGCCGACCTGGGGCTGCCAACCGAGCAATTGCCGCGCCTTCGAGACGTCCGCCCAATTCTGGAACATATCCGCGAGGTTCGGCGGTCCATACTGGACCTGCGCGGGCTTGCCCACGACTTCCTCCGTCAACCCGATCAGGTCGTTGATGCTGATGACTTCATGCCCGCCGAGGTTGACGATCTCGAATCCGAGCGGCTTCAACGCGGCGATTGTGCCGCGCGCGATGTCGTCCACGAAGGTGAAGCCGCGCGACTGCTTCCCGTCTCCGTTGACCAGCACGGGGCGTCCCTCGCTGATCCACTGCACGAAGCGGAACATCGCCAGGTCGGGACGTCCCGCGGGCCCGTAGACGGTGAAATAGCGGACGACGCTCACGTCAATATTGTGCAGGTAATGATACGAGTGCGCGAGGACTTCCGCTCCCTTTTTGCTGGCCGCGTACGGCTGGAGCGGCTCGCTGCTCGAGGCGGTTTCGGGAGTCGGGTAGGGCGGGTTCGCGCCGTAGATGCTCGAAGTGGAGGCGAGCAGGAATTTTCCGCACCCAGTCTGGCGGCAGAGTTCGAGCATGTTGAGCGTCCCGAGGACGTTTGAATTGAGGAACGTCCACGGGTCGCTGACGCTGTAACGCACGCCTGCGCGGGCGGCGAGATTAATTACCGCGTCGAAGGGGCGATTGGTAATTGGAGATTGGCGATTAAGAATTCCGCGGTCGGAAATATCGTCGCGGACGAACTCGAAGCCGTCCAATGCCTGTAACTTCCGCAGGCGGAATTCCTTGATGCGGACGTCGTACGCGTCGTTCAGGTTGTCCACGCCGACGACGGTGTGTCCCTGCTCGATGAGCATTTCGCTCGTCCGCGCGCCGATGAATCCCGCCGCGCCAGTTACCAGATAATGCGCCATGGTTGCTCCGTGTGTCAGGTATCAGGTGTCAGGTGTCAGGATTTGCTTGAAACTTAAAGCCTGACCACCTTCCCGTTTCCCTTCGCGATCTTGCCCGTCGCGTTGCGCGTGTCGAAGACGAACTTCGCCTCGCGGATGATCGCGGCATAATCGTAGACTTTGTGATCGGTGACGATCACCACCGCGTCAGATTCGCGGACGGCCTGCATCACGTCCCGCACGCTGTCCATCTGCCAGCCGTCGTATTCGTGGTGGAGATGCGGAATGTACGGGTCGTGATATTCGACTTGCGCGCCCTTCTTCTGGAGCAGGCCGATCACATCCAGCGCGGGCGACTCGCGCACGTCGTCAATATCGGGTTTGTACGCCGCGCCGAGGACGAGGACGCGGCTTCCCTTGAGCAGGATGCCGCGGTCGTTCATCGCTTCCAACATGCGGCCGACCACGTAACGCGGCATGTTGGTATTGATCTCGGACGCGAGTTCGATGAAGCGCGCGTTATAGTTGACCGCCCTCATCTTCCAGGAAAGATAAAGCGGGTCAATCGGGATGCAGTGACCGCCCAGCCCGGGTCCCGGCGTGAACTTCATGAAGCCAAAGGGTTTCGTCGCCGCGGCTTCGATCACCTCCCACACGTCCACGCCGAGGCGTTCGCACATGATCGCCATCTCGTTGACCATGCCGATGTTGATCATGCGGAAGGTGTTCTCCAGTAGTTTCGCCATCTCCGCCGCCTCGGTGGACGAGACGTGATGGACGGTCTGGATCGCGCCCGTGTACCAGGCCGAAGCCACCTCGCCGCAATTCTCGGTGATGCCGCCGATTATCTTCGGGGTATTGATAGTGGTGAAGTCCTGGCGTCCGGGGTCCACGCGCTCGGGCGAAAAAGCCAGGAACCAGTCCTCGCCCACCGTCAGTCCGTGCTCGATGCCGAGTTTGGGCAGCAGCAATTCCCGCGTCGTGCCGGGATAGGTGGTGGACTCCAGCACGACCACCATGCCCTGATGCACGTATTTCGCCAGTTCCTCCGTCGCCGCGACGATGAACGACATGTCGGGGTCGCCCGTCTTGCGGAGCGGCGTCGGCACGCAGATGCTGACCGCGTCCATCTTCTCCAGCACGGAAAAATCCGTCGTGGCTTTCAGGCGTCCCGCCTTGACGAGCGCGGCCACCGCCTTGGTCTTGACGTCGGGGATGTACGACTCGCCATTATTGAGCAGATCCACCTTCCGCGCGTCGGGATCCACGCCCGTCACTTTGAATCCCGCCTCGCCGAACACCACCGCCAGCGGCAGGCCGACATAGCCGAGTCCCAAAATGGCGATTTCGGCGGATTTGTCTTGCAGTTTCTTGATGAGAATATCTTTGGTGGTCATTGGTTTCCTTTAGCGTCAGGTTTCGCAGACGCGCTCCTTCTACAGATGAGCCGAAATTATACGCTCGAAATGATCCAACGTTATTTTCTGCTTCCCAGAAGGAATCGCAATAGTTCACCCAATTCTTCGAGCAGTCGTTGTTGTTCTTCAACAAGCGCGGAAAATTGACGATTGAGGTTCTCCAGCAAACGGACAGCCTCCTGCTGGCGCGCTAAACGACGCGCGTCTTCGGCAAGTTGACGTTCCCGAATACGATGTGCTATTAACGGAGGACGATTCAGGCGAAGGCGATTTATGGTAAATGCGCCAATACTCGTTAGCGGATGCAATTTTCCATCATCCAATTCGATAAAATGCTTGGATGCGTTATTCTGGCGAGGATTCCAGAGTGGCAGATCGCCTGCGCGGACCGGCCAATAATCGAGTTTATATTGATTGCAACGCTGACAGCAGTAAAGCAGATTGTCCAAGTCGTCATTCCCGCCCTTGAACTTTGGCTGATAATGATCCATCGTCAATTCGCCGCCCGAGGCGACTTCACGGACGCCGCAAAACTCACAGGCGTAATCGGCGCGTTTTCGTACACGCGCCCGAACCGCGTCGGAAATGGTCATGCGGGTTGTGTCCCAATCCGCTGGGTCAGCTGGCGGCGCAAAACGGCTATTTCACGCCGCAATTTCGCGTTCTCGGAAGAAATTTTTCGGATTTGCTGGGTTACAGAGATCGCCTGCGCCAGAGCCGCGTCCATTTGCGCTTCGAGATCCGAGGAGGTCATTCGCCCGGCTGGGAGGAACAATATTTCGTTTTCCAGGGTGTCCTGTTTCGCGTACCAGGCTTCCAACTGCTTTCGTTCTTTGGCTGTGAGCGTGAAACCGCGCGTGACCTTATCGTGCAATTGACTGGCCTTTTCTACTGAATCCATATTCGCTCCTTTCGCAAATACGACAAAGATTATAACAAATACAATCTCCCCTTACCCGACATGAAGAGACTGGATACGGATCAAAACAAACTCAACTGCTTCGGATCTTCCTTCGGCTCCTCCGCCGCCGCTTGAACTGGCGTCATCCTCGCCAACTCCTTCCGCGCCACATCCAGCAATTGCGGCAGTTTGGCGAAATCGGCCAGGATCTGCGGTTTGATGTTGACGTTGTGCAGCGCCGCCGCGGGATGGAACATGGGAATCACAAAACGATTTCCGATCTTGCGCATCTGTCCATGCACCGCGCTGATCTTCGCGCCCGGCATAAACTTGCCCATCGAAAACCGTCCCAGCGTGACGATGATCTTCGGGTTGATGGCCGCGATCTGACGCTCCAGATAAACGTCGCACGCCGCGAGTTCCTCGGGAAGCGGATCACGGTTATCAGGCGGACGGCACTTCACCACGTTGCCGATCCACACATCCTCGCGCTTTAATCCCGCCTGCGCCAGCAACTGATTCAGAAAATTTCCCGCCGCGCCCACAAAAGGACGTCCCTGCTCATTCTCGTTGACGCCCGGCCCCTCGCCGATGAACATGATCTCGCTGTCCGCAGGCCCCTCGCCCGGCACAGACTTCTTGCGCGTCTTGTACAGCGCGCAGTCCGTGCAGACCGACACCTCGGCGGCGATCTGCTTCAACGTCTCTTCTGCGCTCATTTCGCCTCCGCCACTGTCAACCCGCCCAGGTCGTCCATCGTCATCAGCACCGCGTCCTCGCCGTTGTCGCGATAATACATCGGGCGGCGTCCCACCTCCGCAAAGCCGATATCGCAATAGATCTTCTGCGCGACGACATGACGGGCGCGCACTTCCAGCAGCGCCTTCGCCGCGCCCTCCTCGCGCGCCGCGACCAGCGCGTGGATCAGCATCTTCTTCGCGAACCCGCGCCGCCGAAAATGCGGATGCGTGGCGATCGTGGCGATGTGCGCCTCGTCCACGATGATCCACAACACCAGCATGGCGGCTATCTGTCCGTCCACCTCCGTCACCCAGCAGCGCGCCGCGTTGTTCTCCGTCACTTCGTATTTAAAGGAGCGTTCCGTCCACGGGAGCGTGAACGAACTGCGGTCAATCTCCACAACTTCGGGAATGTCCTCCACTTTCATTTTTCGTATCTCGATCATGACGGCCCTCCTTCGACGTGTAAATAGATCGGCGCCAGCGAAGCGAGATCGTCCGCGTGACCAGCCTGCCAGCGGTTCCACGCCAGTTCCGCCAATAAAGCGGGACGCCGCACCGACAGCGCGGGGGAAACCAATTGGATGTTCTTCCGCTTCCGCGCCAGCCGTTGACGTTCCTCCGCGTCCAACTCGCCGACGACCAAGGTGGGATGCTGGATGGACTCCGCGAGTTTATCCGCCGTCGTCGCTTCCGCCTGATCTTCGGCCTGCCACCCGTTTTCGGACGCGCGGTACCACCCGACGGCGATCCGTCCGCGCCCGGCCTGGATGACGGCCGCCAGCGGAAGCGCTTGCACCGGCACAGCCGCCGCGACCGCGTCCAGCGTTGGCACGCCGACGACGGGCAGTTTGCGCGCGAGGGCGAGTCCTTTCACGAAAGCCAGTCCCACGCGCAGGCTGGTGAACGAGCCGGGACCGATGGCCACCGCCAGGGCGGAGAGGCCGTCCATCGTCAGCCCGACGCGCTCCAAAAGTCCGGAGAGAGCCGGGGCCAGTTCCACGGTGTGACGGGCGCGCGAAGTCCAGGTCAATTCGGCCGCGACCGTCGCGCCGTCGTATAGAGCGAGTCCCAATTGGGCGGTGGAGGTGTCAATGGCGAGGAGCATCACGCGACTCCAAACATGGACCGGCGCAGGTCGGCGAGCAGCGCGTCGTAGCGTTTGCCGCGCGCCGAGAAATGCATTTGACGATGTTCCTCGCCGACGTGTTCGAGCGCGATCCACAAGCGTTCGTCCGGCAGGATTTGCTGGACGCGCTCCGCCCACTCGACGAGGAGCAGTCCCGCGTCGAGCATCGCGTCGAAGTCGAGTTCCGCGCCCTCGGCGGCGGAGGCGAGGCGGTAGGCGTCCATGTGAAAGAAGCGCGCTTCGTCCGCGCGGCGATAGATGTTGACCAAAACAAAGGTGGGACTGGAGACCGAATCCAGCGCGCCCCATCCCTGCGCCAAACCCTGCGCCAGCGTGGTCTTTCCCGCGCCGAGTTCGCCTTGCAAGCAAACGAGGTCGCCGCGCCGCAGAAGCCCGCCAAGACGGATTCCGATGCGGCGCGTTTGTTCGGCGCTCTTGCTGATGAAGTCGAGGCTGTGCGCGTCGAGAATGGGCATGGACGGGATTATACCCCTTTGGGATTTAAATGACGTAGGGGCAGACCTGCTGTTGGGGCAGACCCGCTGTTGGGGCAGACCTGCGTGTCTGCCCTGGGCTGCGTGTCTGCCCTGGGCGAACACTGGGCGAACACACAGGTTCGCCCCTACGCGGTGATTAACGGCTCGTCGCACAACGAACACATAGGTTCGCCCCTACGCGGCGATTAACGGCTCGTCGCACAACGAACACACAGGTTTGCCCCTACGCGGCGATTAACGGTTCCTCGCACAGCCCCACCTGCGAGCCGATGAAGCGCGCGATCAGCCGCGCCGATTCGGGACGCGCCGCGCGGCGGCAGTTTTCCGCGAAGCGTTCGCGCTCTTCGGGGTTTTCGATCCATTTTTTCAGGACGGCCACCACGCGGTCGGAGCGCGGCGCCCACACGCCCACGCGTTCCCTCTGGACGAAGGTGACGTTGCCGTCTTCCTGCCCGGGCAGACGCGCGTTCAGGATGATGGGCAGACCCGCGATGAGCGCCTCGGCGATCGTCCCCGGCCCGGCTTTGGTGATCACCGCGTCGGCGGCGCGCATGAAGTCGGGCAGGTCGCGCGTGAAGCCGTAGACGCGCGTCGGGATGTTCCAGCGCCGCGCCTCGAATTTCTTCCGCAGTTTTTCGTTCCGTCCCGCGACGATGACCAGCCCGAGGTCCAGCCCGGATTCGTCAATGGCCGCGGCGTTGCGTTCGAGCGGACCCATCCCGTCGCCGCCGCCGATCAGCAGGGCGATCGTCTTATCCTGCGGCCAGCCCAGTTTTTCGCGCAGCGCGCGTTTGTCGCCGGGCGGCGCGCAGTAACGGTCCGAGACGGGCTGCCCGACGACGAACACTTTTTCGGGCGGCATGTGATATTCGATGGCGCGCTCGCGCGCGTATTCGGTGGGGACGAGGATCAGGTCGGCGCGTTTATCGAACCAGAGCGCGTGCGTGGTGACGGGGTCGGTGACGACGGTGATAAAGCGCCGCGTGCGATTTCGTCCCAGCGCCCACAATCCCATTGAATTCGCGCCGAGGTGCGTCGTCACGATCGCGTCGCTGGGATGGCCGGCGAGCAGTTTCTTTGCGGCGCGGACGCCATACGGACGGAACGCGGCGGTCAACATGCGCGCCCGCGCCCGCCCGTCGGTGGCGTAAAACCCCGCCCCCCACAGGCGCGGGGCCTTCACCATCTTCGGATACAGTTCAGGCATTTTATTGAACGGGATGGGCGCGTAATCTTTGAAGAAATCCACCATCTCCGCGCTGACGGAATCGCCGAACTCGAGTCCGAGGGCTTCGATGATGGCTTCGCTGGCGGAACGGTGCCCGCCTCCCGTGTCGGAAAAGAGGACGAGGATATGCGGCTTTTTCATGGTTTTGAATTCGCTTCGTGATCTGAACCTTCGGGCGGGCGCGCGTGGACGACGGTCTTCGCGCGGCGCGTCAACTCGCGGCGCGTCAACAGGACGCGTCGCCCGCAGACGAGGCACTCCAGCCCGATGTCCGCGCCGAGACGCGTCACCTTCCATTCATACGATCCGCACGGATGCGCCTTCCTCATGCGGACGGTGTCGTTCAGTTGCAGGTCTGGAAGCATACGCGGATTATACCCGCCCCGGATTGTTTGTGATAAACTACGCTAAACTCCGGGTTCCCGTGAGAACCCGGTTTCCGAGAGGACCTATGCCCCGCGAAACCTACGACATCGAAATTGCCGGGATCAAACGTCAACTGCCGCTGTTCGAGATCAAGCCCGGGCTGCGCATCGCCATCCTGAACATTTTGGGCGACACGGAACTCGTCCAGGCTTGCGCGCGTGAACTGGGAAAAATATTGAAGGACAGGGAATTCGATGTGCTGGTCACGGCCGAAGCCAAGTCCATCCCGCTCATCCACGCGCTCTCCGTGGAGACGAACAAACCCTACATCGTGCTTCGTAAAACCTACAAACCCTACATGGGCGCGGCGTTGACCGCCGAGACGCTTTCCATCACCACCGGCCAGCCTCAGCTCCTCGTGCTGGACGAAAAAGACCATGACCTGATGAAGGGACGCAAAGTCCTGCTCGTGGACGACGTCATCAGCACCGGCTCCACCCTGCAGGGCATGAAGATGCTGATGGAAAAGGCGGGCGCGACGGTCGTTGGCGAGGCGGCCATCCTCACCGAGGGAGACCGCTCGCAGTGGATGAACATCGCCGCGCTGGGACACCTGCCGCTTTTCACCGATTAGACTATCCCGCCGTTCGCGATCAATTTACGTTTTTGCTCACGGGTCATCTTTTTGATGACCCGTTCCCGTTTCAGCGCGGCGGACCGGGAGGCGGCCTCCTCCACGTGGACCATCTTGACCGGGCGGCGCGCACAGGTGTACTTTGCGCCGCGCCCGGCGTTGTGCTGTCTCTCGCGGCGCGTGGGATCGGTCGTCCAGCCGGTGTAGTAGGTCCCGTCGTCGCACTCGAGGATGTAGCAGTAAAAGGGCATGTCGAAAAAGCGGTCGGCGGGGAGGATTATTTCCCTTCGCGGTCCGCGCCCGGCAGCCGCCAGCGTCCGACGAACATCCGCCGCAAGCGTCCGCCCAGGGACGAGTCATCCATTGCATCGTCGGTCTTCTTTGTTTGCGCGGGCCGATAAGATTCGAGGCGACGCTCCGCCAGCCATTCGTTCGCGCGAGACTGGGCGGCGCGGGCGCGCTGGTCCAGCGCGGCGCGGTCTCCGTTTTCGATCCTGTCGCGCAGGGCGCGCAGGGACTCGATGGCGTTGTCCAGGACGCGGGTCACATTTTCGCGGTTCGCCAGCGTGGCCTCGTTGAAACCGTCGGCGTCGTCGCGGTCGAAGGAGGCCGCGATCGGCATGGCGTAGGAGCGATGCGCCAGATTCCGGGCGTCGCGCCAGCCGGGTTGGGTCATGGTCGCCTCCACGAGCGAGACCGCCAGCCAGCGTGGAAGGAACGTGGTCGCGGCGAGCAGGCCGTCCGCCTCGGCGCTGTCGGAGATCAGGGAGGCCGCGCCCAGCAGGCGCACAAGATCGGTGGCGAAACGGACGGCGCCTTCGGGCGCCCCGGCGGACGGACAGACGAGGACGGTCGCGTCCGCCAGCAGGTCCGCGCGGGCCGCGTCCAGTCCGCCGCCCAGGTCCAGCAGGCGCGCGGGGTTGACGGCGGGAGCGAGTCCCACGTAGAAGCGTCCGGGCGGAAGCGTCTCGCGCGCCCAGGCCTCCACCTGACGTTTGGCCGGGGAGAGGTCCATCACTACCGCGCCTTCCTTAAGGTCGTCGCGGATGAATTTGAGCGTGTCGCGCACTTCGTTCAGCGGGAGGGCCAAAATGACCGCGTCCGCGTTGGAGGCCGCGGCCGGCAGGTTGAAGTGGATCGAGTCCACCGCCCCGGCGGTTTGCGCGGCGCGGGCGACGTCCATGCGTTTGTCGTGTCCCGTGCGGACGAGCGTCTGCTTGTGCGGGGCCAGCGCCAGGCCGATGGAGCCGCCCATCTGACCGAGGCCGATGATCGTGATTTGAGTGGTCATGGAAATTTTTACCTTTGGATGACGAGCCGAAGATGACGGAATTATACCGCCCCGCGCGTAAAAACGAATCGAACGACGGGAAACGGGCGCGGCTTTCACGAATTCCTGGACGCTCGCCGCGCAAATTGTGCGATAATATTCGCAACAGCGAGGTCGTGATGAAAGTTGTCCTGTCTCTGTGCTTTGTCATCCTGCTGGCGGGTTGCGCGCCCGCGCCGACCCTCACCCCGGTCCCCTCGCCCGCAGGGGAGTCGCCCACGCCAGCCGCCACGCG
>DKTP01000075.1:0-22724 GCA_002473085.1 Anaerolineales bacterium UBA7227
TTCGTGTGGCTGATCTTCCTGCCCAACGCGCCCTACATTATCACCGATTTCAAACACCTGGCTGAGCCAAGCGCCAGCGTCCCCGACTGGTTCGACGTGATGCTGCTGATGTGGTTCTCGTGGACGGGGATGCTCCTCGGCGTCGTCTCCCTCTACCTGATGCAGGATATCGTCCACCGCGAATTCGGACGCTGGGTCAGCTGGATCATGGTCTTCGTCGTCTCCGTGTTGAGCGGACTCGGCGTCTACATCGGGCGTTTCATCCGCTGGAATTCGTGGGACATCTTCGCCGACCCGAAAGGCATCGTCCGGCAATTCATCGTCGGCGCGCAAGACCCCAGCCTGCGCTCCATCGGCTTCACGGTCATCTTCGCGGGATTCTTCCTCTTCGTCTACGTCACGCTGTACGCCTTCGGGCATCTGCTCATGGAACCTGTCAGGGAAAAATGAACCAACGCATCCTCATCCGCGGCGGCGGGGACCTCGCCAGCGGCGTCGCGCTCCGTCTCCACCACGCGGGATTCGACGTGGTCATCGCCGAACTGCCGCGTCCGCTCGCGGTGCGACGCCTCGTCTCGTTCTCCGAGGCGGTCTACGCGGGACAGATCGTCGTCGAAGACGCGGCCGCCCGCCTCGTCACGCCCGACCAGATCGAGTCGACTCTCGCCCGACGCGAAATCCCCGTCCTCGTCGATCCCGAAATCAACCAATTACCAATTACCAATTACCAAATTATCATAGACGCCCGCCTCCTTAAGACTTCCCCCCGCCCGCTCCCCGCCCCGGTCCCGCTTCACATCGGACTGGGTCCCGGCTTCACCGCCCCGCGCGACTGCCACGCCGTCATCGAGACGCGCCGCGGCCACACCCTCGGACGCGTCTACTGGCAGGGAGGCTCCGCGCCCGACAGCGGACAGCCCGAAGGCGACCCGCGCCGCGTCCTGCGCGCCGACGCCGACGGGACCCTCGTCTCGCACGCGGCCATCGGCGACCATCTCGAAGCGGGGCAACTCGTCGCCGAGATCCATTCAAAGATTGAAAATCGAAAATCCGAAATCGTCAGCCCCTTCAAAGGCGTCCTGCGCGGACTGCTCCCCGACGGCATGGAAGTGGCCCGCGGCCTGAAACTCGGCGACGTGGACGAGCGCGACGATCCCGCCCTGTGCCGCCTCGTCTCCGACAAAGCCCTCGCCATCGGCGGCGGCGCGCTGGAGGCCATCCTGTCGTTCCTCCATTCGTCCAGCCTGCCTTAAAGAGCGTTTCTTAACCCTCTTTGTGTACACGGATTTGACGGGATCGCACGAACAAACACGGATAATGCTATAATCGGCTCATGGCAATTCCCGAACCCACTCCCCAGCCCGAACTGACGCCCGAGCAACTGGCCGCGCAACAGGAAGCCGAGCGAAAACAGCGCGCGGTCGTGACGTGGAGCATTGTCGGAATCGTCCTGATTCTCGCCCTGCTCGTGACAGCTATCGTCTTTTTGCTGCGTCCGCAGACCAGCGGCGAATTCGTCGGCAAACTCCGCGACGTGTTCATCATCGTCATGGCGTTGGAGTCCCTGCTCATCGGCGCGGCCCTGATCGTCCTCATCGTGCAGGTCGCCAGCCTCGTCAACCTCCTGCAAAACGAAGTCCGCCCTATCCTGGCGGCCACCACAGAGACCGTCAACAACCTGCGCGGCACCGCGGAATTCCTGGGAGAAAACGTCATCGAGCCCGTTGTCAAACTCAACAGTTACCTGGCGGGTTTGCAACGTATGATAGAATTAATGGGCATCAAACGAAAATAAATCAGAAAAGGAGCACACTATGTCTGATCGAGATGAATTTGGAGCCTTCCTCGTCGGCTTTATCGTCGGCGGTTTGACCGGCGCGGTCGTATCTCTGCTCTTTGCCCCGCAATCCGGCGAAGAAACCCGCGCCCTCATCAAAGACAAGAGCATCGAACTGCGAGACAAGGCTTCGGTCTCCGCTGAACAGGCGCTGGCCAAGGCCGAGGCCGCCGCAGCCGAGGCTCGCGCCCGCGCCGACGAACTCGCCAAAGAACTCAAAGCCCGCGGCGAGAGCGTTGTCAGCGACGTTAGGACGCGCGGCGGCGCCATCGTGGAAGACGTCAAAACGCGCGGCAAAAACGCCGTGGAGTCCATCCGCAAAACCAAAAAGATCGACGAAGCGGCCATCTAACCGCCGCCCGCCCACCACAAGGGTTTGACAGCCGTCAAGCCCTTGTTTTTTATTATGCGCCTGACCGCCCGCCTCCTGGACTTCTTCTTCCATCATCTCTACCACAGCCTGGCCTTCGCCTACGACTGGGTGGCGTGGACGGTTTCGCTCGGCCGCTGGAGCGAGTGGACGGAGACGGTCATTCCCTACGCGCGCGGGACGCGCCTGCTCGAACTCGGTCACGGCCCGGGACATCTACAGCGCGCCCTGCTGGACCTGGGGCTGGCCGCGGTCGGGTTGGACGAGTCCGCGCAGATGTCCCGCCTCGCCCGCCGACGCCTCCACCGTTCTGGCTACGCGCAGGTCAACTTAACGCGCGGGCTCGGGCAAAGCCTCCCCTTCGCCGCGGAGACCTTCGACAGCATCGTCGCCGCCTTCCCCGCGCCGTACATCGCCGAGGCGCGGACCCTGTCCGAGGCGCGGCGCGTCCTCCGAAGCGGAGGCCGCTTCATCGTCCTGTTTGCCGCGTGGCCGAAGAACGGGATCCTTCGATGGGTGTATCGAGTCACAGGCGAGGCCCCGTCCGAAGCGGAGAGCCTCGTCAAAAAGAAAACCGCGGACCTTTTCCAGCGCGCCAGATTCGACGTTCGAATTGACATTAATGAATTAGAATCGGGACGGTTGCTGATCGCGGTCGCTCAAAAACCCGCGGAGGGATGATGGATTCTACCGAAGTTCTTCTGGCTCTCTTTCTGTTCGCCGTGTTTGGAGGCGTCATGGCCTTCGCGGTTCTGCAAAGCCGGGCGCGGAGCGCGCGGTTGACGCGCCAGGCGGAGAAGCGCGGCGGCGAGATCCGCAAAGGTTCGTTGTGGCGACAACCCGAATTGCGGATTCCCTTCAAAGACGCGTTCATCGCCATCCGCGTAATCCCCGGCAGCCGTTACAGTCCGCCCAAGACGGTGGCGCAGATAAAACTGGATTCGCCGCGGCTGCCCGCGCTTCGCCTGACGAGGAACTTCCTGTTGCAGAAAATGCTGGCCGCCTTCGGACGGGAACGCCTGCTGACCGGCGACGAGGAGTTCGACCGCCTTTGGACGCTGACCACCGAGGACGGGTTCGCCGCGCAGAAACTCGCGACGCCCGATTTCAAGGCTCAACTCGAGCAGCGCCTCTTCCGCTCGCTGGTCATGGACATCCGCCCGCAGGAATTTTCGTTCGCCATCGGCGTCATCCCGTCCAACGACGAGGCGCTCGACGTCTTTATTGATACGGTCGTCATGGTTCTCAACAAATTCTTATAGGAGTCGCTCATGTTGAAAAAAATTCGCGAACCCGTCAACAGTCTCACCCATTGGGCGGGCGCGGTCCTCGCGCTGGCGGGACTGATCGCCCTGCTCATCGTCGGGTGGAGCAAACCGGCCAAGATCGTCTCGCTGGCCGTCTATGGCCTGAGCCTGATCGCCATGTTCTCGGCAAGCGCCACGTATCACATGGTACGCGCCAAAGAGAAAGTCCTGCTGGTCCTGCGGAAACTCGACCACTCCGCCATCTATCTGCTCATCGCGGGGACGTACACTCCGTTTTGCGTCAACGCCTTCGATGGCTTTTGGAAATGGGGAATGCTGGGCGTCATCTGGACGCTGGCCGCGATCGGCATCGTCGTCAAGATCTTCTACATCAAAGCGCCGCGCTGGTTGAACGCGGGCATATACGTCGTGATGGGCTGGCTTTGCGTCGGCGCGGGGGGACAAATGCTGGCCGCGCTCCCCGCCTGGGTGTTCGGATGGCTGCTGACCGGGGGCGTGATCTATACCCTCGGCGCGGTGGTGTATATCACCAAAATTTTCAACTTCTGGCCGGGGGTATTCGGATTCCACGAAGTATGGCACATCTTCGTCCTGCTGGCCGCGGCCGCGCACTTCGTCGCGGTGATGGGAGTGGCGGTCTAGCGAGGTTGAGCGGACGAATCTGCGCCTCTTTTTCTGCCGCGAATGGCGCGAATTTCACGAAAATTTGTGGAAAATTCTCGTAATACGGTCAGACGGTCACTTTGTAACGCGCTGAAAGACCGCCACCGTCTCAGATTGGAAAACCGCCCGATAGTCCGATGAAGCGCGGAGGTCTTGCTCGAGGGAGGGAATCGTTTTTGCCACCCAGAGATAGTCGTAGCCCAGCCCCGTCCGCGCGGACCAGGCGTCCACGCACGCCGCGCTCGCGCAGGATTGCAGTTCGACGAGGTCGCTGAGGCGCGCGTTGAACCCCGCGCCGAGCGTCCACTCGAGTCCCTGGAGCGTGGTCTGGCTATGCTGGCCGGCAAGCGCCGGGAACCACTCCTGGACGGGGTCGCTCATGGAGTAGGGCCAGCCGGTGAGGAGCAGGAAATCCCGGCCGGGAGGAAGGTTTCCGCGCAGCCAGGTCATCGCCGCGCGCGAGTCCGCTGTCAGCGTGGTGTTGACGAGCTTGAAATCGTGCAGCCCGCATTCGATGAAAAGCGTGAACGCGAGCGCGGCCAGGACGGGTGTAGCCGCGCGCGGGAGCCAGTCTGCCGCGCCGCGAATTTTTCGGAGCAGGGCGGGGAGCGCGTCGAGGAATCCCAGCGCGGCCAGCATGGACAGGGCGATATGCGCGATGGCGACCGCCGAGCGCGGGTCCACGAACAGGGGGAAGAGAACGAGGGCGGTCAACAGGAATTGACGTTTCCAGACGGCATAGATAAAACCCGCGAGGCGCAAGAACAGGAGGAGCGGAACGATCTCGTCGCCGACGAAAAAGCCAACCAGCAGGGCGCCCCAGGCGGCGGATGAATGCTGGCCGGTATGAAGCGCGGAGAGAAAAGGAGAGAGTCCGTGCTGGGCGAGGACAGTCCCCCACCAGGGCGCGGAGAGGAAGAACACACCGAGAGCGAGGAAAAAGGCGTGGAGGAGTCCGCGCGGCGTGCGGTCGAGGGAGAGCCAGAAGAGGAGGCACAGACCCGCAGTTTGGAGTCCCACTTCGGGATGGCTGAGGACGGCCAGCGAAGAAAAGAGGATGGCCGGGAGGACGAGTCTGCGGTCGCCCTGTTGGAACAGGCGGAAAACGAAAAACGCGGCGAGGAGGAGGAAGAGCATCCCTGCGGAGCGCGTCACGCCGCCGCCCATGATGTGCCAGTCATAACTACCGGGGGCGAGGGCGAAGAAGAGCGCCGCGAGGGAGGCGCGCAGTTTATCCGCAAGGAGGGCGCGGGCGAGGAGGTAAAAGGCGGGGATGGCGAGGAGGGAGAAAAAAGGCGGAAGCCAGAGAAAAACCCCGAGAAGCGGGACCCGCGCGAGGTCCGCGAGAAGCGAGGCGAGGTAGAGTCCGAGCGGCGGATAGGCGAAGGGGATGGACAGTCCGTTGTAAGATGTCGTCGCGGGCAGGGCGTATCCGTTGGCGGAGAGTTCGCGCGCCATCGTGTAGAACATCCCGCCGTCGTTGATGGGGAAGCGCGTCATCAGCGCGGGCAGGAAGCGGACAAGTCCGCCGAAGAGCAGGGCGGCGAAGAGGATGAGAACGGAAAAATCGGGTTGACGCTTCACGAATTCGGATTATACTCGCCGCGACCTTGCAGCAAGGCGCGGGGTTGTCATTGTCATCAAAACGCCATTGGAGGATTGCATGAAGAAACTCGGCAAGTTTTTGTTGCGGGGATTGATCGTGGTCGTCGTGCTTGCGCTGATTGCGGGCGCGGGCGGGGCGTATTATTTCAAGTCGTACCTGCCCAAGACCGTCGCGCTGAAGTCGTTCCCGCAAATTGACGGGGAGATCAAGATGGACGGCCTGGACGGCGCGGTGGACATCTACCGCGACCAGATGGGCATCCCGCACATCTACGCGTCCACGACGCACGACCTGTTCTTCGCGCAGGGATACGTCCACGCGCAGGAACGCTTCTGGCAGATGGACGCCTGGCGGCACATCGGCTCGGGGACGCTTTCGGAGATGTTCGGCGCGGGACAGGTGAAGACCGATTCGTTCCTGCGTACGCTCGGCTGGAAACAGGTGGCGGAAAAGGAATACGAGCAGCTCAGTCCCGACGCGAAGGCCATCGCAGACGCGTATGCCGACGGCGTGAACGCCTACCTGAAAGACCATGACGGCGACGCGGTCAGCCTGGAATACGCCATCGTGAAACTGCTCAGCCCCGATTACAAGATCCAGCCGTGGACGCCGGTCAATTCGTTGACGTGGGGCAAGGCCATGGCCTGGGACCTGGGCGGCAACATGGACGACGAGATCGAACGCGCCGTCCTGTTGAAGACGCTCACGCCCGAACAACTGGCGGAGATCTTCCCCGCGTATCCCGAAGATTACCCGGTGATCGTGCCGAAGATCGGGAATCAGGCTTCGGCGCGCGGCGATTCTCCGTCGGAGATCGGTTACTCGTCGCTGCCCGGCGTGGACTTCCAGTCCGTCACGGACAATTTCGCGCGAGTGGACGCGCTCCTCGGCCCGCGCGGGTCGGCCATCGGCTCGAACAGCTGGGCGGTCTCCGGCCAGTTGACGACCACCGGCAAACCCCTGCTCGCCAACGACATGCACCTCGGCATTCAAATGCCGTCCATCTGGTTCCAAAATTCCCTGCACTGCGCGCCGAAATCGGACGCCTGTCCCTTCGAGGTGACCGGCTTCTCGTTCGCGGGCGTGCCGGGCGTCGTGGCGGGTCACAACGACCGAATCGCCTGGGCGTTCACCAACCTCGGGCCCGACGTGCAAGACCTGTACATCGAGAAGGTCAATCCCGACAATCCGAACCAATATGAAGTAGACGGCAAATGGGTGGACTTCGAAACGCGCAAGGAGACCATCGGCGTCGTCGGCGGCGAGGCGGTGGAGATCACCGTCCGCGTCACGCGTCACGGCCCCGTCATCTCCGACACGTACGGTCCGCTCAAAGACAACGTGGATCCCAAATCGGAAGCCACGCCGTTCAAGGATAAAGCCGGCATCGAACTGCCGCAGAACTACGTCATCGCCCTGGCGTGGACGGCGCTCAGCCCCAACTCGCCCTTCGAGGCTATCTGGGGATTCAACCGGGCGCAAAACTGGGACGAGTTCCGCGCCGCGGCCCGCATGTGGTCCGTCCCGGCGCAGAATCTGTTGTACGCCGACGTGGACGGCAACATCGGCTACCAGACGCCGGGCAACATCCCCATCCGCAAGAACGGCGACGGCACGCTCCCCGTCCCCGGCTGGGACAGCCAATACGACTGGACGGGCTACATTCCGTTCGACGAACTGCCCTACGTCTTCAACCCGCAGAGCGGCTACATCGTCACCGCCAACAACCAGGCCAACCCGCGCGGCTATCCCTACCTCATCACCAAAGACTGGGACTACGGACAGCGCGCCGCCCGCATCGTGGACATGATCGTCAACGCGCCGGGCAAGATCGACGCGGCCTACATCCAGTCCATGCACGGGGACTCGAAGAGTCTCAACGCCGAAGCCCTCGTCCCGGTTCTGCTCTCGGTCAACCTGGACCCGCGAGCGGCCTCCGTCCGAGATCAATTCCTCGCCGCGTGGGACTACCAGGAGCGCGCCGACTCCCAGGCCGCCTTCGTCTTCGAATCGTTCTGGGTCAACCTGCTGACCGACGCGTTCAAAGACGACCTGCCCAAAAATTACCGGCCTGGCGGCGGCTCGCGCTGGTACCTGGTGATGCGCGGCCTCGTCCAAAAGCCAGACAGCCCCTGGTGGGACGACAAGTCCACCGCCGACAAAGTCGAGACCCGCGACGACATCTTCGTCCGCGCTTTCAGCGAGACTGTCGCGCAGATCGAAAAGGAATACGGCAAAGACGCCGCCAAGTGGCCCGCCTGGGGCAAACTCCACACCGCCACTTTCCGCAACCAGACGCTCGGCGAATCGGGGATCGGCCTCATCGAAAACCTGTTCAATCGCGGGCCGTTTGTCACCGGCGGCGGCGAGAGCATCGTCAACGCGACGGGATGGGCGATGGGCAGATCCTTCGAGGTGGACTGGCTCCCCTCCGAACGCGAGATCGTGGACCTGGGCAACCTCGACGCCTCGCTTGCCCTGCACACCACCGGGCAATCGGGACACGCGTACCATCCGCACTACGACGACATGATCCCGTTGTGGGCAGACGTGCAGTACCAGCCGATGTGGTGGGACCGCCAATCAGTCATTGACCACAGCGAGGCGCATCTCAGACTGACGCCTTGATTGGTTGAAAATTTCAGGGTGAAGGTTAAACGTCGAGGGACGGGTCATCCCGTCCCTCGACGTTTAAAAGCGATCCACGCGCCGAGCGCGACGCCGAGATAACTGCACGCCAAATCCACCCAATCAGATGTGCGGTTTGGGAACCATCTCTGCAACCATTCTTCGAGTCCGATCAACAGGGCAAGCAGCAGGGTTGCGGCGGTCACGGTCCACGCACGGTTTTTCAGACGCGGCAGACGCAGCGCCGTCCGGTTGACGAGAAAGGACAGGATCCCAAACAGGACGAGATGTCCCATTTTATCGCCGTTGGGAAAATCGTAGAGACGCCTGAGGAAGCCGAGCAGGTTCGCGTCGGCCAGCGCGATGACGATCACGATGAAAACCGCGAACAGCGCGGCGAGATACTTCATGCGATGTCGGCGTACTTCTCCGCGAACAGCGCCGTCTGCCCGCCCGTGTTCCAAAACAGGACGGTTTCGTCCTTCTTGAAAAACCCCTTGCGGATCAGGTCGATCAACCCCGCCGCGGCGCGGCCGGTGTAGACGGGATCGAGGAGCAGACCCTCCGTCCGCGCGAACAAGCGGACGGCTTCGCGCTCCGCCTCGGTCAGGACCCCGTAGCCGGCGCGGCAGTAGTCGGCGTTCGCGGCCACGTCGGCCGGCGCGAACCCGATCCGCTCCCCCAGCTTTTCGCTCGCCTTCGTCGCCAACGCGGAGACGGTCTCCTGCAGCCACTCCACACACTCGTCAATGCTGATTCCCAAAATTTTGCCTTTGAACCCGAACACGCGTTGACCCAGCATCAGCCCCGCGTGCGTCCCGCCCGAGGACGTGCCGAAGACGAACCAGTCCGCTTCAATGCCCTGCTTCATCACCTCCTCCACAGCGAACGCGTAGCCCAGCGCGCCGGTGGGACTCGATCCGCCGTACGGGACGAGGTAGGGCTTCTTCCCCTCCGCCGCGGCGCGGTCGAAGATCTCCTGCAAGATTCGGTCACGGTCTTTCCGGTCCGCCACGTTGACGATGCGCGCGCCGAGGAGATGGTCGAGCGTCAGGTTGCCGGATGGCCGCGCGGGCAGGTCGCCCGTCAACACGAGGATACATTCAAAGCCGAAGCGCGCCGCCGCGGCCGCCGTCTGCCGGCAGTGATTGGACTGGATCGCGCCCGCGGAGATGAGCGTCCGCGCGCCCTGCTCCTGCGCCTCCGCGACGAGGAATTCCAGTTTGCGGGTCTTGTTCCCGCCGAGGGCCAGCCCGGTCTGGTCGTCGCGTTTGACGAGGAGGCGCGGCCCGCCCAAAGTCGAGGAGAGACGCGGCAGCTCCTCGATGGGAGTCGGAAGATGAGCGAAGCGGAGTCGGGGGATGGAGTTCACGGGAGAGTCCTTTCGTTCGAGCGAATCACGCGCCCGCAGCCTGGCTGGCTTTTCGTTTTCCGCGCGAGCGCATCACGTCCAGCAGGCGCGGGATGAATTCGGAATACATGCGATACCAGAATTTGTTCGGAGCGTAGTCCCACGCGCCGAGGGTACGGACGACGCGGCCGCCGAGTCCCTCTTTGAAGCGATAGACGCCCCACATTGAATCAGTCTCGTCGAATATCTCCGGCGCGCCCCACAGGTCGTAGACCGCGCAGCCCGCGGATTTGGCGCGCTTCATCGCCTCCCATTGCAGGAGGTAGGTCGGCATTTTTTCGCGGTGCGAGTCGCGCGACATGCCGTAGACGTAGTACGCGCGGCCCGCGAACATGAAGAGGAACAGACCGGCTACCGGCTCGCCGTCCACTTCGGCAATGAGCGGGATGGTAATTGGTAATTGGGGATTGGAGATTGGAGATTTGACATTCGACATGAAGGTCTGCCAGACGGTTTGGTAATAGCCTTCATCGCGGATGACAAAGCCGTCGCGGACGGAGGTCTCCGCGTACATGCGATAGAGCGCCGCCAGGTCTGCCGTTGTGCCAGCGCGCACGATGACGCCTTTCTTCTCCGCCAAACGGACGTTGTAGCGCGTCTTCTGTTTCATGCGCGCCAGCAATTCCTCCTCGGACGGACGGAGGTCGATCAAGACCGAATTGCGGAATTGGATCTGGTCAGCGGAGTAGACCCAGCCGCGCCGCGTCAACCCCGCCTGGAGGTCCGCGCCGAGGCGTTCCTCGGTCGAGCCGTCCGCGCCGGGGACGCCCGTCCCCAGCCTCACGTCGGGATCCATCTTGAGGAAGACCGCGCCCTGCTTTTTGGCGAAGGATTGCAGGTCGTCGAGGACGCGCTCGCGGAGAGGTTGATCCGTCCAATCGAGCAAGGGACCTTTGGGACAATACAAGACGCTTAACCGCGCCGCGAACCCGCGAATTGGGACGGCGCGCTTCAAAATCAGGCTGGCGGCGATACAGTGATCAGTGTCCAGTGTCCAGTTTTCAGTACGATCACTGGTCGCTGAAAACCGACTCTCAGTCCAGACCGCGTAAAACGGTTCCCATCCATACCGCGCCTTGACCTGTCCCCATTCGAAGGTTTGGAGGAAGTGAGGGTTGGGAAGGCGCGAGAGCGCGGCGTCCCACGCGGCGGAGCGGACGATTGAAGTTTCCATCATCCGCCTTCGCGTCCCGCCATGCGCCACAGATAAAGTTTGTACAACAACGAATTATAGACGCGATCCACCGCCTGCCGCGCGCGCATCAACTCTCCGCCGAAGCCGCGCTTGAAACGATAGACTCCCCACAGGCCGTCGCGGCGCGTCTCGAAGTTTTCCTCGAGCGTCTTTTCGTCTTCGTCGGGGACGCCCCACAGATCGTACGTCTCCGCGCCTTTGGAGCGCGCCCACTTCATCGCCTCCCATTGCAAAAGGTAAGTCGGCATAAGATTGCGGTTCTCGTCCGTGGACGCGCCGTATATGTACCAGGCGCGGCCGCCGCGGGCGAAGACCATCAGCGCGGCGAGCGGCTTTCCCTCGAACTCGGCCATCAGCAATTCCGCCATGCCTTTCGGACGGAACAACTTATAGGCGCGGCGATAATATTCCAGCGAGTGGACTCCGAAGCGGTCGCGCGCGCCCGTCGTCAGCATCATTTTGTGGAAGGCGGGGATGTCGTCCCAGGCGCGGACGGTCACTCCCTTTTTCTCCGCGAGTCGGATGTTGTAGCGCGTCTTCTGCTTCATGCGTGCCAGGATTTCAGCCTCGGTCCCTTTTATGTCAACGAGGATCGTGCGAGGGGGCTGGATGTTATGGAAAGAAGTTTCGAGATTCAGGTTCCAGGTTTCAAGTTTTTGGTTCTCCCAAAGATCGGGTTCGATTTTAAGAAAGACCGCGCGGCGTTTTCGACAAACCAAATCCACTTCCGTCCAAAACCGATCGCTGCTCACTGATGATTGATCGCCGAACACCGGCTTCGGCGCGTACGCAATCGTGAATCCCAGCGGCAACTTGCGGAACAAAATCTGGATTCCAGAATCGCCAGAGACCATCCGCGCCGCGTCCCAGCCAAACGCCGACTTCAACTCCCCCCATTCGCCCGTCTGGAGGATGTGCGCGTCGGGATGTCCCTCCAAAAAACGATTCCATTCAGCAAGCGACACTTCTGCCATGTGGCCCCGTCTCCGCGTCCCGCCGCTAAACCAACGAGGTCAGATCGGGCGGCGGCGTGGAGCGGACCGCCGCGCCCGGCACGACCTCGTCCAGCGCGTGCAGGAGCGCCTCGGTCTCGTTCTGCTCCGCCAGCCGCGCCAGTTCGTTCAGCGTATTGTCCAACTGCGCGCCCTCCACCGCCTCGTCCGATTCGACGCGCACGATCTCTGGATGCGAGGTCGGCGAGAAACTCATGCTGTCGTCCGAGAGATCCTCGGTCAATTTTTCGCCGGGACGGATACCCGTGAACTCGATCTCGATATCGCGCCCGGGCTCGAGTCCCGAAAGACGGATCAAATCCTCGACCAGGTCCAGGATCCGCACGGGCTGTCCCATGTTCAGGAAGAAGACCTCGCCGCCCGTCCCCATCGCCGCGGATTGCAGCACCAGATGCACGGCCTCGGGGATGGTCATAAAGTAACGCTGCATGTCGGGATGCGTCACCGTGACGGGCCCGCCGCGCGCGATCTGACGTTTGAAGCGCGGCACCACGCTCCCGCGGCTGCCGAGCACATTGCCAAAGCGGACGACCGAATACGCCCGTCCCATGCGGTGCGCGGCGTTGAGGACGATCATCTCCGCGAGACGCTTCGTCGCGCCCATCACGCTGGCGGGACGGATGGCCTTGTCCGTCGAGATCATCACGAGTCGTTCCACTGAGTATTTGATCGCGATCTCGACGAGGTTGCGCGTCCCCAGCACGTTGTTCGTCACCGCCTCCGCGACGTTGGCCTCCATCAACGGGACGTGTTTGTGCGCCGCGGCGTGGAACGTCACCTGCGGGCGATACTCCGCAAAGACGGCCTCGAGCCGCGCCGCGTCGCGCACGTCGGCGATGACGGGATGCAGCGACAGCGACGGGAAATCGTCGCGCAACTCGAGCAGGGCTTCGAAGATGCTGTTCTCTCCGTGACCGAGCAGGGTCAACTCGGAAGGCATCCAGCGCGCGATCTGCCGCGCGAGTTCGCGCCCGATCGAGCCGCCCGCGCCGGTGACGAGGACGCGCTTCCCGTTCAGGGAGGAACCGATGAGGCGCTCGTCTATCGTGGCGGGATCGCGGCGCAGCAGGTCGGTGATGTCCACTTCGCGCAGGCGGTTCACGCTGACCTTCCCGCCGATGAGTTCGTTCATGCCGGGCATCGTCCGCGAGGGGATGCCCCTCCTGCGGCAGGTGTCCGTGATCTGGCGGACCAGTTTGCCCGACGCGGACGGGATGGCGATCACCACTTCGTCCACCCGGCGGTTGGCGAGGACGGATTCCAGATCCGTCACCTTGCCGATGACGCGCACGCCGTAAATCTCGTGCCGCTGTTTGGCGGGATCGTCGTCGAGGAAACCGATGGGAGTCAGGTCGAGTTGGTTCGTCTTTTGCAGTTCGCGGGCCACCAGCGCGCCCGCGTCGCCCGCGCCGATGATGAGGGCGCGCCGTCCCTTGTCCACGCGGGAGGCGGACTGCTCGCTGAGGATGCGCAGGGCGAAGCGCGAGCCGCCGATCAGGACGAGCGAGAACAGCCAGTCAATGACGAGGGCGGTGCGCGGCATCCCCGGCTGGACGAGTCCCGCCGCGATCAGCGCCAGCATCACGCCGCCCGTCAGGACGGACGCGGTGGAGACCGCCACCGCGATCAGTTTCAGTTCGTTCGTGCTGGCGTACATCCACAGGCGGCGGTAGAGTCCGAAAAAATAATAGGTGGGGATTTTGACCAGCAACGCCACGCCCGACATGATGAGGATGGCGGGAAAATAAAACGACATCTGCCCCACGTCGTAACGCAGCGCGAAACTCCCCAACACAGAAACGATGATGAGGACGAAATCGCCGATGACAACGAAACGATTGCGAAGTTTCATGCCCCGCCCGCCTATGACTCCTTCATCCACTCCGCCGTCCTCGCCAGCCCGTCGGTCAGCGAGACCTCGGCGCGGAAGCCGATCGTCTCTGCGGCTTTTTGCGGACTGCCGATGGAGCGATAGATGTCGCCCGCGCGCGGCGCGGCGAATTCGGGCGCAGGCGCGGACGGGAACAGGTCCTGCAAAATTTCCACGAGGTCGAGGATGCGCGTCTCGTTTCCCGTGCAGATGTTGAACACGCCTCCCGGCGCGGACGGGTGGGCGGCCGCGACAAAATTGGCGCGCACCACGTCCCCGACGAAGATCAGGTCGCGCGTCTGGCCGCCGTCGCCGAAGATGGTGACAGGCTTGTTGTCGAGCAGGCGGCGGATGAAGATCGGCACGGCCGCGGCGTATTGCGAATCGGGTCGCTGGCGCGGCCCGTAGACGTTGAAGTAGCGCAAGCCGACGACTTCCACTCCGAATGAGGCAGTGTAAAGCTGGCCGTAGATTTCATCCACGCGCTTGGAGGCGGCGTAGGGCGAGAGCGGACGGAGCGGAGTCTCCTCGGAGAGCGGGTAGGCGTCCGAATCGCCGTAGACCGCCGCGCTGGAGGCGAAGACGACGCGCTTCACGCCGTGTTTGCGCGCGGCCTCCAGCAGCGACGCGGTGCCCGTCACGTTCACGTCGAAGCAGTCGAGCGGCTCCTGCATGGATTGGGGGACGGAGACGAACGCGGCCTGGTGGAAGACCGTCTCGACGCCGCGGCAGGCCTCGGTCAGGCGCGAGGCGTCGCGCAGGTCGGCCTCCACGATCTCCACGTCGAGTCCGTCGAGATTGCCGCGTTTGCCGGTCGAGAAGTTGTCGAGGACGCGGACGCGGTCGCCGCGTTCGAGCAGTCCGCGCACGATGTGCGAGCCGATGAATCCCGCGCCGCCGGTGACGAGTACGTTCATGCTGCCTACCTCCCGCCCGCGCGCACGACCGTGCCGATGGTGCGGAGGACGATTTGGATGTCCATCATTAAAGTGCGATGTTTGATGTAATAGAGATCGTATTCGAGTTTGACCGCCGTCTCGGTGACGTTGGCGACGTAGCCATAGTTAATCTGCGCCCAGCCGGTGAGTCCGGGCTTGGTCAGGAGACGGGCGCGGTAGAAGGGGATCTGCCGCTGGAACTCGGCCACCAATTCGGGGCGCTCGGCACGCGGCCCGACGAGGCTCATCTCGCCGTTGACGACGTTCCAGAATTGCGGCAGTTCGTCGAGGCGCGTTTTGCGGAGGAAGTTTCCGACGCGCGTGACGCGCGGGTCGTTCTCTGTGGCGAGGCGCGGCTTGCCGTCCACTTCGGCGTCTTTGAACATGGTGCGGAATTTTCGGATGTTGAAGATCCGTCCGCCCCTGCCAAAACGAGACTGGGTGTAGAAAATGGGAAAGCCGCTGTCAATGACGATCGCCGGCGCGATGAACGGAAACAGGATGCAGAGCAGCGCCAGGCCGGCCAGCCCGCCGACGATGTCGAGCAGGCGTTTGAACATTTCGTAGAAGCCGCTCACGCGCGCCTGGTCCACGAAGGAACGGATGAGCCAGTCGGAATCGAGGTGCTGGATGGGGACGCGTCCCGTCATTTCCTCGTACATCGTGGGCATGGGGATGATCTCCACGCCGCTCTCCTGCGCGTCGAGGATGCGCTGGAAGGTGATGCCGCGCATCGCGCCCATGATGCCGATGACGATGTCGGAGACGCGTTGTTCTTCCAGCGTCTGGAGTAATCGGTCGCTGTTCCCGAAGACGGGATACCCTTCGTAAGTCTTGCCGGCCTTCTCGCGGTCGTCGTCAATGAAGCCGATGAAATGGAAGGGCGGCGGGTTCATGGATTTGTAGAGGCGGGCCAGCGTCCGTCCCGCCTTGCCCGCGCCGACGACGAGAATGCGGCGCTGGAGTCCCGACGAGGTGTAGAGGCGGATGTAGAGCAGGCGCCAGAGCAGCGTCAGGAGCGAGGCGATGAGCAGGAACGCGCCCACAAGGACGCGAGGCAAAGATTCGAAGGATTTGGCGTTGGAAGAAAAGATAAAAAACAGGGAATACAGCATCAACCCCAAAATCGCCGAGAGCAAAATGCCGCGCAAAGTCAGTCCGCGATGCGACGAAACGCGCGGATCATACAATTCCACCAGAAAGACGACCCAAACCAAAGGCAGGACATAAAACCAGAAAGGAACGTCGGCGCTGGGAAAGAACTTCATGGCGCGCAGCGGAGGAATGCCGCTGGCGATCAATTTGTACCAGGCATATCCCAACCAGGAATAATAAGCGCCGATTCCCGCGAGCGAAGCCGCGATCAGATCGCCGACAAAGAGTATCGTGCGATGCTCGCTCGACCTTAAACGCAGGCTGATCGGCCGGGTGGGACGTTCAGCCATTCGCGCTCCACAAGGAGGAGATCAAACTCCACAACAACGCGCCGCCCCACGAAAAATGGATGGTCATGATCGCGAGCGGAAAACCGAGCGCCAAAGCGGGCTGTTTGCGTTTGACGGCCTGCTGGATTCCCGCCGCGAACAAAATGAAAATGTAGACCAGCAATTCCAGCGCCAGCAGCGCCCGCGCCGGCGGCCAAAACGAAAGCGCCAGCAGAAGAACGACGCTCGCCACAAAAACGGGCGGGATAAATTGCCTCCAGCGCAGCGTTTCGGGATAGCGGCGCAACATGCGCGCCTTCCAAAATCCATAACGGGCGTACTGCCGCGCCAGGGCGCCGAAATCGGAACGCGCAAAATAGACCGAGCGGATGCGCGGGTCGAGCCAGACGGTCTTTCCCGCCCGCCGCACGCGGACGTTGAACTCGTAATCTTCGTTGGACAAAAGCGACTCGTCGAACGCGCCGATCTCCTCGACAAGGGATTTCCGGTACGCTCCAAACGGGACGGTGTCCACCGCGCCCGCCTCGGGCTTCAGACGGTAAGCCGCGTCCCCCGCCCCGAGCGGATGCGCCGCCGCGGCCGCGATCCCCGCCGCGATCCAGCCCGGCGCGCCCGGCTGGATCTCCCACACCCCGCCCACGTTCGCGCCGCGGCCCTCCTCCAGCGCGCGGACGCAGTTCTCCACATAGTCGGGATAGGGCTTCGAGTGCGCGTCCATGCGGACAATGATCTCGCCCTGCGCGGCTTCGATGGCGCGGTTCAACGCGGCCGGGATGGCGCGCGCCCTGTTTTCCACCACGCGCACCGCGAGTTCAGGGTGGAGGCGTTGAAAATCCGCGATCACCGCGCGGGTCCGGTCCGTGGACATGGAATCCGAGATCACCGCTTCCATCTCGGCGCGGGGAAACGTCTGTCCGTGAATGGCGGACAGCGTATCGCCGATGGTGGCTTCCTCGTTGTAGCAGGGAATGATCACAGAGACTTTAGGCATGGCTGTTGCGCGTTGTAGCGCCGTTTGCGGAGCGCGTAAATGCGGACGGTATTGTACCACTGCGCGCGAACGCCCCCCGATTAGTTCAGACAAGCGCGACGGCTTCAATCTCCACCAGCGCGCCTTTGGGAAGTCCGGCCGCGGCCACAGCGCTGCGGGCGGGCGGCTCATCGGGGAAAAATTCCGCGTAAATGGCGTTCATGGCCGCGAAGTTCGCCATATCTGTGAGAAAAACGGTCGTTTTGACCACGCGTCCGAGGCTGGAACCGGCGGCTTCAAGGACGCTCTTCAAATTGGTCAATACCTGGCGCGTCTGCTCTTCGACCCCGCCCGCGACCATCTCCATCGTGGACGGGTCCAGCCCGATTTGTCCCGCGGTGAAAACCAGCCCGTCTGCGCGGACGGCTTGCGAATACGGCCCAATGGCTCGCGGGGCGTTGGGAGTGAAAACGATGGTTTTTGCAGTCATGGAACCTCTCCTTGAAATTTTAGTTTCGGTTAAGGAATTGTATCATCCATCCAATGTACTCGGATTACAAGAAAACCAGGTTTCTCATAGAAACCTGGTTTTTGTAAAAATCAAACCCGCCTCGCCGCCAGCATGGTGAGATCGTCGGACGGCGGCGCGTCGCCCGCGAAATCGTCGAGGGCAGATTCGACCGCGCGGATCGTCTCGTCGGCGGAGGCGGCTTCCTGCCAGCCGAGGGCGCGCAGCAGGCGCTCCTCGCCAAACATGTCGCCCTCGAGGTTGAAGGCCTCGGTCAAACCGTCAGTGTAGAACAGCAGGGATTCGCCCGCCTCGAGTCGGATGGTCCGTTCCTCGATTCGGGAATCTTCCGAGGCGCCGAGGGCTACGCCCGTGCGCGCCAATTTTTCGAGAGAATCGCGGCGCGTCCAAAGCGGCGGATTGTGGCCCGCGTTGGCGTAGGTCAGTTCGCCCGTGTTCAGATCCAGCACGGCATAGACGGCGGTGACGAACATGCCCTGTTTCGTGTCGGGCAGGAGCAACTCGTTCACGCGTCGCAGGGCTTCGGCGGGAGACGAGGTCTCCGCAGCCGCGGCGCGGACGAGGGTGCGCGTCAACGCCATGAACAGGGCGGCGGGCATGCCCTTGTCGGCCACGTCGGCGATGAAGAGTCCCAGGCGGTCGTTCGGGAGTTCGATCACGTCGTAGAAGTCGCCGCCCACCTGGCGGGCGGTGCGCCAGCGGGCTGCAAACTGCCATTGCGGATGCGTCGGCAGGACTTCAGGGATGAAGGTCTGCTGGATCTGGCGCGCCAACTGGACTTCGGTCTCGAGGCGTTCGCGGACGACCATCTCTTTTTGCAGGCGGTCGTTTTGGATGGCGAGAGCGGCCTGCTGGGCGATGCCGCTGACGATCTCCGCGCGGCGGGAGCGGAAGCGCAGCCCGCCGGGGCTTTCCTCCGCCACCAGGACGCCGAAGAAGTCGTTTTTGATGGAGAGCGGGACGAACATCAGGAGCGGGGAACTGTCGCTGTAGACGGAAGCCAGCTCCCAGTCCGCGTGAGGCGTGAGAGCCGACCAGGTTTCGGGCGCGGCGTCCGGGTCGATCTTCCGCACGTGGAGGCGGTTGGCCTCGCAGACGGCGTCGAGCAGGGCAAATTCGCCCGGGGCGAAGTCGCGGCGGAGCGTCTCGTCGGCCTCGTCGAATCCGTATCGCTGCGCGGGCGTGTAGCGGTCGTGATCGGCGTCGTAGAGATAGAGCAACGTCCGACGCACGCCCACGAGGATGGGCAGGATGCGGACGATGGCGCCGAGGATCTCGTCGAGGTCGCCCATGCTGACGACGGCCTGCGCCACCTGTAACAGCGCGGCGGAGGCGTAGGCCTGTTCTTGCGCCTGGTCGTAGAGACGCGTGTTTTCGATGGCGACCGCAGCGTAACTGGCGAAGGTGGACAGCATTTTCTGCGTTTCGTGACCAAAGCGTCCGGGCGTGTGGTGCGCGAGCGTGATAACTCCGAGCGGCTGGTTGCCAATGCGCAGGGGCGCGGCGATGGCCGAGTAGTCTGCCGAGAAGCCCGCCGCGATGCCCGAAGGCCAGGAGGGGTCTTTGGGCCGGCGAATGACAGGTTCATCGGCCAGGAGCGCGGCCATCATGGCGGCGGAGGCGTCGGGATTGTCGCGGCGCGCCTGTTCGAGGGCCTCTATGTCGCCGTTGGAACAGGCCGCGAGGTAGAGGTCGCTTTCGCCGATGAGCCAGATGGCGGAAATGTCGACCGGCAGATTGCGTCCCAGTTCGGTGAGGATGGCTTGCAGCGATTCGTCGAGGCCGACGTTGTCGGAGAGCAGGCCGGCCACTTCGCGCAGGCTGTCGGCTACGCGGCGGCGCCATTGTTCGGCGGCGTACAGGTCGGCGTTGTGGATGGCGGCCGCGATGTTGTCGGCGACAGCCTCGAAGATGAAGCGGTCGTCTTCGGTGAAGGCGTTCAGCCGCCCGGTCTGAATGTCGAGCAGGCCGACGACCTCGCCGTCGTAGATCAGCGGCACGCACAGTTCGGCGCGGATGTCTTTCGGCGGGAGCGGCGACGGCACGTGGCGCGGCTCTTTCGTCACGTCGTTGGCAAGCACGGTCTCGCCGTTGCGCGCCACCCACGGGAGGATGCCGTGCGCGTCGTCGAGCGAAAGGGTATATTTTTCGAGTCGTTTGCTGCGCCGCCCGCTCCCCGCTTCGTATTCGATGGCGCGGCGGTTGCGATGCACCGAGAACATGTGGACGTGGGGAAAGCCAAACCTGCGCTGGATGCGGCGCGCGGTGTTGCGCATCAGTTCGCGCAGTTCGAGCGAGGAGGTCACGCCTTTGCTCACTTCGGCGATCAGGCTCAACTGGTCGGCGCGGCGGCGCAGGTCGCCATAGAGACGCGCGCCCTCGACCGCGCGCGCGACCGAATCGGCCAGCGCCTCCAGCACAAGCAGGTCGTTGGGGTGGAAGGCCTGCGGCTGGTCGCTTTGCACATCCAGCACGCCCAGGACGCGTTCTTCGATCTTCAGCGGCAGGGCGACTTCGGAGCGCGTTTCGGGCAGGAGGTGGATGAAGCGGTAGCGCGCGTCCTGGCGGACGTCTTCGCTGAGGACGCGTTCCCCCGTCTGCGCGGCCTGCCCGACCAGGCCCTTGCCGAGGACGGCGTCCACCACGATGTTTTTTTTCCCGCGCCGCGACCCCGACGCGCTGGCGCGGAATCGAAGCGTTTCGGCGCCCGGTTTGAGCGTGAAGAAGGCGACGTAATAGTAGTTGAAGGTCTTTTGGATGAGAGAGGCGACGCGGCGCGCCAGTTCGTCAAGTTCGAGCACGTTGGCGATCTGCGCGCTCACTTTGCGGACGAGGTTCAGTTGTTCGAGACGAAAACGCTCGACCGCAGCGCGGTGCGAGGCGTAGAGGCCGATCGCGATGATAGACGATAATCCTTCCAGGATGTCCAGTTCTTCCGCGCGAAAGGGTTCGGCGCGTGCGACCATCAACGCGCCCATCGTCACGCCCTGGTCGGCGATGGGCAGCGCCACCCACTGGCGCGCCGCTTTCGGGCCTGAGCGGACGACCTGCCCGCTGTTCCAGGCGCGGCGCAGCCCGCCAGCGGGAGGTTCGGCGGGAAAGAGCGGGGCAGATTCGCGGTCGGGGAGGTGGAAGAGGCCTCCGTCCAGCCAGAGCGAGACGCGCCCATCAATGAGGCGGCGCGCCATCTTGAGGATGCGTTCCTGCTGGGCGGCGAGGGAATCGGCGTTCGCCAGTTCTTCTCCCAGGCTGGCCAGCCGGCGCCATTCCGAAAGATTGGGGGAATCCTGCGCGGCGGTCATACCTTCCCCGCTTTTTTCTTGATCATGGTGAGGGTGTTGCCGGCTTCCCCGTTGGACTCGAAGCGCACCTCGTCCATCAATTGACGGATGAAGTATATCCCCAGCCCGCCGATCTGGCGCTCGCTGAGCTGCGGACTCAGGTTCGGCTCACGGGCGGAGGAGAAGTCGAACACCCTGCCGTGATCGCGAACGATCACGGCGATCTGTTCGTCCGTGGTCTGGCACGATATTTCGATTTCGCCGCCGGGGATCCCCTTATAGGCGTGTTCAATCACATTGGAGCAGGCTTCGTCTGTGGCAAGCTGGATGGAGTAGACCGTCTTTTCGTCGAACCCGGCCCGCCGGGCAAACTCTCCCACGAGTTCGCGGATGGCGTCCAAATTCTCGAAATCGGCGGAATATTTGACGGTTAGCATTTGACGCTTAAAAAGCCGCCCCAACCAGATCAGTTGACGGCGGCTCGCCTTTCATGCGCCCGATCCGGGCTAGAAATTGCCAACCGCGGATAAGGTATCGGGAAATGTCTTGAAAAGTTCAGTGAACCCGGCTAGTTCCAACGCCTCGTGGATGCGCGTCGGGACGGAGGCCAGGACCACCTCGCCGCGGTTATAGCGCTTGCAGACGCGCTGGGCGGCGAGCAGGGCGCGGAAGCCCGCGCTGGACATGTATTCCAACCCGGCCAGGTCGAGGACGATCTTGAAATGCCCATCCTCGCCGACCTTCTCCAGTTTCTGTGAAAGCAGCTGGGCATTGGAACTATCCACGCGGCCTTTGACTTCGATGACCACACAATGCTTGAATTCTTTAAGATTGATTTCCATACCGTGTCTCCTGTTTTGAGATGGCAGTTGGTCTTCCAGCGGCGAAAATTATACCGCACTCAACGGCGATTCGCGCTTTTTGGCGCTTCATCGAGAATGGCCGTGACTGCGACAACGTCCCTTCCCGAACACGCGGAAGAATCCGCCCGCATCCCGCGGCTCGCCGAGCGGATCGCCCCCCACTTCCAGCCAGGCGTGCGCGCGGAAGCCGAGCGGACCGCGCGCCGCGCCGATCTTTAAACGGGAGGCGATCCCGCGCCGCGTCAACATCCGCCGCAGCGCGAGGGATTGGACCAGGCAGGTCATCGGCAGGAGGTGGAGGCGGGCGGCCCAACCCGTCAGTTGATACAGACGGCGCGCCGTCAACAGGTCGTCGTCCCCCGCTTCGAAATTCGAATCGTCCATCCGCGTCAGATCGGCGTAACCCCTCCAGCGGATGAGAAAATAAAACAGGACCAGCGCGCGCCAGGCTTCGGTCAGCGCGGCCCAATCGGACGGGGAAAGCCCGCGCGCGAGAGACCATCTATGCCGAAGCGACTTCCACAAGGCCGTTCTCCGTCAGGCGGTCTGCGAGTTCGAGCAGGTCGCGTTCGAGTTGGGGAGCGTCCACCTCGTATTCCGTCAGCAGCAGGTCGAACGCGCCGCGCAGGGATTTCCCCTCCGACAGCAGTTGCCAGAAACGCGCGCCCACTTCGGTCAACGAGAAATACTGGTTGGCGCGCGTATCCAGCAACACGGCTTCGTCGTCCAGCGAAGCGGACAGCACGCCTTCGGGAATTTTCAAGTCGGCGTCGAGGGTCAGCATAAAGTCTCCAGGATTTCCCGCAGGCGCGGGAGCGCGTCCATGCGGCGGGGGGG
>DKTP01000075.1:22851-23303 GCA_002473085.1 Anaerolineales bacterium UBA7227
GGGGACCCGCCGCGCCGCGTCCGCGCAGAAGGCGAGGTGCGCGGCCAGGAGCCTCGGGTCGAACAGACGGGCCGCGGCGGTGTGACCGATGAGCGTCTTCGCCGCGTCGCCGCGCGGGAGCGATTCTACCGCAGGCGCGCCGTCGGAGTGTTCGAGCAGGATGATTCGGCTGACGGGGATTTGTTCGGGAGAGGCCGCGCCCGGCTGGGAATCGGCCGCGAGTTTCAACTGCGGGAAACGCGGCCGCGCCTCCACGCGGGACGGGCTGGCGGCGACCGGCAAAATGTCGTCGCCAACCCGCGTCCATTCGCGGCTCGCCGCGGACAGGTACGCGGCCAGCGTGGATTTTCCCGCCCCCGATTCGCCGAGGAAAACCGTCAGGCGGCCGCGAAACGCGGCGGCGCTGGCGTGCAGGCCGAAGGTCCCGCGCGAGGCGAGGGCGAGGAGCAGCG
>DKTP01000075.1:23385-28085 GCA_002473085.1 Anaerolineales bacterium UBA7227
GCGAGGGCGAGGAGCAGCGCCGGGCCGAGGAGAATCTCGCCGTCGAGGGGAGTCCAATCTGCGGTTGGCTGACCGGCGTCCAGAATGGAAGAGCCGTCGGGAGGGAGATAAAAATCACGGCCGCCCGACGTCCTCAACAGGACGCCGGGCGGCGCGGACCAGACCTCCACTTCGCTTTGAGCGCCCCCGACCCAGCCAACCGCGCGGCAGGTCAACGCGGCGGGCGGAGGGGGCGGAAGCGCATCCGAAGAATCGTCCTTCGCCAGTCGGAAGGGTTCGATCTCGGGGAACGGGCGCGGCAGTTCAATTTCCTGCCCGCCCAGGCGATACCAGGCCATCCAGTTTCAGGGCTGGAATGGATCGTCCGGCGGCGGAAACCCACCGGGGAGTGACATCTCCCCGACCCGGGGGAGCTCCGATCCGGAAGCTCCACCGCTATCACCCGCACCAGCAGAACCGCCAAGAGTGAGGGCGCGTAACTCCCCAAGCCGTTCGAGGAGCGGTTTGCGATACCGGCGGCGAGCGACGGCGCCCGAAACATTCCGATATTTTTCATTTAAGTTTGCATCAGGCATAATGCCTCCACACCAACAAGATGATCTGATTCTAACTGAGTCCGAGAAAACATACATGACAACACCATAATGCCATGCAGGTCGGACTGACGATCCGACCGGCGCCGCGCGGCAAGCGCAAGAATGCGCTCATCTTAAGGCCGGATCACCAGCGCGGGATCGCCCATGAGGTTCCAGCCGAGCAGCACGTCCAGCCAGCCGGGGCGAGTCTTCGCCAGGTCCAACTTGGCAAGGCGCAGCGCGTCGCCGATCGTCATGCCCGGCGCCGCCAGGCGCGGCGTGAGCAGCAGACCGAACTGCCGTTCCGCCTCCCCATCCGTCAGCGTGGACGCGCCCAGCAGCGCCGCCGCGCCGCGGTCTCCCGAAAGAAGCAGTCCCTGCGTCAGGCCGTTGTACACCGGGTCCACATAGTAGGTGTTCCAGCAGCCCCACTGCACCGCCACGAACGGACGTCCCGCGTTCGTCAACGCACGGGCGTCTGCCAGCGTGAACAATCCGCTGAAGGTCCAGCGATCCATCGAAGAGTGGCCGCTGTAGGCGACCAGCGCCGCGCCCGCGTTCATCGCGTTCAGCAGGTCCGTCCGCGCCGCGGCTACGTTCAGGATCAGTTTGTTCTGCGCGTTCCGTCCATAGTAGTCCTCCAGATGGACCGCGTTGACCGTCCAGCCGTTAAGTCCGGCGGCCATGTCCAGGTTCGCCCGCTTGAAGTTCAGCGAGCCGTCCACCACGTCCGAGACGAACAGCGCGGTGGCGTCGTAATCCTTGTTCTGGTAGGCCAGCGTCTTGGCGACGAGCGTGTCCAGTTCCGCCGCCGTCCGCACCGGGAAGCGCCCGATCGCCAGGTCGGGAATCTTGTCCCCGTCCACGTCCGCATACAGTGGATCTACCGGCACGAGCCGCGCGATCGGGCTGGTCTGCGTGTACAGCGACGGGATGAAACTGACGCTGGCGATCGGGTTGCCGTTCCGGTCTTTCAGGTAATGGCGATAGTCGTACGTGTCGCCGCCCACCAGCAGGACGTATTTCGTCCCCAGTTCACGCGCCGCGTATGCGATGTAGCGCTGGATGGCTTTCGGATCGAACACGCCGTAGGTGTATCGGTTGTACAGGTCGTTGACGTTCACCACGCTGACCCGATAGCCCTGCGCCTGCCGCGCTTGCACCAATGGCTGGATTCCAGCAATGAAGTCCGGGTGCGAGACGATCAGGTAGTCCGCCGCCTGGTCCAGGTCCGCCGCCGCGAGCGCGGAAGATATCTCGGGCGTTTTCAACCCGTCCCGCGTGACCACAAAGTAGGTGTAGGCCCGGCTCTTGTCCCCGGCGACCGTGTTGCCAAACGTGACGGCGAACTTGTCCCCGTCGGCTTTGACCTTCACATTGTTCAGACGCGCCAGGCGGTTGTTCGCCATCTGGTAGACCGTCGCTTCTTTCGAGGGCAGGTTCGTCACGCGGAAGACCCGTCCCGCCGCAGTGAAGGTCAGCCGCCCGTCGCGCGCGATGAATCTGCGCGCGTACGTCACGCTCAGTTTGTCGAAGTTCACCATGTCCCACTTCACGCCTGTGTCTGCGGGCAGCGTCAACGTCAACGTGTTTTCGCCCGCCCGCAGCAGCCCGCCCGGCAGGGTCGCTTTGATGACCTGTTCGCTCAGCCCGTCGAACGTGACGTCCGCGATCGGCGCGCCGTTCACGCTGACTTGCAGGCGGTGGTCCGGACTCTGCGGCCAGTTCGTCACGCCCCAAACTGTCAACGCCAGCGCCGACGGTTTGGCGAGGTTCGCTTCCCCGTCCACGCTGAATTGGAAGTCCCACGATTTGGGGGTCGTATAGGCCAACATGCTCGTGTCGTACCACGCATCCGCGCCGGGCGCGTAGTTGGCGTAGCCTTTCTGGTTGTTGACCGTCGCCGTCTCCCTGTACGTCGCCGCAGGTTTCGCGCCCTTCGGGATCGCCGCCAGTTTCACCGCGATGCGCGGCCATTTCCCTTTTTGCGCTTTGAGCGTGTATACGTTCGTGTCGGTGTAGAGGGTGTCCAGCGCGCGGCCGTAGAATTCGATGTATTCGCCCGGCCCAAAGTTCGCCATCGTCGAGACGTAGATCGGCTGGGCTTTTCCGTTCATCGTCAACACGAGGTCCGCCGACGGCACGCCGTTCAGGTCCAGTCCCGCGGCCCGCATCTGTTCGTAGTCGACGCGGTACAGCCCGGTCTCACGGACCCGGAGCGTCAGCGCGTCCGCCGCGTTGACCGACGCGAAGTTCGCCTGAGGCCGAGAGGCGGAGGTAATGGACGCCCAGTCCACTTTGTCCGCTTCGAGACGCGTCCCGAATTCTTCGCCGATCTCAAACGGACCGTGGCGCCGCGTCTCGTTGTTGATGCTCACGTCTTCGATGTAGAACTCGTCCGCGTCGGTTTGGGCTTCGTAGCCGTAGTCCTGCCGCTCCAGCGAGTCGGTGGCGTTGGACGGGATGAGTTCGTCGTTCAGTTTCTGTCCGCCGCCGTACAGGTTGAAGCCCACGTTCCCGGTCTCGGTGGAGGTGGACCAGGTGAACAACACCGCGCCGCCGCTGCGAATCGCCTGGAAGTATGAGAGCGTCACCGGCGTGGGGATGCCGGATTCGCCGGTGAAGAAGTCGCTGAAAGAGGTGAAGCCGCTGCCGGTGACGGTGGTGGATGTGGACGAGCTGGCGGACGGGTTGCTCCACACGCCGCCGCTGTATTTCTGCATGACGAGGGCGCCGGTGTTGGGCGAGCCGACGAGGTCGCCAGCCGCAAAGGTGACGGTGAGGTCGTAGCCGCTGGCGGCGAGTCCGCCGGCCGGTGCAAGAGTCCAATAGCGTTCGACGTATTTGTCGCCGATGTTGGCCGACATGAACTCGGGATGGCGCGCCTTTGTCGTGGACGCGGCGAGGCTGCCCGCCGAGGAGACGTTGAACGCGGAAAGTTGCGCCGGGGCGTAGTTGGCCGCGTCGCCGACGGGGAAGGTGAAGGTCTGACCCGCGCCGGAGTTGAAGTTCTTCTGCAAATTTCCGTAAACGTATTTCCCCGCGCCCGCGCCGCTGATGGAGCCGCCCGTCCCGAGGATGAGCGAGTTCGCGCCGGTGGCGACGAGGCCGTTGGTAAACGTGAAGACGCCATTGACGGTGGGATTGACCGCGCTCAACGCCAATCCCGCGGCGTTGTTCAAGGTCAGGTTGTTGAAGACGGCGCCCGTGGAGCCGCCGAGGGTCTGCTGGGAGGCGCCGTTAAAAACAACTGTGCCGCTGCCGGCGTTGAAGGCGCTGGCGTTCTGCGTCCAATCCCCGCTGACGTTAATATTGCCGCCCGGCGCGGTGAAAGTTCCGCCGTCCAACGTGACGTTTTTGAAACTGGAATTACCGGCCGGCTCGATGGTCCCGAGCGTCAACACGAAATTATTGGTCACGGTCCAGGTGCGCCCGGTGGTCATCCCTCCGCTCGATTTGTTGATCGTCAGGTTGTAAAAGGATGGCGCATAGGCGGGATTGGGCAGGGACTGGTAACTTGTCCCGTTGAACGTGACCGTGCTGGTCTGGGCGTTGAAAGCCCCGGCCGTTCCATGCGTCCAGTCGTCAAAAATGCGAAGATCGCTCGCGCCGGCGTTGACAGTCTGGCTGCTGGTCGTGAGATTGTTGAATTGAATAACGCCGTTCCCGGCAAAGGCATGCGTCCCGCCGCCGGTAAATGTGGTCGTCCCGGCTGTCTGGGTAAAAGTCCCGTCCGCCGTCAGGTTGCCGGCAATGCTTACGCTATTGGGAGTCGTAAAGGCAGTCCCTCCGCCAACCGTGAAATCGTTGGAGATGGTCATCGCCCCATTTGCGGTTTTAGTCCCGCTTCCGCTTGTGGCGAAGTTGCTGTAGGTAACCGCGGCATTGATCGTCTGCGCGCCGGCGCGGTTATAAACGACCGTGTTGCCGGCCGCGCTAAGATTCAAGGCAGTGATGGACGGCTGGCTGGTATAGCCGATGTTCAGCGTTCCCGCAGCATTATTGACGATGGAGGAAACGGATCCCCCGCCATTCAGGGTCAGCGCGCCGTCGTTGACGATCGAAGTCCACCCAGCCGAGACGGCGGGGTTGGTCGTCCCCGTATTCAGGATCAATGCGGAAGCG